>JBEKLY010000215.1:0-13871 GCA_050010015.1 Terriglobia bacterium
CGTGGGAACAGATTCTCCGCACGATCCAGCCTTGGCTGGTGAGATGGAGCGGACTCTGTCCCTGCTGCGGAACGAAGTTCAAGCAAATTTGGAACGACACGACTTAACATAGTAATACTAGCCACTCGCCGCCTGCCACTGCCCTACTCATACCTCAGAGCCACCATGGGATCGACCTTGGACGCGCGCCGGGCGGGCAGGTAAGCGGCCAGCGCGGCGACGGCAAGCATCACCAGCGCGGCGAAAGCAATCGTGGCCGAGTCGGTCGTCTTGAGGCCGTAGAGCACACTTTCAATCAGCCGGGCAGCGGCGAGCGAGACGGGAATCCCAATCGCCACACCCAGTGCGGCCAATGTCAAACTCTCGCGCATGACCATCCAGAGTACCCTGGAGGATTCCGCACCGAGCGCCATTCGGATGCCGATTTCATTCGTCCGCCGCGTCACGGCGTACGCGGCGAGTCCGTAGATGCCGATGCAGGCCAAGAAAGCCGCGAGCAAGCCGAAGAAACTGGAAAGCCGCGCGATCAAACTTTGACCTGCCAGGGAACGGTCGACCTGCTCGACCATGGTCCCCGTATATGCGAGCGGCAGGCTATGGTCGATTTGGGAGACGGCCTGTCGAACTTCTGCGATGGTCACCTCGGGGTTTCCCGAATAACGAACCTCGAAATCGTTCAGATATTGAACGTGCTGTGTGTAGGGGAGATACGCGGCCGGGAAAGGGCGTTCGCCTAGATACTGGTACTTGGCGTCTTTCACCACCCCGACCACTTCGATGTCGTTGCTATGTTTGGGATCGCCTCCAACCCCGAAGTGCTTCCCGACCGGCGAGCCGCCGGGGAGATACCACCGGGTGAAGGTTTCATTGATGACAGCAACTTTGGGCGAGGCGCCGGTATCCTGCCGGCCAAACGCGCGACCCAGCAGAAGCGGGATTCCCATCGTCGCGAAGTAGCCGGGGCCGACAACGTTATAAGTGGCGCTCATATCGTTTTCGCGCGTCGGGGTGCGCCCGACCACGGAAACCGGATCGGTCCACTCGCCCTGGTCGAAAGTGAAAAACGAAATGCTGTCGGCGCGGACTCCGGGAAGGGCGCTAACCCGCTGCTCGATTTGCTGATATAGACTCACGACGCGCAAGTCCTCTTTGTAGCCAATCGCGGGCGCATCAATCCCAAACAGCAGGACGTTCTCTTTGTTGAATCCCGTGTCGACGTTCGAGAGGTTCACAAGAGTGCGAAGGAACAGGCCGGCGCCGATCAAGAGCACCAGTGAGAGCGCCACCTGAGAAACGATCAACGCCTTTGCCAACCTCGTGCGGCTGGTCGAAGCCACTGAGCCTCTGGCTTCCTTCAACGACGATCCCAAGGCGACACGGCTGGCGCGCAGGGCCGGAGCAAGCCCACAGAGAAATGCCGTGGCCAGTGAGACGAGGAGAGTAAACCCCAGCACGCGCGCGTCCGGAGCCACATTTAGCGGCAATGGTTCGTCACCGTGGGGAACCATGGCGACGAGCACATGACCGGCCCACCCTGCAAACAGGATTCCCAATGCCGCGCCGGCCAGGGCAAGCACGAGGCTCTCGGTAAGCAGTTGGCGGACCAGTCGGCCCCTGCCGGCTCCGAGCGACATGCGCACCGCAATCTCGCGCTCGCGCGTCGTGGCGCGCGCCAGCAGGAGATTGGCAAGGTTGGCGCAGACGATAAGCAGGACCAGTCCCACCACGGCCATCAGGATTTCTAGCGGCGTTTGGGCGCCGTAGCGAATGTGCGGGAGTCCGTGTTTTATCGAAGTCAGTTCGATCTGAGCGTGCCGAAGGTCATCCTCTTGCTGCTTGGTAAGGGTCGAACCGGCGTAATCGCGCCAGATCTGATGGGCCAGGACGTTGACTTGGGCTCGAGCCTGCTCGGTCGCGACGCCTGGCTTCAGGCGGCCGAGGATGTACAGTGACTGGAACCATTTATTGTCCAGGCCATTCCAGCCGGGCGATATCTGTTTTTCCATCGAGAGGGGAATCCATACATCGGGCGATTGGCCGACAGCCGTTCCGAAGAAACCTGGAGGATTGACGCCGACGATCGTGTAAACCGTCGATCCCAAAGTCACGGTCTTGCCGATGATCGCCGGATCGCGGGCAAACCGCTGATCCCACCAGGAGTAGCTGACCATAGCCACGGGATGAGCGCCGGCAGGATCGTCTTCAGCCTCCGTCAACGAACGTCCCAGCCAAGGCCTCACGCCCAGCATGCGGAAATACGTTCCTGAGACTAACTGGACATGCAGCAGTTCCAGTTCGGTCCTTCCGCCTACCAAACCGTGCATCCCTAATAGAACGCTCAGCATGGCGCTTGTGTCAGAGAATACCTGGTTCTTCTGCAGCACCTGGCGGTAGAAAGGATACGAATAGAGTTCGGTTTCGGCGAAGTCATCGGTGCTTCCGCCGGCTCTCCCTCTGCCCAGCAGCACCAATTCTGCCGGCTTCTCGACGGGCAATGGCCGCAGCAGCACGGCATTCAGCAGGCTGAAGATCGCCGTGTTGGCCCCGATACCGAGAGCCAGCGTCAGCACCGCAATGGCAGTAAAGCCGGGGTTCTTGCGCAACGTGCGCAGGCTGAAGCGGAGGTCTTGCACGAAGTGGTCCCACCAGAGCCAGCGGCGCGATTCGTAGAAGCGTTCCTGCGTCTGGGTGACATTGCCGAAGGCACGCCGCGCCGCAGCGCGGGCTTCTTCTTCATTCAGACCCTGCTCCTTCAGTCGCTGCGTTTCGAGCTCTAGATGCGTCGCGATCTCCGCGTCAAAATCACTCTGCTTACGCTTTCCCCAGTGCATGGCTCAGGCCTCCCCGCCCTTGGGTAGACATATAACCCAAGTATCCATACTTTGGGTAAGATGTCAACCTAAAAAGAACGAACCTGTGTGAAAACTGGATTAGTCTGTCATTCCGAGGATTTTCCATGGGCCTCCGGCCCACCCGAGGCAATAAAATAAGCGTCGTCACCCCCGCGAAAGCGGGGGTCCTTTCTTGGACCGGAATACGATGGATTCCCGCTTTCGCTGGAATGAAGTGACTTTCGAGTAGGGGCGGTTCGCGAACCGCCCCGACCAGCCGGATTCGCGGGATTGCAGTGATTTTCAGGAGAGCCGCAGGCGACGAGGAATCTCGCACCGCCTTGAGAAAATCCAGGGCTAGATTCCTCGCTTCGCTCGGAATGACAGCCCAGGCAGAGTTATCACACAGACTCCCGGGGAGAGGGTTACATCCTTTGTCCCGTACTGCGGCGTTCACAATCTCTTTTGACGTGTGGGTGGGGGGATCAAGCCAGGGCGAGATTCACATTCTCGATGGCTTCGTCGATCTCCGCGGTGTTCTTGTAGCCGACCGTCACGCTATCGACGCCGGCAACCCGAAATGCATAACGCATTGCCGCTTGGCGGTCCTCACGGGTAGTGAACGCGCCCTCGCCTACAAGCTTCATGCTGATCACGCCCATATTGGCTTTGCGGGCCTGTTTCACATGCGCGACGACTTCGCTCACATTCCCCAAGCCTTCGGTGTTGTAGTCCTCCGCATCCATTCTCAAGCCTTTATGATTCATACGGATCATGGCGACCTGGAGCCACTCGGTGCCCGGTACCTGGCGCAAGGCCGGGAGGCCGTGCACCGAGGCGCCGTGCGCCACCACCGCCTGTTTCGCCTGAGCCTCCATGATGCCGTCTTGCCAGCGCATGCTGTCTTGCGGCCAAGTAGCCTCGTGCTGCCAATGGAGCAGCATCACGTCGAAGTATTCAGTGCGGGCGAGTTTGCGCAACTCGTCGATCTTCTGCATCGGGTCCACACCCTCCCGCGTCGTCACCTTCGACATTAGCCGATAGCTATCGCGCGGAATGCCCTCGAGCGCCACGCCCAGCATGCGGTGCATCTCGTGGTAACCCTCAGCAGTCTCGAAAAAGCGAATGCCGCGGTCGTAGGCGTAGCGAACCAGCCGCGTGAAATCGTCCTGCCCCAATCCGCGCTGCACCTGTCCGCTCATAGTGCCTGTGCCAAGCGCCAAGCGCGTCACCTTGACATCGGATTTGCCCAGCGTTACCCAATCCGTGGCGGTTTCGCGCGCCGCCAGCAGCGGAAAGCTTCCCACCCCGGCATACGCCGCCGCGGCAAGGCCGGTCTTCAGAAAATCACGCCGGGAGTAGTTCGCCATAAGGTTATCCTCCAACCGAAATCGTCATTTTCGCTCGCGGATCAGCAATTCCGAACGACCCACCGCCTCCGACCGGGGACAAAGCGACGCGGCTGCTTAAATTAGACCGCCTGAGGAGCGCGCCTGTCAAGGACAATAAGTCGCGTTTAGCCTCCAATCCCCGCCCTGACTTGGACACCCGGAAACCATGTAAGTGCGCAAAGCGCCGTGGAGTGCGGCAGCGAAGCTGCCGCCGTTTTGCGGGTATTCCACGGCGCCAGCTTCGCGGCCGCACTCCAAGGTGCCTTCGGCACACGGACTTTCGGTAGGCGAAAAGCCTCAGGCTTTTGAGGGCAGGTCTACCCTACCTTGTCGATTGCAGCAAGGCCGAACCAGCTTGGTCCAGGTCAATTCCCAACCGATGGTGATTGGCCTCGAAGGTCACAGCGCTCCAGGCGTCCGCCCATTTTGTAGTTTGCCACTGATTGGGCAGAACGAGAACGGTATGACGAGTCATGTCGGCATCGTCGCGCAAGCCTTCTTCAAGATTCCCGGCCAGGATTCGTACCACACCGTCCGACCCTTGCCAAGCCGTGACATTCAGGGTCTGGTCCAGATCGACCTGCTCAGCGTGCAAGGCGCCAATTCCGGCGAGCAGGGAATTGAGCGCGCTTGCCACAAGCGCGTAGGCGGCGCCGCTGCCGCCCCAGTCCTCTCGCAGGGGAGCTTTTTCTTTGAACATGACATCGGACGGGTCCCACATGAGCACGTGTTTCCCGTGCGATGTGTTCAGTGTCAGGACCGGGTTGCCGTCGACTTCATAAACCACCTGCGCGCCTGCTTCGGCCTCATTCTTCTCGAGCCGTTGAAATGTTGAAAAGCTCGCCGGGACGTGTTGAGCCAGTGACTGAGAGACATCTGTAGCCTTCGCCAAATGGATTCCCGCTTGCGCGGGAGCGGCCTGATTACCGTCAGCGCCCGTGACCGAAGTCAGGCCGCCAAGGCGTGCGAGTTCAGGATCAACACCGCCGTCAGGTGAACCGAAGATGGCGACGGGATGGCCGGTGTTGATCAGGTTGACGATGCAGGCCGTGTGCTCGGACGTCAAGTGCGAGGGTGTTTGGAGAACGAAGAGGTCTGACTTCACTTGCGACAGCCATTCGACGCGGGTCACAGAGAGGATGGGCACTGGCCATTTCATCGTCGAGGCGGCCTGCTCATCGATCCATTCTTTGGCGTCGCGCTGAGGAGCGGCGTGCTCGACCTGCCACTGCATCGACTCTCGCGAATAGACGAGCGTTGGCCCAAAGACTTCCCGCGTCCGGCGAGCGTCCGCAATGGCAGCGTTCAGGTTGCCGGCCAGGAAGTTTACATCGTCGCTCGCCAGCAATCGCTTGCCTTGGTTCGCCCAGGATATGTACGACCCGGCAGGCAGCTTCAATCCCCGCGGGGTCTTCACCGCGGCGTGGGAATACGCCCAGATGCCCCAGCGCAGGCGCTGCGGCGCCGTGTGGATAACATCCCAGTCTTCCCAGGCGTCAAACGTTTCGACGAGGGGATAATGCCGCACGTTGGTATCCGCGAGCATGGCCGCATGGAGAAGGGTGTAGCCAAGCTGATAGGTCCAGCCCAGGAGGGGGTTGTTCCAGAAATCGGTCTCACGGAGGCCCACCTCGTTCCAGGCGCCGGCCCAGGTCTGATCGACAAAGATATCGAGGTAACCTTCTTTGGCAACTGCTTCGAGGTCCAAACCGTTGGCGCGCCAATCCGCGACGGCGCTCGCCGCATTCGAGTACATCATAATGAGGGCCTGGCGGTTCGCCGTCTTGAGTTCGCGCACCAGGGCGGCAACGCCGGCCGTGGCTTGGCGAACGACTTCAGGCGAGGGAGCAACAGGTCCCCATGGCCCTCCGCGCCGGTAGGGCACCGGCATGCCGAAGGAATCCCGCAGCATGAGAGCGTCGAGCCCCACGCTCTTCGACAGACTTCCCCATTGCGCGGCATACGCCCGATGGACCGGCATGCCCTCGGGTATCCCATTCGGCAGTCCGGCTAGCTTTGCCGGGTCGGCATGGAGCGTGGCATTTGGATCGAAGTAGGGAGAGAAGTCAGACCCGCCCGACGACTCGGGCCGAAAGCGGGTGAACGCTTCCCGGTGACGCCGCACCCACGCCGCCTCTTCTCCGTAAGCATGCGTCCAGGCATAGTTCAGCATTCCCACTTTAAAGCCGGAGATGCCGCGCCTGGCCGCCTCTTCGCGCAGCGTGGCAGCCGCTTGCTTCAAGTCGCCGTAGGTCCAGGGATCGTAGCCATGGTGAGGAACTAACAGCGGTTTTCGAAACCGCGCCTGCGCCTCGAGCTTGCGCGCTTCAGTTGTGCCCCGCAGCGGGCCGCGCATCTCCACCCAATGCTGCTGCCCTGATCCATGGGGCAGGCTGATCCTCTGGTCGAGATCGCCGGACCATTCCATCACACATCCGACGGTCCAGCCCACATTCAGGATAAGACCGCGGTACCCTTGAACGCCCGCAAATAACGGCTGGAAGCGATCCCAGAAAACCTTCACCGATCCGGCGATGTCCTTTTGCTCGAACCAGTAGAGATCGATTTCCAGCCAGCGGTCGCCAGGGATTGAGTAAGCGGATTGGGATTCCACGGATTGAGCAGCCTGGTTAACATCTGCACCTTTAGAAGTACAAAGCCCTACCGACAGGCATGCGATCAGAACGGTGAAACTGTTTATGAGTGCGCCTAACCCTCGCATTCTTTCCCCTCCTTCGATCCTCGTTCGCCCCATAATACAAGCCGAGCAGCGCTGGCATAGCGTCCTAGTTTCGCGTAGCGCTGGCCTTTAGGCCAGCATGTGCCGACCCTTCGCTTTGCTCAGGGCAGACTCTAAAGGCTGGCGCTGCGAGTTGAATTGCGACACTACCCGGCGTGGTTTGAGTCCGCCGTCGCCTTAAGGGCGGATTGGAGTTTTTCGAAGCGCCGCGGTGTCGCCTCGCGAGAGGTAACCGTGCCCCGCTCGAACTTGAAATTCACCACGCTGGTGGATTCGAGACCCATCTTGATCAGGGCGGGGACGTCGATTCCTGCCTCAGCCTCGTCGAGTTGGTGGGTCTGGGCAAAGATGGCAGGGGCGCGAGGCATGAAGCGGGGGCAGCAATCCTCAAACGGTTCGCAGGAGATCTTGTAGGTCCCGATTTGCCGGGCCAGCCGCAGTATTTCAGCTTTATCGTCGCCCGCCAGGGGGCGGTAAATGGGGAGGTCGAGCCCGTGGTCGATGGCCGCCAGGTTATGCAACGTCTGGGAAGCCACCTGCGAGACGCTATCGCCGGTCACCAGGCCCAAGGCGCGCTCGGCGCGGGCGATCTCTCGCGCAATGCGCGCCATCATGCGCCGGTAAAGCAACACGCGAAAGCTCTCTTGGGCAACCGCCACGATCTGGCGCTGCACCGCCTCAAAAGGCACGAGGTAAAGCCGCGAGGTAAACTGGTAGGGTGTGAGGGTCCGAACGATCTCTTCCGCCACGCCTCTCGATGGATCGCGTGAAGGCGAGGGGTTCCCGAAGAAATGCGCGAAAGCAGCGTGGCACCCGCGTCGCATCATCTTGTAGGCCGCCACCGCGGAATCAAAACCCCCGGAAAGCAACACCAGGAGGCGGCCGCTGGTGAGGGCAGGCAAGCCGCCTGTGCCGTCGACACGGTCTACATAGATGAGCGCCTTCCCAGGCACCACCTCGACCCAGCACGTCACTTCGGGATTGCTGAGATTCACCTGAACGGCTGGGTTCCTGGCGCGCAGATGGTCCAGGATGACCCGTCCAAGCTGGCGTTCCAGTTCCATGGTATGCATGCCATATCCCGTAGCCGCGATCTTGGCGCGGACTGCGAAGTTGCGCGGATTCTTTTCCTCCATCAAAGCGCAAGCTACGGGACCCATGTCAGCAAGCGAACTCGGCACTTCGCGCGCCGAGGCGATATAGGCGAGTCCAAGAACCCGGCGTAAGCGTTCCAGTATCGCAGGCGCGGCCGATTCATCCCCGGGTACAAGCAGGAAGCGTTCGGCAAGGCTTTCTAATGATTGGACCGGCAAATCGGCAAGGCTCTGCTTGAGCGAGGAGCGCAACCGGCTGAGGAAGTAGTTCTTGTTCCCTCCCTTGAGCCAGATTTCGTGGTAGTGGAGAATGAATACCCGGTTCATGCAGTTCCTTGTGGTCGAGGCGCTGAACGTTAGATCAGCATCCGGAAAAGCAGTCGACAGTCAACAGTTGAGAGTCGACAGGATCCGAGCTCTTAACTATCGACTGCAAACTGTTGACTGCTCTTCCGGAGTGCTGACCTGAAGGTCAGCGCTACATTGTGCGTTACTTCTTCAGCTTGTGCCAGTCCCCCAGAATCTCCCGCGCGGCGTTGTGGCCAGGGGCGCCTGTCACTCCTCCTCCGGGATGCGTGCCCGACCCGCACAGATAGAGGCCACGGATGGGAGTTCGGTATTGAGCCCAGCCGGGCACTGGCCGAAGGAAATAGAGCTGGTCGGTGCCCATCTCGCCTTGAAAGATGTTCCCGCCAGTCAGGCCGTACTGCTCCTCCAGGTCCAACGGAGATATCACGTGGCGGTGTAACACCAGCCCCTTGAATCCCGGAGCATACTCCTCGATCAGGTCCATAACGCTGTCGGCGTAGCTCTCCTTCAGTACGTGCCAATTGGCGGCGACCTCCGGCGACAGCGTGTAAGGGGTGTATTGCAGGAATATGTTTGCGACGTGTTTCCCCGGCGGCGCCAGGCTGGAATCATACGTGGTTGGAATCGTAATCTCGAGCATCGGCCGCCGGCTGGGACGCCCATACTTCGATTCGTCGAAGGCTCGCTCGATGTACTCGAGCGTGGGACAGATATGGATCGTGGTCTTGTGATGCGGCGCAAGCTGCGAACCTGGAAGGCACTTGAAGTCCGGCAGGCCATCCAGAGCAAGGTTGATCTTCATTGACACACCTTCACTCTTGAATGACCGGACGGCCCCCAGGAATTCACCGTCCAGGTGACCGGTCTCGACAAGCTTCAGGAAGGTCCGTCTGGGGTCCACCCCGGACACCACGATCCTGGCGTGGATTTCCTCGCCGCCTTCGAGAACGATGCCCTCGGCGCGGCCATTCTGGATCAGAACTCTCTCAACTCGCGCTTCCGTGCGAATCTCCGCACTTCGACTGCGCGCCGACTCAGCCATGGCCTGGGTGATGCCGCCCATGCCTCCGCGGACAAATCCCCAAAGTCCACGCTTTCCGCCCACGCCCCCCATGCAATGATGCATTAGGACGTAGGCCGTACCAGGAGTGCAGGGACCGCCCTTGGTTCCAATCACGCCGTCGGTCGCTAGGGCCGTCTTGAGCTGGTCCGACTCGAACCACGGGTCCAGAAAATCCTTCACGCTTTGCGTCAGGATGCGGAGGTGGCCGACGCGCTCCTCTTTCGGCATCCTGTTGAGCCCCAAACCTAGCCTGGCGAGGCTCCGCCAGTCGTCGAGGCCATGGGGTACGAGGTTCGGCGGCGTCTGGAGCAGCAACGGCTCGATAAAGCGCGCCAGCCGATCGATATGGTGTTCGTAGCGCGGGTACATCTCCGCGTCGTGCCTAGAGAATTTCGCAATCTCCTCGCACGTCTTCTGAGTATCCGACCACATCAGCAGGTAGCGCCCGTCGGGAAATGGGCTGAAGAAGGCCGGGTCCTTGGGATAGACGTGATATCCAAAGCGCTCCAGCTCCAAGTCGCGAATGACTTTTTCCTGAAGCAGACTGCACAGATAGGACGTGGTCGAAAACTTGAAGCCGGGGAATACTTCCTCCGTGACGCAGGCGCCGCCCACTACGTGGCGAGTTTCGAGCACTAACACGCGAAGCCCGGCGCGCGCCAGGTAGCCGGCGGTGACAAGGCCGTTGTGGCCGGCGCCGATGATAATCGCGTCGTAAGGTTTAGTCATGGTGCGCTATAATTCTAATCGCCAGCTTAACCGAATTCAAAGACAGTGGCGAGTTTTTGTAGGGGCGGCCCTTGTGGCCGCCCTACTGGGGATAGCGGAATTAAGTGACTTCACCCCCTCACCCCCGAACCCCTCTCCCCTAAGCGGCGAGGGGAGAAACAACCCGAATTTATGCCCTCGCCCCTCTGGGGGAGAGGGTGTCCGTCAGCCGATGGACAGGTGAGGGAGTTGGCCCGTCACGATATTATGTAACGCTCAGTAGGGTACGCCTCGTGAATTGGCGGGTTACCCTAACTCAAAGCTAGAGGTTGACCGCTCTATGCAACGAATCCCGATGCTCAAAGTCGCCATTCTCAGTGCGTGGCTTATCCTGACGCCCGTCATGTGGTTCGCCGCGACCAAATCATTTTCCACCGTGGACCGCGTTCTCCGCGCTGCCAACCCTCAATTCAACGAGGCCACCAAGGGGATGGCCGAGGCCGAGACTCGGGTGGTGCTGCGGCACCTGGCTTCGGAAATCAACCGATCATTTTTCTGGGGCTACGGTCTGACCCAGATCGTTTTAGGCGGCGTGCTGCTCTTGCTTCTGTGGCGCGTATCGCCGCGAGATGCGCTTGGATTCGGGGTGGTTTGCTTCATGCTGGGTCTAGTCCTGATCCTCACGCTCGTGCTCACTCCAATGATAGTCTCCGTGGGGCGAAGCATCGATTTTGTTCCCCGCACTCCCCCTCCACCCGTTATGCCCCGCTTCTGGGCGCTGCACGGAGCTTTCACCGGCTTGGATGGCGTGAAGTTCGTGGCGGGCCTCGGCCTGCTGATTCGATGGGTTCTGCGTGGGTAAGATTAAAGACTGCTGGCTGAGAAGGTCGACATGGCCTGGATCAAAACGCATTTCACGGAGGTGGGAATGTTCAGGCGACTTGCTTACGGTCTTCTGCTTTACGTCGTCTTCTCCTGCATGACGGCGAATTTATTCTGCCAAGACGGAGAGTTTTACCTGGTTGGCCACGCGCATATTGATCCTTCCTGGCTGTGGCCGCGGAGCGAAACCATCCACGAGGTCTGCCCGCTCACCTTTCGAAGCGTCATGCGCATCATGGACCAGCACCCCGACTTCATCTTTGGCCAGAGCGCGGCGCAGCTCTACAAGTGGATGCAGACCTACTACCCGGATGTTTTTCAGGGGATCAAAGAAAAAGTGGCGTCGGGCCAGTGGGAGATCATCGGCGGCCAGTGGGTCGAGCACAATACCAACATTCCTAACGGAGAGTCGCTGGTGCGCCAGCACCTTTACGCCAAGCGCTTTTTCAAGGACAACTTCGGCGTGGACGTCCACGTGGGCTGGCTGCCGGATGTGTTCGGCTTCAACTGGAACATGCCCCAGATTTATCATAAGTGCGGCATCGATTATTTCGTGACTCACAAGCTGAAATGGCAAGTTGAGCGCAACAATCCGCCCGTGCCTTTCCCTTATCACCTGTTTTGGTGGGAAGCTTCTGATGGCTCCCGCGTCCTGGCGTTTCATACGGTCGGCGACTACAACCAGGAGGTTATCCCCGATGAGATGCTGCAGGAATTGGCCGAGCTCAAAGCCAAGCACGGCGTAGACAAGCTGCTGATCCTTTTTGGACAGGGCGATCACGGCGGAGGCCCCATGCCGGAAATGGTTAATCGGGCTACTGAGTTGATGCACATGCCCGGCTTCCCGAAGGTCCGCTTCTCCAAGGCCCAGGCGTACTTCGAAACCATCAAGGCGCTGCCCGCGAGCGCCGGCTTCCCGGTCGTCAATGACGAGCTCTACGTCAAGACGCATCGCGGCACCTTCACCACCGATGCACAGGTCAAGCGCGACAACCGCCGCTGTGAAGTCGTGCTCATGAATACGGAGAAGTTCGCTTCCGTGGCCGGCGAGTTCGGCCACGCCTACCCGCAGGCGGCGCTGCAGCCGATGTGGGAAAAGCTGCTTTTCGGCCAGGTTCACGACAACATCGACGGCTCGGCGGTAGGCGAGGTCTATCGAGACGCGGCGACCGATTATACCGACCTCAAAATCGAGGGCGGCAAACTGCTCGACGCGGCGCTATCGTCGATCGGACACCACGCCAATACCGAGGGCGAGGGCCGCGCGCTGCTGGTCTTCAACCCCTCGCCGTGGGTGAGGACGGACCTGGTTTCCTTGGATTTGCAGGAAAGCCGCGGACCCCAAAATCGGGGGTCCGCGCTACCTAGTCCGTTTAATATTATCGATTCATCCGGGCGGCTCGTTCCCTATCAGATCATTAACGAAGACGGCGCGGACAAGGCCATCTTCTTCGAGGAGGGAGTTCCCGGCCTCGGGTTTAAAGAATACCGGATGGTTCCAAGCCCGAACAAACCTGAGTTCCAGACTAACATTGTGGTGTCGGGGCTGAAACTGGCCAACAGCGCGATCGAAATCGAAGTCGACGAGAACACCGGCAACTTGAAATCGCTGAAGAAAAGGGGAAGCGAGGCGAGTTTTCTGCCCGATAATCTCGAGGCCAACGCGCTCGAGGTCTGGGAGGATCGCCCGCCCGACGCGCCGGGCGGCGAACCGGCCTGGAATATCTATCTTGGCGACGTTCATAAGCTGGATAAGGCGGAAAGCGTTAAGGTGATCGAGCAGGGGCCGGTGCGAGCCGTAGTGCAAGTCAAGAAGCAGTTTGGCAACTCGTCATTCGTGCAGGATATCGTTCTCTACAGCCATGCCGAGCGCGTGGACTTCGAATTCCTCGCCGACTGGCACGAGCATTACCGCTTCGCCAAGGTCGCCTTCCCTCTTCGCCTTTCGAGCGCCTTCGCAACCTACGAGATTCCCTTCGGTTCCATCCAGCGCTTCGACTACACCTTCAAAGAAGACCCGAATACCCGCCTCGAAGAGCCTGCGCGCGGCTGGGAGATTGCCGACCGGACGAAATTTGAAGTGGCTGGGCAGCGCTGGGCGGACGTGACCGACCAGAGTGGCGACCACGGCGTGACCCTGCTCAACGATTCGAAATACGGATTCTCGTTCGAGCAGAATGTGCTCCGCATGAGCCTCGTCCGTGGGCCGCGCCGCGGCTATCCTGACACGCCGGAGACGTGGTCGGACCAGTCGGATGAGCCGCTGGTGGGAATCCATCACGTGAAATACGCGCTCGTCCCCCATCGCGGCGGCTGGCAAGCTCTGGCCCCGACGCGGCTGGGCGTTGATTTCAATGCTCCGTTGCTGGTGAAATTCGAGCCGGCGCACACCGGCGAGCTTGGCAGGACGTTTAGCGCGCTCAACGTCGAGCCCTCGAACGTTGTGGTCGAGGCTGTGAAGAAAGCCGAAGACTCGAACGAGCTGATCGTGCGGTTGTACGAGACCGACGGAAAGAATGCCGATTCCGTCCTCAGCTTCAATCGCGCCCCGCAAACCGCCCGCGAAACAGATATGCTCGAATGGGACAAGTACGTGGCGCCCAAATCGTTCGTGGTCGAAGGGAAGAAAGTAAAAGTTCCGGTGGCGCCGCACGAGATCAAAACGATTCGCGTGAAGTTCTGAAGAACAGGAGTCAGGATTCAGGAGTCAGAATCAAGAAGGTAGGAGCAAGGTGAGCTTTCGGTAGGGCTGCGTAGATCGGTGGGGTTGGGTGGTGAGTCAGAAGCAGTAGCCTTGGGCCACCCAATAATGCCAGTCGGCGATGGCCTCGGCAGTTGATTCGTCTACATCTA
>JBEKLY010000216.1:0-13747 GCA_050010015.1 Terriglobia bacterium
GTCAGGGGGAATGTCAGGAATGTCGTTGGCCATCGTCGGTTCCTCCTCGCCCCGCTGTGCATGAGACCGACGTTAGCACTTCAGGAACGTGGAGTTAAGCAGCCTTGCCGAAGGGACACGATTTAATGCACCATCGAACGCCACGATAATGGCACCACTCCCTTTGCCGAAAAGTCAACCCTAAACCCGTGATGACAGCCGATCACCGCTAGTCAATCCCCGCGGCTGTCGCACGAATCTCCTTTCTGCCTGGATTACCCCCCCCTGTCACACTTTGTTTTTTGCGCCCCCTGTTCTCGCGGGCACGGCGAGCTGGGAAAGCTGCCTGCGCGCTTGCGGCCTGCGGGCTTCTGCTTTGTCCGTCCGCTGACGGACACCCTCCCGGGTTTACGGTCCCCCCAAGAAACAACCAGAAGAGCGAAGCTTCTGGCTCGAAGGACCGTTTGGGCCGCTGACAAACGGTAAGCCCTTCACATCCGAAGCAACAGAAAACTCTGATCCACGGGGTTTGGCCATCGTTTGACCGCTCCGTCCCCTTTGAATTCTGCACTTTCGGCCAAACGATGCTTCAAAACCGAAAACCAGTGACGAACTGCGGATCTAAAGGACTTACAAGCAGCAGGCGGCCAAACGATGCTTCAAAAACGGCCAAACGATGCTTCAAGTCACAGATGATGGTCTTTGGGCGTAAACAGGAGGCCTCGGACGAGGGGACCGAGCCCCTGCGCCATCCCAAGCCGCCCCTGCCTCCGGTGGACGGGATGTTCAGGCAAGTCACCGACATGGCGTGGGACGCCGCGGGCAACACTTACATCAGCGACGGCTACATCAACTCACGCGTCGCCAAGGTCGATAAAGACGGCAATTGGCTGAAGTCCTGGGGCGAGCCGGGCGACGGACCCGGCCAGTTCAACACTCCTCACAGCATCGGCGTCGATGCTCAAGGACGCGTCTACGTAGCAGACCGCGGCAACCGGCGCATCCAGGTGTTCGATGGCGAAGGCAAGTTCCTGCGGCAGATTACCATTGACGTGCCGGTTGACCCGGACGCCCGGCCGGCGATCGGCGCGAAGCCGAGTGCGACTACGGGCGCGATGGCGCCCGGTGCGCCCTGGACGATCTGCATCACGCCGGGTCCCAATCAAGTGCTGTTCAGCTCCGACGGCTACCCCGGCCGCATCTACAAGCTCAGCTTGGACGGAAAGGTCCTGGGAGTGCTCGGAGAGTCAGGCAAACAACTCAAGCAGTTTGGCTGGATCCACGAAATCGCTTGCCCCTCGGAAACCGAAATCTACGTCGCCGAACTCCTGAATTGGCGGGTTCAAAAGTTGATCCTCGAAGCGGGTCATTAGTTCAGACCTCATTCCGTGACCCCCGGCGCGAAGCGCGGTTGCGTTCAGACGCGCTCGGGTGTAATCTGGCTGTGGGCCAAGAATCCAAGAAGGAAGCTCTGTTTTAAGCGGCAAAGGGCGCCGATCACGATCAGGGCCGGGAGATCGCATTGAGAATCCGGGTTTTGTTTGCGCTTGTCGCTTCAGCATGCCTGATGTGGAGTTTGTCCGCCACCAGGACTTCTTCAGCCCCGCCGCCTCAGACGGCCGCCAAGCCCAAGCCGGTGGATTTCAATCGCGACATTCGCCCCATCCTCTCGGATACCTGCTTCAAGTGCCACGGTCCTGACGGAAACGTGCGCATGGCGAATCTGCGTCTTGACGAGACGGAAGGCCTGTTCGTCGACCGTGGGGGCTATCGAATCATCGTTCCCGGCCATTCCGACCAGAGCAAGCTCTATCAGAAAATCAGTTCCAAAGACGATTCCTTCCGCATGCCGCCGATTTACTCCGGGCGAACCCTGACTCCAAAGCAGATCGAGATATTCAAGGAGTGGATCGACCAGGGGGCAAAGTGGGACACGCTTTGGTCCCTGGTCCCGCCCAAGCGTCCGCCTGTCCCGGAGGTCAAGGATAAGACATGGGCGCGGAATCCTATCGACAGCTTTGTTCTGGCGCGTCTCGAGTCGGAGGGCTTGAAACCCTCGCCGGAAGCGGATAAAGCCACGCTGCTGCGCCGCGTCTATTTCGACCTCACGGGACTGCCGCCGACGCCCGCGGAGATCGACACGTTCCTGGCCGACCGTTCGCCTGACGCCTATGAAAAACGGGTCGATCAGCTTCTGGCATCGCCTCATTATGGCGAGCGGATGGCGATGCCGTGGTTGGATGTGGCGCGATACGCGGACACGCACGGCTACCACATCGACTCCCTGCGCGATATGTGGGTTTGGCGCGATTGGGTGATCAAGGCTTTTAACCGGAACATGCCCTACGATGAGTTTGTTCTCGAGCAGGTCGCGGGCGATCTCGTGCCCAACGCGACCGACGACCAGAAAATCGCCTCCGGGTTCAATCGCAACCACATGATCACGCTCGAGGGCGGGGCCATCCCCGAGGAGTATCACGTCGAGTACGTGGTCGACCGTGTCAGCACGACCTCGACGGCGTTTCTCGGCCTCACCATGGGCTGCGCGCGCTGCCACGATCACAAGTTCGACCCGATCACACAGAAGGATTTTTACCGCTTCTTTGCCTTCTTCAATACGGTTCCGGAGCGCGGCCTGGACGGGTTTAAAGGCAATGCCGTGCCGGTTCTGCCCATGCCGTCGCACCCGCAGCAGCAACAGCTTGAAGAAGTTAAAACCCAGATCGCGGCCACGCTGGCCACCCTGCCCGAAAAGGAAATTCTGGCGCAGCGCAACGAGTGGCAGAAGTCGGCCCTCACATCCATCGCCGAGCCATCCCGCGACGGCCTGACGGCTTATTTTCCCTTTGACGGCGACTTGACGGACGCTTCGGGCGGCCATCACGACGCCAAGGCAGTGCGTGGCGAGGCGGTTTATGAAGAGGCCGTCGTGGCCAAGGGCGCGGACTTCAGCCCCGAAACGCAGGTGTCTTTCGGTAACCAGGGCGATTTCGAGCGAACCAAGCCGTTCGCACTTGCGCTCTGGGTGGAGCCTGCGTCGGCTCACGGCGTCGAGGTCCTGCAGAAACGTGACGCCGTGAAGACCTGGCACGGATGGGAACTCGCCTTCGACAACCCAACCTACTCAGGGAATCAAAAAAGGATGGCGCATTTCCATATGCGCCTCGCCGGCCGCTGGCCGGACGATGTGATGGAAGTTGAAAACAAGGGGCCCTTGGCGCTCAATGGGCCGCATCACTTGATGATCGATTACGACGGTTCCGGCAAGGCTTCGGGAATCCGCCTGTACGTCGATGGCAAACCGGTCGAGAGCGAAGTCCTGAAGGATCAGTTAAAGGGAGATTTTCGCACTTCCGCTCCGCTCGAAACCGGCGATAAGAGCCTGGGCACGCCGTTTGAAGGCCGCCTGGACGACCTGCGAATCTACAACCGCATGCTGAAGGGTGCAGAAGTGGAAGAGCTAGCCGTGCGCCTGCCCGCTCGCGCATTGCTCTTGGCCCTGGATGGGCGGCCGGCGGAGGAGATTGCCTCACTCCAACCGGAGAAGCCGGCGGAGGAAGTTCAAATCGGTGAAGAAGACAAGGCTCAGACCAAAGAGGAAAAAGACAAGGCTCTCGAGAAAGAGCGACAGACCCGTTTGAGCAACTACTTCCTCGAGCACGCGGCAGCGGAAAAAGATCGCTCGCTTTACGCGCAGCTGAAGGAATTGCGAAAAGAAAAGGCTGCGCTCGAAGACGCCATTCCCACGGTCATGATCATGGCCGAGATGAAGAAGCCACGCGACACGTTTGTGCTGGGCCGCGGGCAATACGACAACCCCAAGGACAAGGTTACGCCGGGCGTACCGGCCGTGTTGCCGCCCATGGCGCCGGGGTTGCCGATGAACCGGCTGGGGCTGGCGAAGTGGATTGTGAGTCCAGGAAATCCGCTTACGGCGCGCGTGGCGGTCAACCGTTATTGGCAGGAATATTTCGGCGTAGCAATTGTAAAGACCTCGGAAGATTTCGGCTCACAGGGCGAGCAGCCCTCGAATCCCGCCCTGCTGGATTGGCTGGCCACGGAATTCGTAGCGACGCGATGGAACGTCAAGGCCATGCAGCGGCTCATTGTGACCTCGGCGGCCTACCGGCAATCCTCGCGCGTGACGCCGGAACTCGAGGAACGCGATCCGGAAAATCGCCTGCTGGCGCGCGGCCCGCGATTCCGCCTGCCCGCGGAGCTGATCCGAGACAATGCTCTGGCAGTCGGCGGCCTGCTCGACGATCGGATTGGCGGTCCGAGCGTCTTCCCGTATCAGCCCAAAGGCCTCTGGGAAGAGATGGCCTTCGGCTCCGGGTTCACCGGGCAGACCTACACCGAGTCACGAGGCCCTGACCTCTACCGGCGCAGCATGTACACCGTGTGGAAGCGCACCGTGCCGCCGGCGGCGCTGGTCACTTTCGACGCGCCTGACCGCGAGAAATGCACCGCGCGCCGCTCCATCACCAACACGCCTCTCCAAGCGCTGGTGCTCATGAACGATCCGACTTACGTGGAGGCCGCGCGTTTTCTTGCCGCGCGCATGATCACTGAGGGCGGCGCCGCGCCCGAGGGGCGAATCAAGTACGCTTTCCGGATGGCCACGGGACGCATTCCGGATGCTCAGGAAACCGCCGTGCTGGAGGAGGAGGCGGCGGAAGCGCTCGCCGGCTTCCGTCAGCACCGCGATGAAGCCACAGCATTGCTTGCGGTGGGCGCTTCCAGGAACAATCCAAGCCTGGACCCGCAAGAACTCGCGGCCTGGACCACCGTGGCCAGCATGATTCTGAATCTGGATGAGACTATCACTAAGGAGTAGGGGCAATCAGCCCTCGAGCGATTGGGCAGACTTGATTCTTCGTTGGGAATGATCCGAGCCCCAAAGGGGCGAGCTAACAAAGCCCAGGCCAACGGCCTGGGTTTCGAACGAGAGCCTATCCTTCTGTGGCAGCAAGCCCTGCAAGGGCGAAATAACCAGGCGTTGGCCTCCGCGGACCGTCGCCTCCGCCGCCTCGAGCGGCTCATCACGCCCCTTCAGGGCTGGCGAATCGCGCGGCACCGAATCTTCACCCAAGCCGTTGGCCTGGGCTTTGTTAGGTCGCCCCTTTGGGCTTAAGAATGTGGTCGGCACGTTTGTAACTGGGGCTCGCGACACGCCATCGAATCGCCCCGACTTACGTCACGAATCACTGGGACAGGCGACGACCACCGCCGCAAAAGAGAGAATAGCTATGATGGACCAAGAAACGAAAAGGGGACGCGACCTGGTGCTCTCCATGACCCGGCGCCATTTCTTCCGGCGCAGCACGGCGGGGATCGCCATCGGCATCCCAGCCCTCGCGTCGCTTCTGACGCAGGAGGGTCTTGGAGCGACTGGGGACTTTGATCCCAAGACGGGTGGACTCGTCGGCTTCCCCAATTTCCCGCCCAAGGCCAAGCGGATCATCTTCCTGCATCAGTCGGGCGCTCCTTCGCAGATTGATCTGTTTGACCACAAGCCGACCTTGACAAAGTTCAAGGGCACTGACCTGCCTGACTCGATTCGCATGGGCCAACGCATCACGGGCATGACCTCCGGCCAGTCGACGCTGCCCGTGGCTCCTTCCATCTTCAACTTCGCCCCGGCCGGAAAATCGGGCGTGGTGCTGAGCGAACTGCTGCCGCATCATGCAAAAATTGTCGATGAGATCGCCCTTATCAGGACAGTCTATACCGACGCGATTAATCACGATCCTGCAATCACCTTCATTCAAACGGGCTTCCAGCAGCCGGGCCGCCCCAGCATGGGCTCGTGGGTCAGCTACGGCCTGGGAAGCGAAAACCAGAACCTGCCGGCCTTCGTCGTCATGATCTCGCAGGCGAACGCGTTGAACCCCGACCAACCGCTCTTCTCACGCTTATGGGGTAACGGCTTTCTGCCTTCGCAGTATCAAGGGGTGAAGTTCCACGCCGGAGGCGACCCCGTGCTCTATCTCTCCAACCCGCCCGGAATCTCGCCTACCACTCGGCGGCGCATGCTGGATGGAGTGGCCAAGTTGAACCGCTTGCTGGCGGAGAAATACGGCGACCCCGAAATCGAGGGCCGCGTCTCCCAGTACGAAATGGCCTATCGCATGCAAACTTCGGTTCCGGACCTGATGGACTTATCGAAGGAGCCCGCATCCACCTTTGAGCTCTACGGCCCCGATTCGCGCAAGCCCGGAACCTACGCCGCCAACTGCCTGCTGGCGCGCCGCCTGGCCGAGCGTGGAGTACGCTTCGTCCAGCTCTACCATCGCGGTTGGGACCAGCACAATGACCTGCCTCGTGACATCGCACTTCAGTCGAAGGGCGTCGATCAGGCATCGGCTGCGCTGGTGATCGACCTGAAGCAGCGCGGCATGCTGGATGATACGCTGGTGATCTGGGGCGGCGAATTCGGCCGCACCGTTTATTGCCAGGGCAAGCTTACCGATACCAACTACGGTCGCGATCATCACCCACGGTGCTTTACCATGTGGATGGCCGGCGGCGGCATCAAGCCCGGTATAACCCTCGGCAAGACCGACGACTACTGTTACAACATCCTCGAAGACCCCGTCCACATTCACGACGTGCAAGCCACCATCTTGAAGTGCCTGGGCGTTGATCACACCAAGTTGACTTACAAATTCCAAGGCCGGTATTTCCGGCTGACCGACGTGGCCGGGAACGTGGTGGACAAAATCCTGGCGTGATAAAACGGCCTTTCGCATTCATGATCGAAGGGAGATATCATGCCTACATCGGCCAAGCGACCCTCCAAGTCAAAAGCGACACCACGTGTCAAACCGTTGGCTAAAGCCTCCTCGCCGTCAACCCAACCGTTCCTTCGTTTCTACTACTCCAAGAGTCTCCGCGCCAAGACCCTCGCAGTGCTCGCGACTCTCGAAAAAGCGAAAGACAGCAAGCAACATCGCGATGCGTTGGCAGATGTCATCGTGGAACTGACCGACAGCGGCATGGAATACTACTTCCTGAGACCGCTAAAGCTTGCCAAGGCGGGCTTTTTCACCGAGCAATCAGCCAACCTTGGCATGGCAGTTGCGACACGGGCACTTGCATCCGTCATCCGTAACATCGTAGGCCGCATGGATAACCCTCAACTTCTTTTCGTGTGCGGCTATGTTCGGCAGCTCATGGAGTGAACCTCAGCCCTGCACAAACATGCCACCACTTACACGGCGTTTATTTGTCAAATTCGTCGGCCTCGGTGCGAGCCGGGTGAGGGGTTTCTTCCCGCGGAGCCTCGCAACTTCGGAATTCGGGTTTATGCCAGCGAGACCTTCAACGCCGCCGCGAAGTCCGTCGTGGGCTGATACTGGGCCGGCAGTTCCACATGCAGGCCATCGCTTGCCTGGCTCCATTTCACCTCGGCATCGGTGCCCAGCAATTGCACGTGCTCGATTTTTCCCGGATTCGTGGCGCTCGCCGTTCCCAGCGCCTGCACAACGAACTCGCCCGCCGGCCAGCCGAGTGTAATGGCATAGATCACCGTGTTGGTCTTGTTGCGAGTAAAGCGGACGTCCTTGGCGCCCACCTTGCTGATGCTGTCGCCCTGAAAGGATCCGCTCGTCACCATTGACGGCCCTTCACCGTAGATCTTCCATGGGCGCGTCGAGTGGAGCGCCTCGCTGTTCACCTGCATCCAGTCAGTGATCTTATCCAGTATCGCAATCTCCTTTGCGTCAATGGTGCCGTCCGGTCTGCCGGGGATGTTCAAAATGAACGTGGCGTTCTTGCTTACGGCGTCGATCATCCAGTGGATCGCGTCCCGCGGCGGCAGGTATCCTCCGTATTCTCCCGCCTTCTCGTAGAGGGCGCGAATGTAATGCCATTCTCCAATGCAGGTTTCTGACTGCCAGACATACGGCATGATCTTGTTGGTCAGGCCGCGTTCGTAATCAGCTACAACAGCTTTGGCCAGGCGGTCCGGGACCTCCTTGATGTTGAGGACTGCTTCGAGCTTCCCGCCGTGAGTCTTCAGATTGTGGTTGTAGAAATAAGCCGCGATATTCATGCCGGCCCATCCCAGCGGAAGCAGGTTATCGTCAAAGTAGACGAGGTCGGGATCGTGCTGATCGATCAGATCGCGCGTGCGGTCGTAAAAGCTCTTCACATAGGAGATGTCAGGCAGCGAGTGCGGCGGGTGTTTCGCGCCGTACAACCGTTGCGGGTCAAGGCCCTGCCACCACTCGCCTTTTCCCTCGGCCTCGGTCAAGTCGCCGTCGTACGGCACGCCCGCCAGCGGGCCCGTTTTATCCGCCCCGTGCGAGGTCTGGAACCACCACCAGTTGCGCGCCTGGTGAACCGTAACGCCGAGACGCAGGCCCTGATCGCGCGCCGCCTTGGCCCACGCGCCCACCACGTCGCGATGCGGGCCGATGCTTGCTGCATTCCAGGGCTGATGCTTGGAAGCCCAGGCGTCAAAGCCGTCATGATGGTTGGCCAGTGCGATGAAGATGCGAGCTCCCGCCTTCTTATACCGCGCAATCAGCGCCTCCGGATCCCAGTTGAGAAGCGTCCACTGGGCGCAGAGATCTTTGTATCCGAATTTCGAAGGGTGGCCATAGTGCTTCAACTGGTACCTGTAGTCATCATCCTTCTCCATGTACATGCTGCGTGCGTACCAATCGCCTGATTCCGGAACGCACTGCGGACTCCAGTGCGCCCAGATGCCGAACTTGGCGTCCTGATACCACTCCGGCGCCTCGTACTGCAGCAGGGAATCCCAGGTTGGCTTGTACGGCCCCGCGCCACTCAGGTTCGGGAAGGGAGACTCCACGGGCACGCTATCCCACGACCCGCCCGGGATCGGCAGCTTTGTTAGTTCATCTTCCTTCGAGACGGTCCAGGTTTTCTCGTCGAGCTTTTTCGTTACGAACTGGCCGTTCTCGAGCGCATAGAAAACCCTCTCGCTTGCCGGGGTCGCGCAAAACTTCGCGTAATCCTGGGTATAGGTGTTGAAGGATTTGAATACCGCCGACTGCACTGCCTTATTCGTTTGCGCCACCGCCGGTAGGGCTGTCGCTGCCGTAGCACCCGCAATCACTTTGCAGAATTCCCGTCGCTGCATGAGAACGCCTCCTCTCTAGTTTTCCAACCGCGCCCGGACTCAGGCTGACGCAGAGCGAAGCTCTTCGTTCCGACAATGTTCCAGCCAACGAAAACGCAACGCAGACCTTCAGGTTGGCAAAGTGAGGACCTGAAGGGTGTGTGCGAGGTGCTGACCTGAAGGTCAGCGCTACCGGTGAACGCAAACCCTAGGTGATTCTCAGAACGTATGCGTGATCGCCCCGGAAACGCTGCTTTCATGCCCGATGGCCGAGTATCCCCTCGATACCCGGGCGTATATGATATACAAGGGCGTTAGAAATGCCAATTATGGGCCCCAAGAGGCGCCCATCCTAACGCTTTCCGGCGCGACTTAGGCAAGGCCGGGAATGTCGAATTCACCCAATTGCAGCGGGTATTGTCCATATTCGCGAACCAGCCTTACGACGTAATCATAATTCTGACCTGAGACACTACTGGGGACGGAATGATCGGACTGGAAGATGAAGCCCCCGCCTTTAGCCGCATTGAGCTTCGTCAGCACCGCCCGTTTCAGCTCTTCGCGGTCCGCGGCGGCCCACAGTATGACGTCCATGTTGCCGCAAAAACCCAGGCGGTGGCCGAAGCGGCGCCGCAAGTCGACCACATCCAGGCCGGCCTTGGCTTCAAGAGGATTGTAGGCGTCGATGCCGATTTCAATGAAGTCCTCGAAAATGCTGGAAGCGTTGCCGCAACCGTGGTAGATCACCGGCAGGCCGTGCGCGTGGCATTCCTCGACCAGCGCTCGTACGCCCGGCTTGAAGTGCTTGCGCCAATAGGCAGGCGAGAAGAACATGCCGTTCTTGTACGCCACGTCGCCCCAGATCACCATGCCGTCGAGCAAGCTTCCCGCCGCTTTGATCTGCGCTTTCACGACCTCCAGACTGAAGGCGTTGATTCGTTGCACGAACTTTCCAATTTCGTCAGGGTAGAGGCCGATCCAGAGCATGACGTTTTCCGAACCGATAATGCGCCAAAGCATTTCGTGTGCTTCGCAGACTCCGCCAAAGATGGGAAAGTCCGGCCAAGCGGGCTTGAGGCGATCGACAAAGGCATCCAGGTTGCGCGCAAACCCGTCGCCCACTCCGTTGATCTGGTCATCGCCCCCGCGGAAGTAGCGGCGTTCGTCCCAGGGGTCATCGAACTCGAAAACCTCCATCTTTTCGATCGTGTCGGTCTCAAAGCTCAGGAAGTCCGGCATGGGATACGCCAACTTTTTCCGAATGAGCGCCTCGAATCCTGTGCGAACGACGACTTCTTCATCGTTCTCGAAGACGATTTCAAAGGGCTTGATGTGGGGATCGAGGTTGGGATTGAACTGCATCCAATCGAGGTCGTAATAGCGGTAAATGTCGGTGTCCGGCGCCAAGCCGAGTTCTTCGCGCCAGCGGCTGAGGAAGCTGCCCCAAAAGAAATCGCTGATGGGCACGCGATCCGCTTCCTCGTGACCGAGCGCCTTCTTCATGCGCTCGACTTTCGCCAGGCAGTCTGTAGTTCTTTGCATAGTCTTTTACCTTCCATACGTTCTCAAGCAATGGAATCATTCAGTCCGTAGATCCGAATCGCATTGCCGTGCAAAAGCTTGCTCGATTGCTCTCGTCGGCCGCAGCGATGATCTCGTAAGTTAGATCGTCGTGGAGCGGTTGGTGCAGGTCTCCCACAAAGTGCACGACGAACTTCAGGGCCTCCGCCTTTGCGGCTCTGCTTGCTGTTGGGTCCCGCAGAACTGAGAGGTAGTCCTGCGTTTTGGCCACGACGCATTGACCGCTGGGGCAGTCGCGAACCAGCACAATCCTGTAGTGCGTGAGCGGGGAGTTGATCAAGTGCCACGGCGCTGTCTCACGATGGTCCCTACGGTAGTCGTCCGCCCAGCTCGCGACGGCCTCGATGGAACTGCCGTCCAGAAGCGCCGTTGTCTTGGCCTTTGCCGCGCCGGTCATGTAATGCCCGGCAATCAGCGCGACAACCTCGTGCCCCTCGCGGCCCCAGGCGAATCCACGTTGCGCCACGCATACGAGGATAACCAAAGTGGACAGTGCGGAAAGTCTAACTGTTCGGTTCAAGGGCCATGGGGGAAAAAGTGCGCACGTGCTAGGTGAAAGCTGGGGCCTTTCGATTCTTCTACTTGTGGTTGAGGACACACGTGGTGTCAATAATTTTTTTTAAAAGCGCCCGAGGCGAGGAATTCCCAAAGGCTAATAATGAAAGCCAGGGTTGGAGTGAGTTGCACGAGAATGGATAGAATGTGCGACGCCATGGTTCCTGAGAATCTTAAGATGGTCTAATGATTTTGTCAATCTGATATCAATCTGTGATACCGGGGCCGGCGCAGAACGCAGAGTTTGTGCCTTTCAAACTCTGCGGCTTCTGCATTGAATAATTCCTTTATTGTTAATGCCCGCGCAAGAATACCTCACACTAAGGACCGCAGAGTCCCAACACCGGGGACTCTGATGCGCTACCCGCTCCACGCAACGTAGGGCTTCGCCCTGCGCCAGCCGGCGAAGCCTAGGTTGTCCTAAAATCTTAATTAAAGCTAAGTTGTTCTTTACAAGATCGTCGGCGGTGGGGCCCAGCAGCCAAACCTCGGCGGGAGAATCCCTTAGGTTCAATGCTAGGTTGTTCTTTACAAGCTGCCGCAAGCGACTCGCCTGATGATCCAGGCAAGGATACAGAACTCGGAACTTGGCAGTTCCGATTAAGGGCGCTTGAACGGCTGTTCTCGACATTCGTCCGATGAACGCCTAAACTCCGCACAGCGCACTTTTGACGAGCTACCGGCACCCGTGATATCATCGCGTCCATGACTTGCTCGGGCGTTCCGATCCCTCCGGACGAGACCAGTGTACGCGCCGCTTGCGAAAAGTTCGATAAAGAAGACGCTCATCAAACCGAGCAAGCGCTTCAAGAGTTGTTTAATCAATACCGCACAAACGGTGATAAGCCACACGTCCTGCTAAAGGTCGTGGCCCTGAATAGACTCTACTCGGCTGGGATTTTTGATGTACATGGCATGGCGGATCGAATCCATCAGCAGGCTGGAACAATCGATGCAGCCTTGGCCCAGGGATCGCCCAGGATTGTCGATGAAATTGCTCGATTCCTGCTAGACAAGACGGGAAGGAAATTCTACGCGTTCGCCAGCAAGTACTGTAGCTGGCATAACCCCGGCGCGTATCCGATTTGGGACAGCAATGTATGCCGCTATCTCTCGTGTCTGAAAGACACTCCTTTTGCCAAACCTGACTACTGGGAGAGGTATGCGCAGTTCGTCAGTCTCATGGCTCACTTTCGCGAACACTACAAGCTCGATGCGTTTGGCTTCAAAGAGATCGATAAATTCCTTTGGATCTACGGTGCCGAGCCGAACAATGGCGAAACTGGCGACGCGGCGAGCGCCTAGCCTTCACGCGGCGGGCGCCGAGCGCAGCTCTGCGGTCTCTGTTCATTCCGGCTCCACGCAACGCACAGCTTCGCCCTGCGCCAACCAGCGATCATCGTCAGGGATGCCGTAAGCCCGCAAAGCGGGCGAAAGATCGTAGCCCACGGCAAGCCGTGGGGCAGTCGGCCCGCCCCCCGCGCAAGCCCCTTTAGGGGCGAAAGAAATCACGACCAAATGTAACGTTCATCGTAGGGGATGCCGTTCTTTTTTAGAAATGCGATCAATTCCTCTTGGAACGTCATGCGGCGGTGATGCTTCTCCTGGTCACCGATCTATCGCGTCACCGATGGCGCCAGCGAGGGGCTGACGCTGAATGCTCCGTAGCCGGTTTGCCAATCGAAACCGGCAAGCCGCCTTTCGCGATGCACCCAGCGAGACGAATTGCTTCTTACCAACCGCAAGGCGTCAGAGATCGCCACGGTCGGTGGCAACGAGCAGAGCAGGTGCACGTGGTCGGGTCTCGAGTTCGCAGCCCGGACCGCACCGCCAATCTCGCGCACGATTCCGCCCATGTAGGCGAGTAAATCGTCATGAAGTGCAGCGTTGATCAGAGGCTCACGGTCCTTGGTGCTAAAGATAACGTGCGTCAGGAGGTTCGTGTAGGTGTGGGACATGTTCTTTCGCGGCTGGCGCAGAGCGAAGCTCTGCGGTCTTGATGTGTCAAGGCTCAGCAACACGCACAGCTTCGCTGTGCGCCAGCCAAACCCACCGCAACAGCCCTCTCCCTTGGGGAGAGGGTGTCACGCTCTGGCGCTGTCATCAGCCGGAGCGTGACGGGTGAGGGGTCATTTGCAGGACCATCCGAACCAGTCAAGAGTCAAAACGCAACCACCAAAGCTAAAAGCAATTCAAACGGCAAATGGCAAAGGTCAAATGGCAAATGGTTTAGGATTTGAAAAATCGGCAAATTGCAAACCATTCGAATTTTGGGTAGTGGTGTCATTTGATCAGACCGCCCAACAACGATGGCAAGGAAAGTGCTGATGGAGCCCTGTCAGCGGCAGAAACTACGAAAGAATCATTTGTGTGTCGCTTCTACATCGACACGAATGAACACGAGAAGCAATTGGATGATCTAATCCGAAGTTCCCCTGACAATTAGGCCGAACCTCCGGGTCAACCCTTGATTACGCACGGCTTGGCAGGATCGTGATTTTTATTATGTTCCCATGTAATTGCAAATATTATGCTTGACAG
>JBEKLY010000217.1:0-13720 GCA_050010015.1 Terriglobia bacterium
CTACGACACAGCCGCCACCCGTCTCAACACACCCCCACTCCAGCGCCCAATTTCCCTCGTCTCGCCTCTCCTGCCTCCCGCCAGCCTCGCGCCCTCCCCCCACTGTCTGAATCACAGAAAAACCCGTGGGAATTTTGTTGACATCACGAAAGGCGTGACTATAATGCCATGTTTGTTTCGCTCTAATGCGATCAAATTCGCACAGACTTGTGGGTACACCCGATGACCGGGCGTCCGAGATAACGGCAAGGCGTCTTGCTTGGCCAGAACGGTTGATGCGAGAGACGCATTCCAAAGAGGGGGACATGAGTATTGCGTACATCGAAAGCTCCATCGAATGGGCCAAGGTTGATTTGAAGAAGGTTCCGCACGTTGTCAGTGGGGAGGTTCCGGGGCCCAAATCACAAGTGATGCACCGGCGCGCCGCAGCAATTATGAAGGGGTACTCGAGCCAAGTGACCCTCTGCCCGGTGGTGTTTGAGAGGGGCTATGGGTGCACTCTCACTGACGTTGACGGAAACGTCTATTTGGATTTTTCGTCTGGAATTTATGTTACGACGTTGGGGCATTGTCATCCTAAAGTTACTGCGGCAGTGCAACAAGCAGCCGGACAGTTGATGAACTGCCACGACTTCACGACCCCTATAAAGCTGAAGTTGCTCGAGAAGCTCAAGGAGGTTCTACCGGGCGACTTGGCAGCGGTACAAATGTACGATAACGGGACGACAGCGGTGGAGGCTGGACTGCGGGTTTGTCGCGCCGCAACACGTAAACATGAATTCCTTTCTTGCTACGGTGATTTCCATGGCAAAAGCGGCCA
The DNA here is from genome assembly GCA_050010015.1 of Terriglobia bacterium. Classification (GTDB taxonomy): domain Bacteria; phylum Acidobacteriota; class Terriglobia; order UBA7540; family UBA7540; genus CAVROP01. The sequence goes on from JBEKLY010000217.1 coordinate 821, forward strand.
TGCCGTAAGCTTGGCTCGCATGAAACCCGTGAACGGCGCAACTCGAGCGGCGGGTTTCTACATGCTGCCACGGCCCAATCCATACCGCCCTTGGTTCAAGAAACTGGACGGCAGCATTGACACGGATGCCTATATTACCTTCTATGACGAATTCATCGCCGAGGCGACTACCGGGCAAGTGGCAGGGATCGTCCTGGAGCCGATTCAAGGATGGGCAGGATCAATCTTTCCACCCGATGATTTCTTCCCCAAGTTGAGGCGCTGGTGCGACGCGCGTGGGATGCTGTTGGTGGCCGATGAAGTTTTGACCGGCATGGGGCGGACGGGGAAAATCCTAGCGCTGGAGCATTGGAACACCTTGCCGGACGTCGTAACTCTGGGCAAGGGTTTTGGGAACGGCTTCCCGGTGACAGCCATGGTGGTACGTGAACCTTATGCCGACAGTATAGAACACATCAGCGCCTCCACCAGTTACGGGGGAAACCCCATGGCATGTGCCGCCGCTCTGGCTTCCATTGAGGCGATCGAAGAGGAGCGGTTGCTGGAGAATGCGGTGCGCCTGGAGGGGTACTTTGTCAAACGCTTGGCCCAGATGATGGCTGAGCACCCACTTATCGGCGATGTGCGATGTAAAGGCTGCTTGATGGGTGTGGAATTGGTCAAAGACCGGACCAGCAAAGAGCCGTTTGCCGAAGCGGGTGAGTTTATATATAAGGAAGCGTTTCGAAATGGTCTGGCGTGGATTCCTGCCGGCCACATCCTGCGCATGAGCCCGCCCATCGTTATGGACTTGGACGTGGCAGCCAAGTGTATGGATATTATCGACGACGCCATCGGGAAGGCCGAAAGCAGATTTGGCTACTCGCATTGAGAACGCAATTTTCTGAAGGCACATCCGGAATATGAGGAAAGTTCGCTTCGGGTTGATTGGCTGCGGCTTGATGGGACGTGAGTTCGCAAGCGCAGCCGCGCGTTGGTGCCACTTGCTGCAGATGGATGCGCGCCCTGAACTGGTGGCCATTTGCGATCGCTTTGATTCAAAGGCTCCCGCTTTTGCCCGCTGGTATACCGACAACTTCCCCACCATCACCCAAGTGACCCCGGATTACCGGGAACTTCTGGCCAACCCCGCGGTGGAAGCTGTCTATTGTGCTGTGCCGCATCACTTGCATCAGGAGTTCTATTGTGCGGCCATCGAAGCGGGCAAACATCTGATGGGCGAAAAGCCATTTGGCATTGACAGTGCGGCCAATGCAGCAATTCTCGAGGCGGTTAAAAGGCGCCCAAACGTGCTGGTGCGATGTTCCTCGGAGTTCCCCTTCTTCCCGCCGGCGCAGAGAATCGGAGACATGCTCGAGCGAGGCGCGTTCGGGCAAATCATTGAAGTGAACTCGGGGTTTCTTCATTCCAGCGATTTGGATCCCCAAAAGCCGATCAACTGGAAGCGTCAAGTAGAGTTCAACGGGGAGTACGGCTGCCTGGGCGATTTGGGAATGCATCCGTGCCACGTTCCTTTCCGGGCGGGATGGCGGCCACTGAATGTGCGAGCAATCCTCTCGAAGATCGTTACGGAGCGGCCCGACGGGAAAGGGGGGAAGGCGCCCTGTCGCACCTGGGACAATGCCACACTCTTCTGTGAGGCTGCGTGCGGCGCGACGGGTACGGGAGTGTTCCCGTTGACCATCAAAACACAACGGATTGCGCCGGGTGAGAAAAACACCTGGTATTTGGAAATCCTAGGCGCCAAGGCATCCGCCAAGTTCAGTACCAGGAATCCACGCCGTCTGCAATGGCTGGAGTATCACGGGGGCGAGCAGTCATGGCAACAACTGGACATGGGGCAAGAAACGGCTTTCAACACGATTACCGGCGCAAATTTTGAGTTCGGGTTCGCGGACTCCATCCTCCAAATGTGGGCGGCCTTCGTTTATGAGCTGACGCGTGGCCGGCCGCTGAAACCGTTTGCGGGCTGTGTGACGCCTGAAGAGACACGGTTGAGCCATGAGCTTTTTACCGCCGCCCTGGCCTCGCAGCGGGAATCTCGAGTAGTGAGCCTGGCACAGCCGAAACCGCGAAGAGCCCGCGAAGGAGCATGAAGATTACCTATGTATGACGGCATAAAACTGGTTCCTCCGCTCTTTGAAATCGGCTTGAAGGGATACCTCTGGGGCGAGAAAGCGTTCGAGCTAGCCCGAGCTGCGGATCGGCTCAGCGCGAAATACGGAATAACGATCATTTTCGATCCGCAGTACGTGGATATCCCCATCATTGCCCGGGAGACACAACACCTCCTGGTTTTTGCGCAGCACATGGACCCCGTCGAGGTAGGGAGAGGCGTGGGAGCGGTACTGCCGGAAGCCCTGAAGGCGGCAGGAGCGCATGGGGTTTTGCTCAATCACGTCGAGCGCCGGCTTACGCTGAGCGACATTGCCCGGAATATCAAAAGGGCCGACGAGGTCGGACTCTGCACGCTGGTTTGCTCGGATTCACCGGCGGAAGCGGCAGCGGTTGCACAATTGCTGCCCAACATGGTTCTGGCGGAGCCTCCGGAATTGATCGGCACAGGCAGGTCGGTGGCCACGGAAAACCGGGCGTTCATTACCGAGTCGATTCGATTGGTCAAGAAGGTCAATCCCAAGATCATTGTTTTCAACAGCGCCGGGATTCGGACCGCCGAGGACGTTGCGAACGTGATCCGGGCCGGCGCCGAGGCCACCGGTACAACCTCGGGAATTCTGAAGGCGGAAGATCCCTTCCGACAAATGGAAGAAATGATCGCTGCCTTAAAGCGAACCTGGCAGGAAATCCACCGGGGTGCAGTTGCCTCGAGCTGAGGAGCAACATGAAGGTAACAACACATTCCTTTAGCGTGCAAAACCATCACAACAAGCCGATGTTTCACGATGTCACCGAACAGGTGAAGAAGGCTGTCGCCGCTTGCGGAGTAAACCGCGGTATCGCAACTGTTTACTCCCAGCACACCACTTGCAGCGTGCTGATTCAGGAAGATTCGGATGACGCCACCTTGGACGGCACACCCTATCTCATGCAGGATCTGCTGAATGTGTTGGAAAAACTCGCCCCCAAATGTTGGCACGAAGGCCAATACCTGCATCCTGGACCGGCGCATCTCGAGCATGCGACCCGCGACCTGGGCGAGCAAGGGTGCTGGAGTCTGAACACGGACGCACATCTCCGCTCCTGCGTCTTGGGAAGGTCTGAGACCATTCCCATCGTGGATTCAGCCCTGGTGCTGGGACAGTTCGGGCACATCTACTTTGCTGACTTCGATTCGGTTCGCCAACGGGAACGAACGGTCATGGTGCAAATTGTGGGAGAGTAACGGAACCTCTAAAGGAGAACTCGCATGAGCAAAATGCGGTTTCAGCGGCTCTTTAACCGTAATGAACGCGCGGTGATTGTTGCCATGGATCATTGTCTGCTCGACGGGCCGACCGAGGGCATGATCAATCTCGCCCAGACAGCGAGCAAAGTCGCACCCTGCGTCGACGGTATCCTGCTTTCACCCGCGATGCTGCCCTACTGCGGCGACGCCTTTAGCTACAAGGGCGCTCCCATGGCCATCGTGCGTTTGAATTGGAGCACGACGTTCTGCTTCAGATGGGACTACAAGCAGGGCGCGACGGTACCGGCCTTTTCGCCAGCCGAGGCTCTGCGCTTGGGAGCAGACATTGCTCTGGTGTCATTGACCCTGGAAACGGGCAGCGAGGCCAATGATGCCCGCAACGTTGGTCTGTTCCGAAAGCTCTGTCGAGAAGCCAAAGAATTAGGCATGCCTGTCTTGGGTGAATACTTTCCTGTCCAGGCTGAGAAGCTCACACCGGACCAGTTGCATGCCAAGGTTTACATGGGAACGCGAATGATCGCCGAATTAGGGGCCGATTTGATCAAGACTTTCTACACGCATAGCTTCCGGGCAGTGACCGAAAGTTCGCCCGTTCCGGTCTTGGGCCTTGGCGCGGCGAAGTTGCCAACTCAGCTCGCCGCTCTCCGGCTGGCGGCGGATACGGTGGCGGCAGGCGGCGGGGGAGTGGTGTTTGGACGGAACGCCATCCAGGTTCCCAATCCGCTCGCCTTTCAACAGGCTTTATGCGACGTGGTGAAGCGCGGGTTGGCTGCGGAGGAGGCAGTGCGAAAGTACCAGCTCGAATGAGAGATTGTGATTTTTTTGTATGGCCGCACGGCTGTAGCAGGGAGTTTACGTGGATTCCCGCTTTCGCGGGAATGACTGGCGCTTCGAACAGGACGCATGCCAAACGACACCCGTCGGAAGCGTTCGGAAGCGTCGCAAGCGTAGGAACAGTCAGCATAGCGAGCTTGCCCTATGGTGGGCAGGCAAGTAAAATAGACCGATGGGGGGCAGGAATACCCGCAGCAGCTTATTGGCGTGGATCGGCGAACGGGAACGTTCTGTGAAGCTTCTGGGAAGCCGTATCCTCATCGTATGCGCTCTGACCGTGCCATGCGCGATCGCTCTTGCAGGGCTCGCTGCGCAGTTCGGCCCGCGGGTCACCAGTCTGGTGTTCGCGCAGCAGTCAACCGGTGCGCCTCAGGCGGATGAGGCTTCGGCATCCAAGCCTGACGGTGAGCGGCTGGTCCCGATTACGATCGATTATCCCGCGGAAGAATCGATCTTTCCACCCGAGATCACATCTCCGACTTTCCTCTGGCACGACGCTGCGCAAAGCGCCGTTCGGTGGCTCATTGACATAACCTTCAGCGATGGTTCGCCGAGCATTCGGGTAAAATCGCCGGGCGAGCGTTTGCGCATCGGCGAGATCGATCCCCGGTGCATCTCACCCACCAACCAACTCCCCGAACTTTCCGCCCAACAAGCCTCGGCGCACACCTGGAGCCCGGATGACGCGACTTGGGAGGCGATCAAGAAACACTCCGTCGAGCGCCCGGCGACGGTGACCATCACCGGCTTGGCGGACCAGCGGTTGGATCGTGCCGTTTCCCGCGGCCATTTGAGCATTCGAACCTCGCCGGACCCGGTGGGCGCACCGATCTTCTACCGCGACGTGCCCTTGATGCCCTCGGAATTGCAAAAGGGAGTAATCAAGCCGCTTTCCCCGGCTGCGATTCCGCTGATTGCTTGGCGGTTGCGCAATGTGGGCGAGCCCCACAGCCGTCTGCTTCTAACCAATATGCACACCTGCGCCAATTGCCACTCTTTCTCGCTCGACGGCAAAACGCTGGGGATGGATCTGGACGGCCCGGCAAACGACAAGGGGCTCTATGCCATCGCCCGAGTCCAGCCGCAGATGTCTATCAGCACCGAAAACGTGATCTCGTGGCGCGCTCTCCGGGATGAGACACCGGCGGACGCGCGGCTCGGCTTCATGTCACAGGTTTCGCCGGATGGCCGCTACGTCGTGACCACCATCCGAGGGCCGCAAATTGGCGGCAGCTACTACGTCGTTAATTTTAGGGATTACCGCTTCCTGCAGGTTTTCTATCCCACTCGCGGGATCTTGGCTTGGTACGATCGGACCACGGGTCAAAGGCATGTTTTGCCTGGGGCCGATGACATGCGCTACGTGCAGACGGATGCCGTATGGAGTCCCGACGGCAAGTACCTGGTTTTTGCCCGCGCGGAAGCCAAGGAGCCTTACCTGGAGGGCCAGAAACTCGCCGAGCATGCCAACGATGCGACGGAGACCGCGATTCAATACAACCTCTATCGGATTCCCTTCAAGGAAGGCAAGGGCGGCCAGCCGGAGCCAATCGTCGGCGCTTCCCGGAACGGCATGAGCAATACCTTCCCGAAAGTCTCGCCCGATGGCCGCTGGATCGTGTTCGTCAAGTGCCGCAACGGTCAATTGATGCGGCCAGACAGCCAGTTGTACATTGTACCGGCGAAAGGCGGCCAGGCGCGGCGGATGCGCTGCAACACACCGCTGATGAATTCCTGGCACAGCTTTTCGCCCAATGGCCGCTGGCTGGTCTTCTCCTCGAAGAGCCGTTCGCCCTATACCCAAATGTATTTGACGCACTTGGATGAAGAGGGCAACGACAGCCCGGCCATCCTCATTGATAACGCTACGGCGGCCAATCGAGCGGCGAACATTCCGGAATTTGTGAACATCCCAGCGAATGGTTTGTTGAAAATCGACGCGCCCGCGGTTGAGTTTTACCGTCTGTGCGACTCTGCCTTGGACCTGGCAACCAAGGGCCAGAATGACGCCGCCATTGCGGAGTGGGAAGAAGCCTCGAAACTCGACCCTCGAGACGCCAAAATGAACAGCAACCTTGGCCTCGCACTATTGCGGAGCGGGAAAATCGACGACGCGATCGCCCACTTCCAGACTGCCTTGGAGGCAAACCCTGACTACGGCGACGCTCACAACAATCTTGGTGTCGCCCTGTTGCAAAAGGGACGGTTCGACGAGGCGATTCCACATTTCCAGAAGGCCCTGGACGTCGACCCGGAAAACGTTCAACTCCATTACAACGTGGCTACCGCCTTCTACTTGCAAGGCAGAATTCCGGAAGCACTCGCGCACTGGCGGGAATGGCTGCGCCTGCAGCCGAATAATGTGCCTGCTCTGAACTTCATGGCTCGCCTGCTGGCAACCTCCCCCGAGGCATCCATGCGAAGCGGAACTGAAGCTGTCAGACTCGCCGAACGGGCCGTCCAATTATCGGGAGGAGGAGACCCGGCAATTCTCGATACGCTCGCCGCGTCTTACGCCGAGGTGGGGCGCTTTTCGCAAGCCGTCCAAACCGCAGGCCAGGCGCTGGCCCTTGCGACCCAGCAAGACAAACAACCGCTGGCAGAAACCTTACGAGCCAAGATTGCGCTTTATGAAGCCAAGACTCCCTTCCACGAGACCCGGCCGGGCGCTTCCCCTGTTGCAGCACATCCGTAGTGTTTTGGCTGCTCCGACTAACTTCAGTTGTGTGCAGGCAGGCCTTCTGGGGAAGAGCACTTCGCCGACTTTTACTCGCGTCGCACAACCGCTCTTGTCTCTTAAGAAAGTAAGCTTCTCATGATCATACGAGCTGTCTTCGGGGAACTCCCACACATCTTCCGATATCTTTTTGAGCGGAACATACTCCATCCATTGAACCAGACCGGCACGATGCGTCATGAGTTCGCGCAGAGTAATGGGTGCGCCGAACGGGTTCTGGGGGTCGAAGTCTGGCAGGTATTTCGTGATCGGCGCGTCCAAGTCCAGTTCACCGCGCTCAACGAGCTGCATGATTCCAATGTCCGTGAAGAGCTTGGAAACGGACCCCACCCGATAAACCGTCTCAGCCGTGGCGGGTAGCTTCCTGGCTGGATCAACAAACCAAACCCTTGCGCCCAAACAATCTGCTGATCATCCACCAAGACTATCGAGAACCCTGGCAACTGCTATTCCGTAACCTCATGTTGGATAAGCTTCTCCAGCTCAATACTGGCCAGTATAGTCACTGCGAGGCAGGTTCTTCGTTTGCGCTCGCCCGCTAACGAGCACAAATAGAAGCAAAGCAATCAGTATTGCGCCTTGAAAGTTCCCTTTTGGTGACACAAGGACCTCCACGATGATAAACACCGCGCCACGTAGTTAGACTTTGGCAGAAGCGGAAAGTTAGGCGAGGAATGGAAGCGCATCACACTTCAAAAGGGGAGAAGCACGGCCTTGAAAATCTCGCTCTTGCGCTTTCGTAGCGCTTCCATGGCGATCGGGCCCTCGGCCAGCGGCACTTGGAGATTCACGAGCGCGGCGGTATTCAGCTTGCCGTCCGCCACCATCTTCAGGCATGGCTCAAAGGCCCCGAGTGACCGGCAGGACCCTAGCACATTGAGTTCCCGCATGCTGATCAGCCCCATATCGAGCGCTTCCGGCTTCCAGATGTAGCTGAAAATCACCAGTGTACCCCGGGGACGCAGTGCCCTCAGACCAATATTCGGCGACGGAGCGGCGCCAGTGGCCTCGACTGCCACATCGACTCCAGGAGGCCCTACCTCTCGGGCCAACATCTCCTCCAGGTCTTGGTGATGCGTGTTGCAGACTAGGGCGCCGCTGACCGCTGCAATACGTTCCAGGCGTTTGTCATAGTGCCCAGCCACCACCACCTTTGCCGCCCCGAACGCCGGCGCGAGCTGGGCGTGGAGGAAGCCGAAGGGTCCGTCGCCGATGATCAGCACGCTCTGCCCCGCCTTGAGTTGAGCCCGCGCGAAGCTTTCGTAGCAGACGGCTGTGGGCTCAGCCAGGCTGGCCTCAGGGAAGCTCACGTTTGGCGCAATCCGGTGGGCGTTAGCGGCATCTACGGCCACGTATTGCGCCCAGCCGCCAGGCACCGCGCGGTCTCCCAAGTGACGGTAATTGATGCAAAGGTGGTCGACGCCATTGTGGCAAGCCCAACACGATCCGCAACGCTGCACCGGGTCGAGGGCAACGCGAGCGCCGACCATGATCCCGTTCACCCCAGAACCGATCTCGGTTACCGTGCCCGCCACCTCGTGGCCCGGAATTAATGGCGGTTGTGCGCCAAAATCCGCGAGGTGGAAATCCGATCCGCAGATTGCTGCCGCCGCCACCTTGATGACCACTTGACCCGTGGCGGGCTTAGGTTCGGGCACGTCTTCCAGACCAAAGGTCTGGCCACCCTTCCATACCAATGCCTTCATGCGTCGCCTCCCAAGTTGGTGTGTGACGGCCTTGTGGCCAGCCCGGCGCAACCACAAGGGTTGCCGATATGATCATGCGCCCCTACCCTAGACCTCCGCGAAGAAAGTTGAGGGTGGTCAGCAGGGCCACTCGGCAGGCCCGGACGAGGTTCCCAATCTGGACGACTTCACGGTCAGCGTGAGCGCAGCGGTTATCCGACTCGAGCAGAACCGAAGGCACGCCCCCATAGCGCACCAGGCGATTGGCATCGGTGATGACGCTTAAAAGGCCCAGCTTGATCGGGCTGCCATTGACCTCCTGCCACGCTGAGCGCAACGCCCTGACCACGAGCTCGTCGGGGTCCACGCGATAAGCCTCGCCCACGAGCCGAAGTTCGATCTCGGCTGAGACATTTTGGGGGCAGGGGGTTGCCCGGACTAAATCCTGCAACTCTCGCACGACCTGTTCCGAAGTGCGCACCGGGTTCCAGCGCCGCGTCCCTTGCAGCGAGCAGGTCGTGGCCGTCCGATTGTAGAAGTCCCCGTAACGCATATTCCCGATGAACAGCGACTCCGGGGTCATGTTCAGCCCCTCGACTGGAGCAGCCTCCAACTGGCGGCCGTATTCGACCAGCCGCTGGCCGGCTACTAGGGCTGTTTCGAACAGCCCTCCGGAATCAGGTGGGCGGTTGAGTTCATGGCTGGTTTCGCCAGCCCATCGGATGATCAGATTCCAGATGCCCATGCCCTTCCCGCCGATTACCGCCTGGTCGCGTTGGGAATGAACACTTTCGGCGACCAGTGCTGCATCGCCCACCACCCGGCGCCGAATGAGGTTGAGGATCCCGCGAGAATCTCCCGTCGGCGCTTCGTGCAGCCCCCAGGCTGTAATCAGAACCTCGCCCGGGAAGTCGCTGCCGCTTTCCGCCAACACGCGCACCGCTTCGATGATGAGCGCCAAACCGCCCTTCATGTCCGCTGCCCCGCGGCCACAAATATTATCCACATCTCGCTCGGGAGATTGATGAGGAACATCGATGTGATCGAGATGCCCGGCGAGCTGAAAAGTGCGGCCCGGCTGGCCACCCCTGAGCCGGCCAATGACGTTTGGGCTTTCTGGGATCCCCTCGTCGAGCACGACTTCAGCGCCGGCAGCGGCGAGCATCTCGGCGAAGACCATCGCCGCTCGGCGCTCGCTGCCGGTGGGGCTGGGTACTTGCACCAGCCGCCATAGGTCGTCACCTAGCCGGCGACCATCGATCTTGTCCAGGATTGCCGTTGAATCGCCCATTGAGATCGCACCCCATGCAGGTTTGTTGATCGACGCCTCCACACGTTCTCCCCTTAGGGTGAGGAGGTTCCCGCCAAGCTGCGCGTTGTCAACAACAACGCGGGACAGTGCACTGTCGTCGATTATCCCGAAGCCGCGTTTCTGCCCCGTTGATCCTCAACCGCTGCGCTGAAGAAGCTCAGCGCGCTGTTTGAACATTTTGCTTATAACCGAAAACGCCTTCATTTTCGTCTTCCGGTCCCGGCTCACGTACCCGTGCGGACTGATATCGAATCCGAAGCAGCCTCCTGGCCATGCGTGTTTCGCATAACACCAAAGCGTAGCGCCGCACACGTAAGGCGCCGTCATACCGTTGAAATCCGCCTCGGCGGCCAGAGCTTGCATGTCCTCTCCAAAGGGTCCATTCACACCTGCAATACAAGGATACCCAAACTCAGTAATCAAGATCGGCTTACCCGGATATTTGGCATGCAGTCGTTCCAGTTCGTTCTTCCACCATTGCGTGGATTCGTCGCGCCAGGAATTATCACCCGGCCGGTGACCCGCCGCCGTGGCAGGCGACGGGTATGCGTTCACGCTCACCACGTCGTCATAATCAAAGTACTTGCCTACCATATTGCCGCAGTTCGCTTGGATGTGCTCGCTGCCGGAGGACCAATGGCACGTTACGTGCGTCACCGGGCGCGACGAGTCGAGTTGCCGTCCCAATTGAATGAGCCGGTTGTTTCCCTCGTTGATCTCCGGATGCTCTTCCTCGGATTCATTGCTAACGGACCAGATAATGACTGAGGGGTGGTTAAAGTCTCGCGACACCATCTTTCGCAGGGAGCGTTCAGCGGCATCCAATATTACCGGAGCGTCCGAAGGATTCCAGCCTGCGCCGGCAAAGGGATCATTCAGTTTCACGCCCCAGCCACACAGCGGGATTTCCGCCAGCACCATCAGCCCGATTTCGTCGCAGAGATGCAACTCGCCCGGGTGATGCGGATAATGGCAGAAGCGCACAAAATTACCCCCTGCCTGCTTGATGGCCTGGAAGTCCTGCCGGGAATTCTCCAGGTCCACCGCCATTCCGGTGCGCGGAGAGTCTTCGTGCCGGTCGAACCCCATCAAATACAGTGGCTTCCCATTTAACCACAGCTTCTCGTCTCGTGCTTCGACCCTCCGAAACCCAAACCGTGTCTCGATTTGGTCGGCCAGTTTCCCGTCAGCCAGCAAGTCAACACGAGCCTTGTAGAGCGCCGGCTGCTCCGGCGACCACGCTGCCACCTGCGCTACTTCTCCCTCCACAGAGAGTTCCGCTTCTGCGTTAGCCTCGACTACCTTCGGTGTGGCCGAGAAACTCGCCAAGGGCTTGCCCGCACGATTCAGAACCTTCACCTGCAGGGAGAGATTCGCGGACTGCGAACGCCCATTGGCAACGAGGGCCCGCAGCGCAAACTTGCCTCTATCATTATCCGGCGCAGCGGTGATGTTGGCGTGTGTAACCCGTGCAAGATCGGTTGCTACCAGCTTCACTTCCCGCAGAATCCCCCCTTGTCCTTGCCAATACTCGCTGGTGGGCAATTGCGTCGGTCGGCGCATGTTATCCACACGCACCACGAGCAGGTTCGTCTCTCCGTAGCGGAGAAACTCCTCCACCGGAAACTCAAAGGGCAGGAAGGCATCTTCGTTTCGTCCCAGCAGCCTGCCGTTCAACCACACTGAACTAGTGTAATTCACTCCTTCGAAGTGCACCACCACGCGCCGCCCCCGCATTGACTCAGGGGCCTCGAAGCGACGCGAATACCAGCACGTCCCCCTGAACTTATACATTCCGGGAGCACAATCATCGAAGGCGCGAGGGATTGAAACCTCACTCCAATTTTTGCTCGGAAAATCGGGAGAGAAATAACTCAGCTTCTCGCCTTCGTCCATCGAGTCAATCTGGTTTTGGACGTCATTGCGAAAGTCGACCTGAAATCCCCAAGGGCCTGACAAGTCGATTTCCTGGCGAACGCCTGGCTTTTTGTCTGAGGGCGAACTCGCTTTTCCGCTCGAAGCCTCTGCTGAATTCCCTGATGCTCCGGCCTGCAATCCACTAATCCCGCCAGTGGCCGCGATGGTAGCGGCGGACACTCCCAACCCCTCGAGGAATTTTCGCCGTGTCGGTCGATTCCCAGTCTCGTCTGACATATATCCTCCTCTCAAAACGCCCGATCGGCGTTAGCAAGATGCTGAAACCATTGTGATGTTGTCATTCCGATCCCGTGGTCGCGGGAGAGGAATCTCGCTCTGAAGTCCCCCTCCTTATTCAAGGAGGGGCGTATACGTGCCTACGTCATGCGTACCAAATCCAGCGCGTCACCCAAGCTCTTCTCGACCAGCGCGTACATCTCGTCGATGTCAGAGCGCTCGGCAATCAGCGCCGGCGCCATGGCGAACCAGTCTGCGTCAACCCGCATGATCAGACCATTGCGCAGGGAAGTCTTGCGCAGCGCGGCCCCGAGCTTGCGATCACGTGGGAACGGCTTTTTGGTAGCCACGTCTTGCACCAATTCCACGCCCCGCAGAAGCCCTTTGCCACGGATTCCGCGGATAACGCCGAATTTCCTGAGCCCTTCAAGCCGGCTGGCCAGATAATCGCCGATCTCCCGGACCTTGCGACAAAGATCCTTCTCGACGATCTCGTCCAGCACTGCGATGCCGACAGCGCTGGCCAGAGGGTTGCCGGCAAAGGTATGGCCGTGCGCAAACTGGATGTCAGCCTCCTGTGGCCCATAGAATGCCTCGCCGAGGTCCTCGCGCGCGATCATCGCCCCAAGCGGAATTGCCCCGCTGGTTAGCCCCTCGTGCCTATGGCGCAAGCAGTGACCGCCCGGAGGAAAGCCGGTAGAGTAGGAGAGAGGACGACCCAATGATGGGCGATCCACTCTCCCCTCTTCGAACCGGACGTGCAGGTTTCCCGCATCCGGCTCTCCGTGAAGCATACGACCGCAGGCATGCG
>JBEKLY010000218.1:0-13717 GCA_050010015.1 Terriglobia bacterium
GTCGCGCCCGGTGAGACTGTAATCGCGCTTGGTGATTTCAACCGGCAAACTGCCCTCCGCTTCGGTTGCCGAAAAATACTACTCCTTTTTCAGGAGAGAAATCCACCTGATAATACGCAGGGGTAACGTCAAGCTGCTTGCGGAAAAAGCAGGTAGCACATGGAACATCGGACAGCACCCTCGACGGCGTGAAGAACTTCTGGCTTTCCGGTCAATTCTTAGTAAGCCAGTAGGCCGCACAGGACGCAGGTTTGTATCCACAGTTCGCCATTTCGGGGGTTATTGGAGTGCCGAAGGTCCGGGCCGTAGACCCCTGCGTAAACGCTTTCCTAGGAAACTGAGCCAGTGTCCAAAGTTGTGAGAGTGGTGTGGATTCGGGACTTCACTGGACTGGAAATGCGGCTGCGCCTATGCTAAGTTAGGCTCAAATGCGAAAGGCCCGCTGCCAGGCGGGCCTCGCAAAACTTCTTGAGCGCAATCCAAGGGTAACACTGGAGTGCGCCCGATGCAAAGGAAAAGCGAAAGGCAATCCGGCAATCCGGCTGCATTTTCTCGAATAGCAACCGGCAGCTCCACATTCTGCGCCTCGGTCCGGCTCGGATGGACGCACGCGCTGAGAACACAACGAGCTTCGCATCCTGGTCGAAATCGCCCGTCTGCTGGAAACAGTGATCGAGCGCCTGATCGGCAAAGGTGAAACCGGCGAGCGCAACCGCCTTCAAGTCCTGGAGCGCTTGTCTGCGGAGTGGATCGCTGCAAAGTAAATGGCCGAAGAATCGACAGAAAACCGCGAGCCCTGGGAGCGCCAACCGCGCGAGAGCAGCAAGGCTTACGCCCATCTGTCGATCTATCTAGAAATGGGGATCAGCCGATCGCTGAATAAGGTTGCCAGTGACCCCAAATGTACATCAAAGCGTCGCCAATTATCGAGATGGTCTTCGAAATACAAGTGGGTCCAAAGATCCCTGGCATTCGACGATGACCAGCGCAGGCAGGAGCGAGAGGCGCAGCGAAAAGAACACAACGAAATGCTGAAGCGGCACGCGCGGCTGGCAATGCTCGGTCAAAGCCTGGTTGTTGACACCCTACGCAAGCGCCTGCAAGAGGCCCAGGAAAACCCTACGAAAATGCTGAGCGTGTCAGATGCATCAAGGCTGCTCGACGTTAGCGTGCGGGTTGAAAGATTGTCTCGCGGCCTACCCTCGGAAGTCTCGGAGTTAGGAGGCTCCGCTGATCGCCCAGTGCGGCTGAGCATCGAACAGCAAGCCAGGCGAGCGATCGAAAATGTTCTGGGCATCAACGGACCAGTCATCGAGCGCACAGAACCCGAGGAGGGCGAAGCTGAAGCACAGCCGGAAGCCGCTCCCGACATCCCCGATCCATTTGTGGGTTAAGGCGCGCCCGCCCATATCGGCACTCCCGGTGCCGATGATGGCCCAAGCCCCCTGCTGGACGCGGAGGAAGTGACGCAGTAACCGGCCGGTCCCAGCAGCTTCATGGAGCGATGCTCGTTGCGCGTTCCCTTAGCCTCCGCGTTCATCATTGCAGCGGGACTCCTTCTTTCGGTGTCCAGTTTTCGAGTTCTTGCCCACTTGAGGCTCGCTGTGAGCCTGCGTACTGTGGGGCTCGATTTGAGCCTGCATTACTAGTTGCACTTACCTGATGAGTGCGGGGATGTGAGTTCACCCGGATAAAAAGCTCTCGTACGGGGAAACCGCGTTTTGTGCGAAACCGGGTGGGGATGGTCTCGGAGTGGATCCACCCGTGCGAGCGCAGCCAGGCGAGCGCGCGTGTGATCGTGGCGCGGCCGAGGCCAGTCCACTGCTTTAGCAGGTCGTGGCCGCAGTGAATGCAACCCTGCTCGCTGCCAGCGTGAGGGACGCGGATCAAAAGGGCGGCCAAAGTCAATTTGGCGGGCGCCGGGATTTTCGGCCACACAGGCGAAAGCATCAAAGTTTGCACGGTCATCGGCGCCTTGGATTTCGAGTAGCTTCTAAAGCCCAGCTTGATCGTGCCCCGCAGGTTGGCGGTCATCTTCACGCGGACGGACGGGACTGGGAAGTTCGCCGCAAGGAACTTGATTGCGTCGCCCACCTTGCAGTCGCGCACCAGCATTGTTACGTCGATCGTGCTTAGAGAGCGGCCAGGGCAATTGAAACAGCGGCAGGTATTGTTCTTGCCATAGATGCTGAGCGTTCGGTGTCCGCATTGCGGACACACGGCGCGCCGGGAGTCGTGCCGGATGTTGAGGAGGTGCAAAACATCCGACATCGGTATTTCCTTCCTTATAAACCTGGCATCGGGCAAGAGTTTTTGCCTTGACCCTCGGCCCTGCTCGGGTGCTAAATGCTGTTGTTGCACTGGATGGAAGTGGGAGACAGAGACCTGCTCAATCCGAATGTCATGCGTGACGGTATGCATGATTGGGTCGTCGCCAATGAAAACATGGCCAAAGTTCTCGCCGCCAAGGGCTACCACTACCAGTTTGTCTTCGCCCGCAACGCCAGCCACACTGACCGCACCGTGAAACAACAAACCCTGCCCGAGGCTCTGGAATATATCTGGCAGGGCTACCCGATCGAGAGAGTGAAAAACTGATTTCAGTGCCGTTACCGTCACGGCACTTCGGATGCAATCCGACACGTCGTGGTGAGCGCTCGGATTGTGTCCGAGCGGACGATCTGGGAGTTGGGCGGTTCGTAAACGCTGCGGCGTCGCGGCGAGCTGCTCATGGCAACGTAATGTACTTCTTTTCGCGCGGGGGGAGACACTTTCCCGGCAAGGCCGTACGGCCAAGTGGACGTGCGGAATGGTACTTCTGGGGGAATTGAGTTCCGGGACCTCTTGGTCCAGAATGAGAACAATTAATTTGCATTGACCTCGCGCATTTTGCAAAGACTCCAGCATCTCAGCTTATCTTCAGAGTGGTAGTACTGTCGACAACGCCGTCCAACTGGTAGTGGTACAGTTTGAAGATCAGGTAGAAAAGCTTGGCGAATAGATTGCCCAGTGATAGAGTAACGTGATTATGGGAATAAAAACCAAATTCGATTTGAAGGATTCTGTTGAGGAGATTGGAGGAAACAAGATCGGAATAATAGAGGCAATTAGCATCCCAGATAAGCCTGGAGAGGAAATCGCGTACTCAGTCGAATTCGATGGAGATTTTTCGACCCGCAGGTTTATCAAGGAAAGCAACCTTAAACTCCGACCAAAGGCTAAGGTCCCTCAGGATGAAATAGCGCTTGTTCCTGATCGTCCTCTCATGGATTGAAAAAACAAAAGCCCCGATGCCAGTCGGGGCCTTGTAAGTCCTTGGGCGCAATCCAAGTACACTATGGAGTGTGCCTGATGGAAATTATAACTGACCCAGACGCCCAAACCCTTCTTGAATTCATGCACGAAAATCTCCCAACAAGCAAATTGATCGCTATCTCTTCTCAGCTACCAGACATTGCAAGGCTGCTGTGGAAAGACTATCCTTTCGAACCGGAGTAGAGAGGAGACGTGATAGCCATGAAGGGACTCACAGCCTTCTTCGGAAATCTATTCACTGGCGGCAAAGGGGTTGATGTGGTGAGGCTGGACTTGCGGGGTGGGGGTCCTGCCGAGCGCCCCAGGCCAGCGCCACCTGATCCAGGAATGGCTGCAGGGCACGAGCAACCAGTGCCTGAAGCGGCCTACAAAAAGGGTGACGTCATTGGCGGCACATACGAGGTCCATAGCCTGCTGGGCAAGGGTGGCTTTGGGGAAGTGTATTTGGTCTACGACCGTCGGCTTCGCGAGGCTCTCGCGCTTAAGACCTTCCGGCAGAAGTTTCTTGCGGTTGCCGAAGTGAGAGAAAACTTCAGGCGCGAAGCACTCCTGTGGGTCAACCTCGAGGAGCATTCGTTCATCGTGGCGGCGCGTATTGTGGAGGAGTTCTACGGCCGACTCTTTGTCGGGATGGATTACATTGCTGCTGACAATCGAGGGCGGGTGAGCTTGGCCGATCATCTGGTGTGCGCCGGAGGACCGCTGGGGACCGATCAAGCCCTCCTGTGGGCCATTATGTTCTGCCACGGCATGGAGCACGCCAACCAGCGCGGCATCAAGTGCCACCGGGACATCAAGCCGGCCAACATACTAATCCGGCGGGACCTTACGCTCTTGATCAGTGATTTCGGTTTGGCGGCAGCGGCGGAAGCGGCGTGGGACCGTCGGGCCGACTCATGGGAGGGCGCCAGAGAGGAAGGCTCCGTCGGCTTTAGCCTACTCCAGACGCAGGGCAGACGGGTCTGCGGCACACCAGGGTACCTTGCGCCAGAGGTCTTCCGCGGGGAAGGGGCAGACGTCCGGAGTGACGTCTACAGCTTCGGTATGGTCCTTTGGCAGATGGCGGCAGGCAGCCAAGTGCCACCCTTTGCGGCGGGCGTGGCACCGCCGCGTAGTCCCGGCGACATCGACCGCTACGCCCTCGAGGTCTATGAGCGGCAGATGAGAAAGCGTGCACCAGCGGTGGGGGAGCCACTTCAAGAGATCATCGACCGCTGTCTGGCGGTTGAGCCCTCGAGACGTTTCACCAGCTTCACACAGTTGAGGACTGAACTTGAGCCAATCCTCCATCGCCGCACCGGCCAGATTGTAAAATTGCCTCCAGTTGGCGAACGAGCGGCCGCTTTCTGGAACAATAAGGGCGTTTCACTCACGGCGCTGGGCCGCGACGATGGGGCCATTACGTGTTTTAAGAAGGCCCTGGATATCGAACCGGACAATGCCGTCATGCGGTCAAACCTCGGCAACGCGCTCGAGGCCAAGGGGGATCTGGACGGAGCCATCGCCGAACACCGCACCGCGATTCATTTCCAGCCGGACTTCGCTGACGCGCACGTCAACCTCGGCAACGCGCTCAAGGCCAAAGGCGATCTGGAGGGGGCCATCGCGGAATACCGCACCGTGCTTCGCCTCCAGCCGGACCTGGCCGCCGCACACAACAACCTCGGCATCGCGCTACAGGCCAAGGGCGATCTGAAGGGAGCCATCGCCGAATTGCGCACCGCGCTTCGCCTCCAAACGGATGACGGCGCCGCGCACCTTAGCCTCGGCAACGCGCTCAAGGCCAAGGGTGATCTGGACGGAGCCATCGCGGAACACCGCGCAGCGCTTCATCTCCACCCGAACTTCACTGCCGCGCACCTCAACCTCGGCAAGGAGCTCCAGGCCAAGGGCGATCTGGAAGGGGCCATCGCGGAATACCGCACCGTACTTCGCCTTCAGCCGGACGACGCCGAAGCACACAAGGACCTTGGCACCGCGCTCACGGCCAAGGGCGATCTGGGCGGAGCCATCGCCGAATTGCGCACCGCGCTTCATTTCCACCCGGACCTCGCCGACGCGCACCTCAACCTCGGCACCGCGCTCAAGTCCAAGGGCGATCTGGAAGGGGCCATCGCGGAATATCGCACCGTACTTCACCTCCAGCCGGACGATGCCGAAGCGCACTACAACCTCGGCATCGTGCTCGCGAACAGAGGTGATCTAGACGGGGCAATCGCCGAATGGCGCACGGCCATTAGCCTTAAGCCGGACCTGGCCGCCGCACACAACAACCTCGGCATCGTCCTCAAGAACAAGGGTGATCTGGACGGAGCCATCGCTGAATTGCGCACCGCACTTCGCCTCCAGCCGGACTTCGCCGACGCGCACTACAGCCTCGGCAAGGTGCTCCAAGCCAAGGGCGATCTGGAAGGGGCCATCGCGGAATACCGCACCGTACTTCGCCTCCAGCCGAACGACGTCGAAGGGCACAACTCCCTCGGCATCGTGCTCGCGGACAGAGGTGATCTGGACGGGGCGATCGCCGAATGGCGCACGGTTCTTCGCCTCCGACCAGGCACCGCCGGAGCGCACCACAACCTCAACATCGCGCTCCGGATGAAGGGTGATCGCGGGGCGGCTAGGAGGAATTCCAGATAACTGCAGGCTAGCCCCGAACCACCCTCCCATCCGCCAGATCTACGAAAGTCTGATGCGCCGACTGAAACGCTGGCCACGTTTCGCCGGCTAGCGCACACCCATCTTCTTCGGGTTTCCGAATTCCCGGTGGGAGTAGAAGGACCTGACGGCTCATGCAATCAGCTTGTAAATTAGCACGATGGTGGGGAGTGTGGGCGCGCCAAAGCCTCGCCGAAAGAGAGTTCCTTCGGGAGATCACAGACGCTAATGAGCGACCGTCCGCGCCCAGCCGCCCACCAACAGAAAAAAGGTGCGCCGGAGTCCCTCGAGGAGTGTATTGTGTGGGGCTGTCGAAAACCAAAATGGCGATCCGTGGTAGGAGGGCCAGGAAAGGACATCTATGAAGGAGCCGGGATTGGACAATCGTCACACAACCAAGCGTGGCACGATTGAGCGCAAGCATCGCAACACCAAGCTCGAAACACTGCGGAGGACCTACCCTAACCTTTTGCCGGAACGCAGGGGGAGCATACTACTTGGCAGGCTTCTGGAGGAGTATCGTGTTGACTCATTGAAGGCTCTGCTTCGTGCGCTGGGCGTAGCATAGAGAGGACAAACGGCGAAGAGGCACAAACACATTTGAAGATGGAAGGAGGAGACAGCAATGGACTCGATCCCTGTTGAATTGCAGGTGACTGACCGCGCTCCCCAACTTATGTTTCCCTCTCCGATTCTTTGGAGGGCGACGCTACTGCTTCGCGACTCGGTGGGCAGATCCTACGCGGTTGCCACTGCGATAGATCCTCTGAAAAAGGAAGAACTGTCCGTTTCCGCCGGTTCGACCGGCTGGGTTCCGCTTCGGCGGCTTTTCCTGTCGAATGAGAATGGATGGGAACTGGTGCAGGATAAAGGCCTGCAATTTACAGCGCTCAGATTGGCAGAACAAAAATGATCTCGGCGCCGAAGCCCGCCAGGACGTGGCGGACTTTTGGAATGTTGGACGCGTTACCTTCCTCCAGGCTTTGGCTGTTTAGCCCTAACCAGATGTGCTGCAGTCCTGGCGGGCTGCTCTGGAGAAATTCCGCGCGGCCTACGTGCTTAACCCCAAGAACGCCTTCTATAGGGAGAATTACAGGCGCCTGTTACAGCAGGTGAGTAGATGACGGGCGGGGAGCCATGGTGCGCGGGCTTGACCCGACCCTAGAGGGGGTCAACAATGATTGGGTTCGTATATTTCGACACGGACGTATTACACCTGATTGGCAAAACGAATGCCAATCAGGGACTACCGGCGGAGCTCCGAGAACGAATGCTTCTCTCGTATATCACTTTTCTCGAAGCCTTTTCTCAACTGACTCTAAGCGATAACGCGGAAATCCTAAGTCACATTCAAGCAATACATAATTGGGTGAATCCAAAGAATGCTGGGTTGTTGCCCCATCCTGATGCCGCGATTGCCGAAATCGGTTTTCAAGAAACACAAGCAGCAGACGGCTTTACAGCGAGAGTGATTAATCTCTGCCTGGACACCAACTCGCCAGAAGAACTTCGGGCTGCCGCAAGCGAGGTGATGAACGCGCTGGGCGAGATGAAACATCGTGCAGCCCAGGATTTCACACATTTGGTGGACGTTTACAGAAGGGAACCTCACACAGGGGACAAATTCTCGGAAGGCTGGCTAAACGGCATTGCTCGCAGGGCAAGGGTTGACCCTAACGCCAGGCCGCTTGCTGAAATCGTATCAGCGCTGAGTGCGTACTATGAGTTCGAAGAAGAGAGAATCAAACTTGCCGCCCGTGATCCTCATTATGAGCCGGACCAGAATGACATTATAGATTCGCAACAACTGGTGTATTTGGGATACCCCGCGCTTCATTTCCTGACCTGCGACGGAGGGTACTGCAAGAGGGTCAGAAAATCAGAGCAGGCGGCGCGGATTCACAAGGTGTCGCATGAGGAACTAGGCGACGTGCACAGGGTGGAAGCGCTGCTGAGAAAGGTTACTGATTTCGGCACTTGAACCCGTGGCAAATGCAGTAACGAAATCAAGCTCTGCCATGAGCCGCTCTCAAGCGTCGCGGACCTACAAAACAGGTCCGCGCTTCTGCTGCGCGAAACAGGCGCGAAAGGATCGCAACAGATCACGCCTTGCACTAGCCTTGCGCCTGACTTCCCGATAAGCGCTGGTAAAATGTGGCCTTCCTTCTACCCGACCGCCTGATGACGAGGCAAGCGGGCTGCCTGTTTTTCTCCGCCGAACTTCATCAATATTTCGCTCAACTTGCGCGTGAGCCGTGTCAACTTCACGCCGCCACATCGGAAACTGAGCCTCACCGCGGCAAACTAGCTGAGGAGAAACACGTCCTGCCCAGTGTTTGCTGACCAGTCTGCTGACTGACAATTGAACATTCCGAGCGGATCACGAGCCACGCGGAAGTTGGCCCGCGGCTTGGTGGATCGCTCCTGCCCTGCGGCCTTGTGTTGGTGAACGCCTGAGTCGCGATTCAATTTAGACTGACCCACTGCCGAAAGGTGATCTGTACAGTCTGGGTAGAGTTCTTGCCCCGTCCCCACCGATGGAATCTCAACAACCTAGTTCGTTGTAACTTGGTGAAACTGGCTCGCGGTTAACGTGATCTGACACTAGCGGCCTCGCTGTTTCTCTCAGACAGCTTAAAGCGCGTTGGCTGTTCGATCAGAAAATGATTGGGGCAGAGCCGTCTCCGATCAAAGTGAACGGCGCCCAATAGACCGGTGAGCTGTTAGCCGACCTTTGAAGATAATCCAGTTTGGCTTGCCGGAGCGCCAAGGTTTTGTCTTGTCCCTGCGCCAGGTGCGAGTAGAAAGCCTTCATCAAAGATTCCGTCGCGGAATCGTCAACATTCGACAGCGCTCCGACCACGCTTTTGGCGCCGGCAAGCAAGAAAGCTTCCGCCAGTCCATCGATGCCCTCTTCACCTTCGAGCTTTCCGTTCGCCGTATCGCAAGCTGAAAGCGTCACCAAGTCGGCGGATAAGGAAAGCTGAGTGATCTCTTGAAACTCCAGCAGGCCGTCGTCACTGGTGTGGGGGCAACCTAATTATGAGCAGTTTTTTCTGGGAAAATGGGTAACACTCTTTTGTTCTGAGTGATGGTGATCACTCCGTTTCTCTGTAACCAAGTTTCCACTTCCCGACGCCGAGCTGTTTCGACTTGGCGTTCGGTCTGAACCGCCGAACCGGCGATGAGCGTCTTGGTCAGTTCGTTGATCCAATCGAAGATCTCCCTTCGCTTGCGAAGAGTATACGCCTTCAAGGCCGGCTGTGCATCCTGAAAGACCCTGCAGGCGATGCGCCCATCGAGACAGTCGCGGGAGCGATGGTTCTGTTCATACGCCAGCACTTCCGCCCAGGCTTGCACCTGGGACTCGCTGCTCGGGCCGCTGGCGAGGATCTTCTCTCGCAAGGGAGTTTTCAGTTCCCGCACCGCACACTCCATCCCGCCGTTGTAAGGCGGATAATGAGGCGGTGAGTTCAGCGGCATGACCAGGTAACGGGCCAGCACCTCATCGACCGCCTGTTGATTGAGATTGGAACCATTGTCGCGTTTCAGCACCAGCGGCGGTCCATGCCGCAAGAGTAGTTGCTCCAGGTGAACAGCCACGGTCTCTCCCCAGACGTGCTCTCCTACGTTCCGCGGCGGGAATCGGAGCCGATTGCAGCTGTTGAGTATAGGCAATTGGTACATGCGATAACAGGATCGAAAGAGGTATTGAGACCAATAATTCATGATGCGAGCATGGCGTCGCACGGACACGATGATCAACGGAGTTTGGGCGAACCGATCATTTTGGCTGGCGAACGACACCGCTGATTGGGACAACGGCTTTCAAGGAGCAGAGTGTAGGGAATTCGTTAATGCGCGTGAGGTATCTCCCTGACGGTTTTCATTGAGAGGCTTTCTCCGTTCTTGGAAATTCAGGTGGTGCAAAGTCGACCGAGGGAAGCCCGCAAAGGACAAAAGGGCGAGCGTTAAAGGCGAACTCCTGCCTCCGCTCGTCGCGATGTTTCCGCACGAGATATACAAAGTCAGGCGAACAACGCGCCGGCGAAGCCCGTCAACGAGTCAGCGCACTTGCATCCCTACTCATTTCCCTTGACGTGGCGTGGGACGTCGCATTTAATCTGCTCCCGTTGGGAATCACGTCAGCAAGTTTAACCAAGGAGGACCAGCAGCATGGATCTGTCGGGAAAGGTCAACCGTCGTGGTCTGGCAAAAAGATTAGCAGCTACGGGAGCGGTGGCGGCGCTTTCGGCCATTTCGGAAGCGGGCGCGGCGAGCGACCGGCAGCGTGGTTCGGGGTCGTACCGCAGCGGTGCTCGGCCGCAGGATTTGCAATGGAAGAATGTTTATCCCGGCGTATGGTGCGCCACGCTCGCGGTCCCGGAAGCGTTCACGCCTGTTTCCGGGCGGTTGTTGTCCCCGGACACACGGGCCTTTGAGCGCCTGCCGCATGTTTCCGATCCCCCGCTCGCCGGTATTCAAGGAGCGGTTACGGCGCGCGGATGCACAGTGCGTCTGCCGTTGCGACCCGGGGAAAACGTCTACGGACTGGGGTTGCAGCTCCTGTCGTTTGCCCACCGCCAATCGAAGAAGGTCGCCCGCGTTAATGCCGATCCTCGAGTCGATTCGGGCGACTCTCACGCGCCTGTGCCGTTCTTTGTCACCACGATGGGACTTGGCATTCTCGTGGACACCGCGCGATACGCCACGTTCTATTTCGGCGACGCGCGCCCCAAACCCCTGACGCCCGGCGTACTTACCAACCACCTGAACCCGGACGGCACGTGGGACCTTAACGGCAATGCCGACCCGAACGAGAGCGCAAACTTAAGAGATAGCGATAACGGAGAGATTATCGTCGAGGTGCCGAGCGCCTCGGGCGTTACAGTGTATTTGTTTGCAGGCCCTACAATGCTCGGGGCAGTCCAGCGGTACAACATCTTCTCCGGCGGCGGGTTCGTACCGCCCGAATGGGGATTGGGATTCTGGTACCGGGCCGAACTGAGCACAGAGCAGGCCACGGTGCTCGAATTGGCGCGGGAATTCCGAGCGCATAGAATTCCTTTCGATGTGATCGGACTCGAGCCGGGCTGGCAAACCCACGCCTACTCGTGCACCTATGCCTGGAATAAGAAACGCTTTCCGGAGCCAGCTCGCCTGATCGCGGACCTCGGCGACATGCATTTCCAGCTGAACTTGTGGGAGCACGCGTTTGTACATCCGGCGTCGGAAATCTTTTCTTCCCTGCGGGACCATGCGGGGAGCTACGGCGTGTGGGGCGGCCTCGTCCCGGACTTTGCCGGCCGGGAGGCGCGCGAGGCCTTCACCAATTATCATGGTAAGACACTGGTTGATCTCGGTGTGAGCGGATTCAAGCTGGACGAGTGCGACAATTCCGATTTCACGGGTGGCTGGTCCTTCCCGGAGTCGAGCAGTTTCCCCTCCGGGCTGGATGGCGAGCAGATGCATAGCGTTTTTGGGTTGTACTACCAACATTCGATCCTGGAATCGTATCGCCGGCGGGGAAAGGCCACCTACGGCCTGGTCCGCAACAGCGGAGCCTTGGCCGCACCTTACCCTTTCGTACTTTACAGTGACTTGTACAGTCACCGGGACTATATCCGCGCGCTGGTGAACTCCGGCTTCAGCGGATTGCTCTGGTGCCCTGAAGTGAGGGATGCGGCCAGCGTGGAGGACTTGATCCGCAGGTTGCAAAGCGCCGCCTTTTCTCCCTTGGCCCAGGTGGACGCGTGGTTTATCAAGAACCCACCCTGGAAACAGATCGACCAGAAAAAGAACAACCGCGATGAGTTAATGGACGGATGGCAGCAGGTGGAAGCACAATGCCGCGAGATCATCGGCTGGCGCATGCAGTTGGCGCCCTATCTCACCGCAGCATTCCAGCGCTATGCGGAGTTAGGCATTCCGCCTTTCCGGGCGCTGGTGCTCGATTATCCCGAATGCAAAGAGGTTCGCACGGTTGACGACGAGTACATCGTGGGAGACCGGATGGTGGTGGCTCCGCTGTTCGCGGCAGAGGCCGAGCGGAAGATTGTTCTCCCTCCAGGCCGTTGGCACGACTTCTGGACAGGAGCAACCGTCCAGGGGACCACCGAGTTTTCCGTCCCATCCTCAACCAGCAAGATTCCCGTATATGTTAAGAGCGGGAGCATCGTTCCCTGGGCCGATGTGGGCCAGTTCGCCGGTGATCCCGCAGCACGCCAGCTCACCGCGCGAGTGTACGGCCACGGCTCAATACCATTCCGAACTGGACTCGGCGGGGAATCGATAGAGTTGCAGTGGAAGGATGGCAAGGGCGCTGTGATCGGACGTATGCGGCAGCCCACTGGCTACGTTGTGCGCGCGTGGCAACAGATCCTTTGACTTGCCAATCGGAGGAAATCCCTCCGCGATTCGGTTTGCGATTCAATTCGGAGTGTGCCCGGTTGCTCGAAATATGCCGTCAGCTACATGATTCTGGAATCCGCACCGCGATGCACGGTCCGCAATGAGAATCACGTGAAAGCGCGAACTGGATCACGCATTTGGCGCGACCTGAGTCATGTGGAATATTCCGAATGCGGAATGATCCACGTTATTCCGAGTCCCAGATTATTCCGAGTAGAATCTGTCAGTTTCGAGCCCGGCCAGGCTTGGAGCCATTTTGCGATTTTCACAATCGGTACAATCCTGACCTCCACAAGGCAATGCCTCGCTCCCAGTGTGTTTCTCGCGGAGGGTCGGAGCCCCGGCCCGCTTAATTTGGTTGCCTTTCTTAATCGTTTCGCGTTTCAAAAACCCACGAGCATCAACCACCCGATCCCGAGTATAAGTGTCAGGAAGGTGACGGGCAGCCCCACTCTGCAGTATTCCCAAAAATGAAATCCTGGTTCCCTCACGGATCGCCTTCTCGATGACTCCTGCGTCTTAGCCACGACGCATTGACCGCGCGGGCAGTCGCGATCGAGCACAATCCGGTAGTGCGCGAGCGGGTACAGCAGAGTCCCAACGCCGGGGACTCGGCGCTACCGGCTCTCACGCTGAAAAGCATTCCTCCACCCGCAAAGATGCCCGAACCCGACTTTATGACTGTTACGCGACGCAGTGCAGGGTCGTATCGCAACCGAGTCGTGCAAGGGTTACCAAAGTACCCTTGTAGCAGCGAGGCAACGCAGGGAAGATAACTATTCAGGTAATGGCTGCGAATGGTATTTGCAGGCCACGCGACGAAAGAGGAAGAACTTATGCTGATCGGTAGGCGTATTCGTCAGCTTCGTGAGCAGAGGGAAATGTCCCAAGGTGATATTGGGGAACGTACCGGGTTACAGCGGTGCTACATCTCGCGCGTCGAGAATGGGCACACCGTTCCTTCGCTGGAAACACTCGAGCGCTTTGCCGTTGCCCTCGGTGTTCCGCTTTATCAGCTACTCTATTCCGGAGACGAACCTCCGCATACTCACAGCCTCAAGCTGAGGAAGTCCTTAGAGGAATTGACCGGCGAAAGCGGTGAGGATGCGGTAGACGCGCAATTCCTCCTGAAGCTCAGAAGCCTCTTGTCCAGTTTGGCAGAACGAGATCGAGATGTAATTCTCGGCCTTGCAAAGAAGTTGGCTGCTCGTTAAAAGAGTCCCTGCGTGGCTGTCCCATTTGCACAATGTGCAGAAGTGGAGCCTGGACTGTGTGCCAGGACCGAATGCGCGGCGTAGCTGCGTCGTCCGGCGCTGTCGTGGCAATGCCCGTT
>JBEKLY010000219.1:0-13630 GCA_050010015.1 Terriglobia bacterium
AGGATGGTGCGTGTGGTCCTACTCAGAAGCCCCGTTTCGTACCGCAGCCGGTCATCGAGGATCGTCATCTTGGTCAGGCGGTTGCGGACATGGCGTTTCAGAGGCCAGAGCAGAAGAAACACAGGCAACCAAGGGATCCAAGGCTGCCATGCCGGCGGAATCGATGGCGGCCATTGCAATCGCATCATCGCAATAACCAAAGCCGCCACGATCAGAACCGTGACCGCGTAGCCCATATATATGAATTTCATAGTCGGACGAATGATCATTTCGGACATGTCCTTCTCCTTTGACCAGCAGGCGCTATTGTACTGTGCGGCGGAAAGTGGGACAAAAAAAAGAACCGTCGCAACTAGCACTCTGCCCCACCGGGCGATTTCGCCAACATCTGAGAACGTCAGAACCGTGGTGTTCGCAACAATTGTAGTGGCTCACGGGCTGGGCACGGGGAGAGAAGATTCCTGGCGTTTTTCAGTGAAATCCAACGCGAAAGAAGGATTGGAAGATGTGCCGCCAATTGCGAAGGGAACAACCGTAACGGACTTCTTTTTCAGGAACGGACCGACGGCCTTCAATACCAGTGCCTTGAATCCCGACGTGGTGTCGGATAACTTTCCGTTGGTGTACAAAATTCCATGGAGGTCAACTTTTCGGTCCAGCAAGCTGTAGGTGCCTTGAAGCTGCGCGCGGGTGCCGGGAGCGCTGAAGGAGACCTCGGAGAGAGTTGCGACGCCATTTTTCGCCACGACCTGCCCCCTAAACTTCGAGAGCACCGTTTCCGGGTCTTCCGCCTCCTGCTTCTTGTTCTCGCCGCCTGCACTTTGGGTTAACGCATTTACCGGCTCCTGGACGTGTGGGTTCGTGAAGCGTCCGCTGCCAATGCCGAAGCTGCCTGCAAGATCCAGCTTCCGCAAGAATCCTGGAGGCCCCGGCGGCACTTGTACTCTCGCACGCAGATTGATACTCCCCGTCATCGACGGGCGTTTTTCCTCCGTAATGAGCGACAACAAATCCTCGATACGGCCTCCATTTACGGACATCTCCAGCCGAACTGTTTTCCCCTGCTGGCCGGGGTGTCCGGCGACGCTACCCTTCGACGTCACAGTCGTTCGCTGAAAGTGCGAGTCCACGTTCTGAAGATACGTGTCTCCATTCGTTCCGTCCACAACCGCTTGGAATTTCGAAGTCAGTTGAACGGTGTGGCTGCCTCCGGAGACGCGGAAGTCGGGAACGTCGGCTTCGCCCTCCGCATCGATGTGGCCGATGGTGCCGCTAAACTTGCCTTGGGACGACAGGGTACCTGAGATACCCTCGAACACAGCCAGGTTCACGTGCTCATAAGTGTATGAACCAGTCACGGGAGTACTGCCGGGGTCATCCTCATTCCAGGGGCCGATCTTACCCTCCGAACGGATTTCCCCTGGCGGCTCAGTATTCAACAACGCCGCGTGGTAGGAGATGACCCCGTTTTCACCGACGTTGTCCAATGTCAGCCGATGAACGTACAGCTTGAAGGGTTCTCGGTCCGTCTGGCGGGGCATAAACTCGAGCAGAGCGCCATCCGTGGTGATCTCGCCGATCGTGACCGAAGCGCCTGTGGTGCTGGTGGTCAACGGCATCACATTAGGCGATTGGCCGCTCGGGTTCGGCGGCGGTATTAACACGCGCAGCCCCTTCACCTGCACCTCATCCACGCGCTTGTGAATCCGGAAAAGTCCGTTGTAGCTTCCTCGAAGGATCAGCGTCTGGACTGCGATCAACGCTGGCAGGTCCTTGCGTTTCCGGTGCAGGAAACTGACCCCTTCAGCCACGCATCCCGGTGGAAAGTAAGTCTTTCGGAAGCTGCGGATTTGGACCGTTCGGGCAAATCGGTCCTGCAGTGCTTTGGTGACAGCCTGTTGCGTGTATGGCCAGTTACAGGCCAACACGATCGCCACAATGATTGCGATGACGACGAGCGACACTCCTATGATCGGGCACCAGCGCCTAGGCGCCCACCACTGCCCCGCCGAGTGGACCTCCCCGTCGCCGCTGCGTGTAGAAATCGTGGAACTCTCCCCCGTCATTTATATGACGCTCCAACGTCTTTAGCGGGAATTCCCATTATAAACTTCCCGTCCGACCGTTGACAGACGCCTCGACGCCGCTTAACGCAACGCGCGCGCGTTCGCTGAAGGTGTCGCACAGTCGCGATTTCAAGACGACAGGTTAGCTGGGTCCCCGATTTGGATCGCCTACTTTTGCCCATCGCGCACTCCTCCTCCTCAGAATTGAGGCAATGACGGATCCAGAGCGGGCCTTGGCCCGGTTCTCTGGCGGTACTGTGCGGTAATGTGATGCGCCAGGCGTCTATCACGTTTGCACCACTCCACCGGCGAAACAAAAGTGACCCCAGTGGGTCATGGCGGTGCATCAAAGCTGTGCGGAAAAACTGCACCGTGCCAGGAACCGATCATAGATTTGGGGAGTCCCGTGCGCAGGCTTCGCCGACACGCGCGGAGTGAATAGTGCGAAACCCGACACCTCTGGAAAACTCCCGTCTATCAGACCTGGTTGCCGGCGTGGTGATCATCGCCATTCTGTATTTTGCGCGTGTCGTTTTCATACCGTTGGCGTTAGCCCTGCTTTTCTCACTCCTGTTGACGCCTCCAGTCACCTTTCTCGAAAGGATCAAATGCCCTCGCGTTTTGGCAATTTTCCTTGTTGTCCTGATTTTAGTTGGGTTGATGAGCTTGATCGGTTGGAAAGCCTCTCAGCAATTCGTAGCCTTGATGAACGATTTGCCGGAATACCAAGACACTGCGCAAAGTAAAATTCGAGCCCTCAAGGGAGATACTGGTCGGACCCTCAACAAGGCTTCAGACACCTTGAAAGAGTTGGGGAAAGAGATCGTCGCGAACGCTCCCGGGTCAGCAGCGGCAGAGGGAAAGAGAAAGAAACCCGAGGAAGCGGGATCGTCCCCCGCGCGACCACTTGCAGTGCAGGTAGTTCCACCCGCGAACCCCATCGAGTCTTTACGGAGCGTACTCGGCCCGATATGGACCGCCGGAATGGTCACCGTATTCACACTCTTTATCCTGGTCGGCCGGGAGGATCTTCGCAATCGCTTTATTCGTTTGGCGGGCGGCGGCCAACTAAATGTCATGACACAGGCACTCGACGAGACTACTCATAGGCTTAACCGTTATCTATTCCTGCAGCTTGTCGTCAACTCGGGCTATGGCGTTATTGTAGGCACGGGATTGTACCTCATAGGCATTCCCCATGCGTCGCTCTGGGGTGTTTGCGCCGCAGTTTTTCGCTTTTTGCCGTACGTCGGTGCGCCGGCGGCGGCCCTGCTGCCCATTATTTCAGCCTTAGCCGTTCTTCCCGGATGGCATAGCGCCCTCCTCACCGCAGGACTTTTTCTTGGCGTGGAACTGACTGTATCGAATGTAGTCGAGCCCTTCCTCTATGGCGCCCACGTCGGTCTTTCGGCGCTTGCCATATTGGTAGCAGCCATTTTTTGGACGCTGATTTGGGGATTTCCCGGCTTGGTCTTGTCTACTCCTTTGACGGTCTGCCTGGTTGTCTTGGGGCGTTACGTTCCACACCTGAGTTTCCTCAACGTCCTTTTCGGCGATGAACCTGTGCTTCCGGTCCACGCTCAATTCTATCAACGCCTGCTGGCGGCCGATCAAGACGAGGCCCGGCAAATCCTGGAGGCTTATCTCAAAGATAAGCCCACGGAAGAACTTTACGATTCAGTTGTTATCCCTGCACTGACTCTCGCTGAACACGATCGGCATCGTAATGGGCTCGATGAGGCCAGGCAGAATTTCATCTATCAAAGTACCCGCGAACTGATTGAGGAACTGGGCGAGAATTCCGATCAAAACCCCAAAGAGGGGAGGCCAGGGGACTTTACCAAGCTTTCGCTGAACGGGCGCGAGGAGAGCGGCGGTTTGGAGGTTCTTTGTATTCCAGTCAGAGACGAGGCCGATGAGATCGTGGGGGTATTAGTTGCGCGCGCGCTCGAGCGGCAAGGACATACGGCACTCAGTATTCCGATCTCTACGACCGCGGAGATGTTGTCGCAGGTAGCGGAGCTTAAGCCAGGAGTTGTGTGTCTTTCAGCTCTGCCACCGTTCGCTGTAGGGCACGCACGAGCGTTGTACCTAAAAATAAGGACTCAATTTCCAGGCTTAGACATTGTCGTTTGCCTGTGGCATTTCGAGGGGGACCTGCAGAAGGTAATGGCGCGCATTAAACTGTCTCGCGGGCACGGATTATTCACGACTCTTCCCGAGGTGTTACAGCATATTGCGTTCCGAGCGAAGACGCTGACCTCGCGAGAGATGACGCCAGAGCATTCGCTTGAGCGGCCGACTTGAAGCCGAGCAGACACTCATTCTCTAATCACATAATGTCATCGGCGCAGGCTGAACCAGCAAAGAGAATCAACCCGCGCAAGAAAAGGAGGTTGTGCGTTCGTTGAACTCATGGCTCTTTTTGGCGGCCGCACTGTGCTCGTCACCGTGACCAAGGTGGATGACAAAACAATTCGTGCCAGCGTCATTCCTCCTCTGGCAAAAACCGAAGAGAACCCCGCTCTAACCCCCCGGATCACCTTTACCGGCCCACCCAATGGGCTCGGCGCTGAACCGACCAGACATCTGGCCGGCTACCCCCCAAGCCCACAAGCAAACCGCCAGCACCTTTGCCGACGCCAAAGCCGTTATGGAGGCTGCGGTCCCCTCTCCCATCACGTTCTTTGCGATTTGTGCGGCCAACCCGCGTTTGCAATGGGATGCCGTGCAAGAGCGGCAACACCGGCCCTTGCCGCAGGCTGTTCGTCATTTACATCGAATTTGCAGTTGCTCGGCAGACGCGAACTGACGCGACTTTTCCGGAGACAACTTTTGGGCAAATCATAGTAGAATAGCCAGCCACGAAGAATGACCAACAAGCCAACTTTCCGCACCGCGACTGGATTCAAGCACGCCCTCGAAACTCGTGTTGATGAATACTTCCGGCGGGCTGGAATCTCTAAGACCGGCAACTTCTACATGCACCTGAAAGCGCTGTTGCTTCTCGCTTGGCTCGCCGGTTCATACTACCTATTGGTTTTCCATGTCTCCAGGTGGCCCGGTGGCGTCCTGATTGGCCTTTCTCTCGCCCTGGCCATGGCTGCGGTTGGGTTCAACATTCAGCATGACGGCAATCACGGAAGCTTTTCGAGCCGCCCCTGGATGAATCGGCTGGCAGGGCTAACGCTTGATCTTCTCGGGGCCAGCTCTTACCTGTGGATTTGGAAGCACAATTTCTGCCACCATACCTACACGAATATCCCCGATTCGGATGATGACATCGACTTGGCCCCGGTCGGGCGACTCTCATCGGAGATTCCGCTACGTCCTTACCATCGCTATCAGCATTATTACCTTTGGTTCTTCTATGCCTTGCTGGTGATCCAGTGGCACTTTTACAATGACTACAAGAAACTGTGGACAGGGAAGATTGGTCACAGGACTTTTGAGCGGCCCCGGGGTTGGGACTTGGCAGCACTGGTTGCCGGGAAAGTCATCTTCCTCAGCTTGGCGTTTGTTATCCCCATCATGCGCCACCGGTGGTGGGTTGTACTGGCATTCTATCTCGGCGTGACGATGATCACGGGCTTCGTGTTGAGCGCAGTGTTCCAGTTGGCCCACATCGTCGAAGAGACTGAGCACCCGGCATCGTTGGAAGATGTCCACGCCGAGTGGGTGATTCACCAGATTCGGACTACCGCCGATTTCGCACGCGAGAACCGCTTGCTCACTTGGTATCTCGGCGGATTGAACTTCCAGGTTATTCACCACCTCTTCCCGAGGATTTGCCATATTCACTATCCTCAGGTGGCTCAAGTCGTCGCGCAGGTTTGCAACGAGTATCAGATCAACTACCAAGCGCACCGTTCGATCTATGGCGCAATTCGCTCCCACTTTCGGTTCCTGCGGTCGATGGGGCGCGCACAGCAGTGCTGAGGACCCTTCCTATCCGAATCTCCACGCGATGCCGTGCGGAGGCAATAATGAACCGACCTGGTAAGCGCTTGCGAGCGTGAAGAGCGGCGGACTTAACACAGCGGAGGTCCGGCCCCACTCGCTCCATTGATTTGTTGTGCATGAGTCCTCGCTGGGAACCGGCCGGGCCAAACAGAAGGTCATATTCAACCCTAGGCGGTAGGGAATGGGTACACGAGGGGCATACTGACCCGGCAGATTTCGATGACCTTTATAAAGGTGCTCATATCCATTGGAATGTCCTGTCGAGATAGCTGTAGCGGCACTCCCCGAGCGCCGATGCGCATTGAGAGTCCAAGGCCGGCGGTCAGAGACCGACGCTACAAAAATAAACATCATGAGAAAGACCAGAGGCGTTCGACGGTCTTCGAAAGGATCCAGCTTTTATCCTCGTCGTTCAAGAATTTCATGTCGTCGCGGACCACGGTGAGCGTCCTATGATAAGTTGTTTTCGCTTCGTGAACGGGCCAATCAGTGCCCCACATCAGACGCTTGGGGCCATAAACTGCGTAAAGCCGTTTCACATACTCTTGGGCGTCCAACCAGGGATATTCCTGCTCGGAAATTGACCACGTATGAGAGATTTTTACGAACACGCGTGGATAGCGCGCCAAGGCCAGCAGCTTATCCAGTTCTTGCGGTTGGCGGATGGGGCAATCCGCCATGTGATCGATTACCACGTCCAGGTCGGGACAAGTTTCGATGAGCCGGCCGACCTCCGGGATGCGCGTAATCGCCGTCAGGATCAGCATCGGAACTTTCAAGGCTTCAGCACGCTTCCAGAGAGGCGGCATCGGCGGGCCGGTGATCCAATCACCGCCGGCATCAGCCACGGGACTCAGCCGCACGCCACGAAAGCCTTGCTCGGTCAGCCTGGAAAGGTGATCTGGAGCGGCAGGATCGACTGGGTTCACCCGGCAAACCGCCTTGAAATAAGGCGGGTATTTTCGGACCGAATCGGCAACGTAGCGGTTGTCCCATCGGTAAGAAATCGGCTGGACTATCACGGTCCTCTCAACTTGGTTGGCCTCCATCAGTTCGAGAAGCATCGCGGGCGTGGCGTCCTTCTGGGGTGGCTCCGTAGTCTCTTTTGGCCACGGATAGTGTGAGTCATTCACCCAGACGTGAACGTGCGGATCGATGATGCGGTACTTAGGGGCAGGATCAGGGATGGCCATGGCAAGGGTTCCCAAAAGGAATTCACGCCGCTCCAAGGGCGGGGCCATAAGGATACCTCCTGTTCATGAGTAGATTGGCTCAAGCGCCCTGACGATGTAAGTGCCGCACCGTTGGTAACTGATGAGGGGGCCCCTGCGTGCCGTGTCCAGATCAACACAAATCCACCCGCGGTATTTCACATCCTTCAAAATGCGGTGGCAACCGGGAAAATCCACCTCCCCGTCACCGAGATCATAGATGCTGGCGAAGAATCGTGCCTCGGGCGATTCTCTCGGCAGCGCCTTCCCGTTCCACTCCACCCAATCCTGCGCAGGGGTTGTCCACTTCGCGTCCTTGTAGTCCATAAATCGGATGCGGTTTTTGTATCTCTCGAACGTGCTTACTACGTTGCAACCGGCAAGGTGCAAATGGGCGGTGTCCGGCGACAAGCCAAAGAGCTTGGGATCCGTCATGGACATGAATTGGTCGACTTCCGCCTGCGTCTGAACCATTTCGCCCAGATGGTTGTGCAAGCCGGCGGTGAATCCCATTTCACCGGCCAATTCTCCAATCTGGTTGCAACGCGTGGCGATCTCGCGCATTACTCCTGGCGGGGTTGCCTGTAAGTTGCCGCGTCCCGGAGGAAAAACCACCAAGTGGTTAGCGCCGAAGTCGGCCAAAAACTTCATGGCATTCCGCGCGCTTTCCAAGACTTTCTCGCGCTGCGCAGGGTCGTGCAGGGGCCCGCCAAAGGAGATGGTAACGATGTGCAGGTCACGCCGTGATAGTTCCCGGTGCAGTCCGGCGAGGGTCAGCTTGTATTGTTGCAGAAAACCATCGATGCCGGTTATCCGCATACCGAGGAAACGCGTCTCCTTCATCACGTCCAGGATGTCCGTGAACGGACACGGCGGCAAATGCGACCAGAGGGCCAAGGAAACAGCCCACTTCACGTTGCGGTTCGCAGGCAACCGGCTGGCGGCATTTGCCACGGCGGCCGATAAGATCGAGAGCTGAGCGAGAAAAGCACGCCTGTTCATGGCCAAATCTTCCTTGGCTGAAGGAGACTATCAGCAACCACCGGGCGGTTGTCAAGAGCGTGAGATCGAATTTTTCCTCACGCTAGAGGAGCGGCGCCGGTACCGCAGGCGTTGGACCGGCACTTGTCGATGCCGGGCCTGCGCTACTGTCGGGCTTAATCGTTGACAAGCCGATTTTGTCGGAAGTCCAGGACCCTCGGCCTCTCTTCCGCAAGCCGACGGACGAAGGGAGAGCAGCCGCTCATGCCCGTCGGCGGACGGGCAGGCAGAAACCATGAAAACCCTGTCATTCTGAGCGAAGCGAAGAATCTCGCTCTGATCTTTTCGTTCTCGCTTAATCACGGAGCAGAGCGAGATTCTTCGCTTCGCTCAGAATGACAGCGCGTTTTCAAAGCACGGACAGAGGCATCGTTGCGCCGCGAGAAGCGAACGGCTACAATCGGGCTCCTTACAGAATCGCGATGCCCAAAGCCGAGATCAATCCGCGCACGGTTAATCGCAGGCAATTCCTGTCCGTAGCGGCGGGGGCAGCTCTCAGCGCCGCTAAATCGGGACAAGTAATCGTCGACACGCACTTGGAAGTCTGGACTTTCGATCCCAAATTCCCTTTCCATCACCCCGAACATCCGGAGCTAAAGCGCGTGGACATCGAAGCGCCCATTGAAAACGAAGTCGCAGAGATGCGGGAGTACGGATTGAAATTCGCCGTGCTCATCAATCCCCGCTACTACGGATGGGACAACTCCTACATCAGCTACTCACTCCGGAAGTTCCCTGGCTTATTTGTAGGCCACGGCTTGTTGAATCCACTGGGCGACGATCCGGCTGGCCGGTTGCGCTACTGGATGGAAGAGCATGGCTTCCAGGGCATGCGGTTCAGCCCTATCTACGATCCCCAATCGAGCTGGCTGAACGCCAAGGATCTTTATCCACTTTGGCGCGAGGCCGAGCGCCTGGAAGCCGTCTTCAACTTCTATATCCTTCCCCAGCAAATGCCCATGCTGGAAGATATGGCCGGGAGATTCCCAGGAGTCAAAATCGTCGTGGATCACCTCGGCAAGCCGGACCTGAGCGCTCCCGATCCTTGGACCGACTTTCGCAAGATGTTCCGGCTGA
Source organism: Terriglobia bacterium (assembly GCA_050010015.1). GTDB lineage: Bacteria > Acidobacteriota > Terriglobia > UBA7540 > UBA7540 > CAVROP01. Next base: position 9,359 of record JBEKLY010000219.1, read on the forward strand.
AACGCTTCCTCCAGGTTTGGGTCAGCGCTTCGGAGCCTTACGAAATCTCGTTGACGAAACAATTCCCGTATCGCGATACTTATCCGTTCTTCAAGGCGACCTATGAGGAATTCGGTCCCAAGCAAATCATCTGGGGAACAGGGTACCCGAAACCACGCTGGGAACTGCGGATGGACAAAGAACTGGAGTTCGTGAATAGCGCGCTCGACTTCTACAGTCCCGAGGACCGGGAACTCATCCTGGGAAAGAATGCACTGCGGATTTGGAAATTCCCCGTGAGCCTCACGGAATCAGACCATCGTACAGATAGCCCACCAGGGTGGTCCAAGAACTTGCAGCAGCCTGCGGACCACCTTGCCGCACCAGAACCATAGGGAAGCTTAAACCGAGGCTGGAATCGCGCTAATGCATGAAGTCAGGGGGCGAGGTGGCAGGGCAGTTCTTGGGTTCAAGAATTTCTCTCTGGGCCCGCCGGGAAACCGCCTATGCCGCTTCGCGTCGGTTCGGTCATCCGGCCTGTGCGGCTGGGGGAGCAAGGTGATGCTCTTGCACCTGCCGCTTAGCAAATTGTCGTCCTCCGGACCGAGTTCATCCCTATGGATATTGAGAATGAAGCCTATCCGAAAATTCACAAGTCAACGTCAAAATGGAAATGTGGATTAGAACGTATTGAGGCCATTCAAAATCACAGGCTTACTCGATTTCGGCCCGGTAGCGCTGCCTATGAACTGTGGAAGGCTGGCTCTACCGTCGAGGAATGCATGGAATTGACTGGCCACCGGACGGAGGCTATGTTCAAGCGGTACGCGGACCTTTTCTCGGGCGAGGAACGCCGGAGCATTCAGCGCCAAGCGCAGAAGCGACGGCATGAATGGCGCCAAGCGGAGCGGGATCGTGCCTCGCAAGCTCCCGACCCGTCTGGCGTTGGGGAAGGCGTGGCTCAGGAACGAAACTCGGGGCGTGTCCAATGAGGGAAAACGGACAGAAGACGGAGAGCTGCGCTAAAACCACCGCACACTGTCTCTAGCGCTTGTCGCCGTAACTCATTGCATCTACAGGTGGAAGGTTGGTCGGGGCGCCCAGATTTGAACTGGGGACCTCTTGGTCCCGAACCAAGCGCGCTACCAGGCTACGCTACGCCCCGAAAAAACGATATCAGGTTCCGGGTGTCAGTGGAAAACGATGCCGCCACCCCTGCAACCTCACATCCGACACATGAAACCTGTTTTTGGTCGGGACGGCCAGATTTGAACTGGCGACCCCTTGCACCCCAAGCAAGTGCGCTACCAGGCTGCGCTACGTCCCGATACAGCAGTGAGGAGTAACAAGTAACGCATCAATCCCATAACGGCTCGATACTTGTCACTCAGCACTCGTCACTGCCTTTGTATCACTTGCGAGAAAGCATTGTCAAGATGGACTGAAGCTCATGCCGAACAGCACGCAGGTGCGCAGCATCAGACGCGGGCGGGAAAAGGCGCGGTTGTTGTTCAGTCCGGCTTTGGGAGCTCGGGGTCAGGAGCTTACGAGCGCCGGAGATTGTGAAGCCCTTCGTGTAAAGCAATCGTTTGATCTCCAGCACCAATTCGACATCCTGACGGCGGTACAACCGGTGCCCTGATTTGCTCTTGGTCGGTTTGAGCATCGGAAACTCAGTCTCCCAGAATCGCAGGACATACGCTTTAGTATGGGTGAGCTTACTTACCTCGCCGATTCGGAAATAGAGCTTGTCTGGGATAAAGGTTTCCGGCGTCGCGGCGTTACTGGGGCGGCGAGCGCGCGGTGGACGGGTTCGAGGCATTCAGGACCTCAAGCAATGGTTGAAGATCAACTTCAGCCATCTTAGAGAACTGCGCACAAAGCGTCAAGGACTAGCGAAACCGGGTAGTGTCCCGATTACCGCGTAGCGCTGGCCTTAGGCCAGCATCTGCCGACCCTTCGCTCTGCTCAGGGCAGGCTCTAAAGATCGGCGCTACCAGTCGAATTAGGACACTACCCGAAGCCGGGAATCACACCATTCACTATTTCCCTTCAAAGCCCTTATGATGGAGTATACTGCCGAGTTTCGTGGGCGCGTGCCCAAAAAGCGAACGTGGGACCGGAAAACGAGAGGAATTCTCATACTGGAGAGGGTGCGTCATGGCGAAGCTGATCATAGGCATTGACGTTGGAGGAACTAAGGTGGCCGGAGGTTTGGTGACCCTGAAGGGGCAACTGGTGAAGTCCCAGGTAGTCCCCACCCATGCGGATAAAGGGTTCAAAACCAGCTATGGCCAGATCGAGTATTTGATTGAGCGGCTCGTTAAGCTCGCAGGCGGCAAGGACAACTTGGTCGGAATCGGCATCTGTGCACCCGGCCCGCTCAACCCCAAGGCGGGTATTGTCATAAATCCTCCGAACCTCCCGGGATGGCGCAATATCCAGCTCGCGAGTTTGCTTGAAAACCATTTCCATCTTCCCGCCAAAGTCGAGAACGACGCTAACGCAGCCGGGCTTGCCGAAGTCCTTTTTGGAGCGGCGGTGGGATACCGGGACGTATTCTACGTGACTGTCAGCACGGGTGTGGGAACCGGTGTCATCATCAACAAGAAAATCTACCATGGCAAGAATGGAGTGGGGGGCGAAGGCGGGCACGTTTCCATCGACTTCCACAGCCCCTATCGCTGCGGATGCGGCACGCTGGGCTGCATCGAAGCGCTGGCGGCCGGCCCCGCCATGGCCCGCCGGGCGCGCGTTGCCCTCGAGCAGGAACACAACAAGCCAAGCCTTCTGCGTGAACTCTCGGGCGGTGACCTGCGCAAGATCGACCCCGTCATGATTCAGCAGGCGGCCCGCAGGGGAGATGAGGTAGCGAAGTTCATCATTGACGAGACAGGATTTTTCCTTGGCGCGTGGCTGGGAGGAATGATGTCGTTATTCGATCCGGAGGCGATCATCATCGGTGGCGGAGTGGCGCAAATCGGCAAGCCCCTTTTCGATAAAATCCGTCAGACGATGCCCAGTTACACGATCAACCGCCGGTTTATTGCAGAACTTCCCATCCTGCCTGCCAAACTGCAAAAGAACGTCGGCGTTTTCGGCGCTGCGAGCGTCTTTCTCCCCTCAGGCGAAGAGGCGGGGGGCGCTCAGTAGCAGGCTGGAGATTAACCCGCCCCGTGTCATTCCGAGCGGAGCGAGGAATCTCGCTCTGATTTATTCTTATGGCACTGCGAGACTCCTCGCCGCCTGCAGCCCCTCGGAATGACAGGCGAAGCGGGGTTTCCCGCTGCCCGTTAGTCCTGCTCGAAGCGCGAGAACGAGCGGTCGATAGTCAAAGACAGACTCGCTTTGGCATTCTCGACGTAGCGAGCAAGTGCGTCGTGATAGAAAGTCAGGCTCCGCTCGCGAATCGAGGTTTCCGGCTCCTGGGCATGAACCATGTGGTTGATTTCGTGCAACAGGATGCTGAGGAACTGCAGACGGAGGCGGGTAGCGTGGAACTCTTCGAGGCGGCTCCCGGCCGCAAATTGAGCATCGAGCGCAATATCCGATAAAGGCAACGCGACCCAACTCTCCACGCGCTCGAAAGCGATGTCCAATTCTCCTGCCGGATCCCCCCCTAACGCATCGTGAGCTTCGGCAAAGGGCTGTTCTTTTACGATCACGTGCCGATGCCCAAGGCATCCGCAGATGTTGGTGCGGTGAAACTGGATAATGACTAAATTCGGAGAATTCTCGAGGATTTGTTCGTACGCATCCCGGCACTGCTGTGGAGCTTCGTTCCAGTCATGCTCGACAGCGCGCACCATCTTGAGGGCTTTGAGCGAATCGCGACGCGCATGCGCCACCACCACTAACGGCCGTACTCGATCGGGAAAGGAAGCCAGCGCATAGCGGCGACCGGCTAACCACTCACGCCAGCGAATCCAACGCGGGCGAGAATTGAGATAAGCCCTCACAGCGGTGGTCGAAACTGTTGGCTCCTGCACCATAAAAACCGCCGGCCGGTTGTCGACTCACGAACTCCCCTCCTCGGTAGAGGAGGGGTTGGGGGTGGTGGGTTGCCGAACCAGCGCTTCGGAGGTCGCGGAGAAGCCCTTCTCCACGAGTCATTCCGAGGCGCTGCAGGCCACGAGGAATCCTGCACTACCCTGGTAACAAACCAGAGCGGGATTCCTCGCGGAGTTTACCCTGAGCACCCCAGAGCGAGATTCCTTCACTTCGTTCAGGACAGGCTCTTCGCGGAGTTTACCCTGAGCGGCAGAGCGAGATTCTTCGCTCCGCTCAGAATGA
>JBEKLY010000220.1:0-13579 GCA_050010015.1 Terriglobia bacterium
GCAGGCTTCCACGCGCTGAACCTCGCCATGTTCGAGTTGGCGCGCGCCTACCGCCTGAACGGCATGACTGCGTATTCACGCCTGCAGGAAAAGGAATTCAGCCGCGAACGCGATTATGGCTATGAGGCCGTAAAACATCAGCAATTTGTGGGGACAGGATATTTCGACGCTGTGCAGCAGGTGATCGCGAGCGGAACGGCCTCGACCACGGCGCTCGAAGGTTCAACCGAGACAGCCCAATTTCGCGATTACGCCGCCAAACCCAAGCCCGGCAACGGACACGGTCCGGACGCGGCATGCCAGCCGATCCTTGGTGAATGCCCGAGCTTTGTTCGGGAATCTACGCTCTAGAGCGCCGGCTGTTGCGTTGTGTCCGCCGGTCGAGGAAGTCGGCGCAGGAAGCTCCGCCAGGGACGGAACAACGCCTGTAACGGCACGCGAGAAGTCAACGTCAGCGTGCTCCAATCGAGGGAGAGCCAGTCGCGGGGCGAGAGCATGGAGAAGAGGGCAGCGCCGGCGCGGGCCCAGTGCGCCAAGGCAAAGCGCACGATCGCGGTGTCCATCCTCACGTTGGACTTCGAGATGTCTTCCAGGACGCCCTCCAGCGTGAACCAGGCCTTGCGGAACATCAGCAGGCCCGCCGGGAAACGGATTCCGTTCAGGGCGACGTCATCCAACACACGCATGGCATCCATCGGACCTGGCAAGCGGAGCCACGGCAATCCGTCCAGCAAGCGGGTTACGCGCTCGCGGATGAAGAGAGTCTGACGGCCGTCATCGCCGGGGCTGTGAAGACGCAGGCGCTCGATCGCGCCAGTCATGCCGTCTGCGTCCCGCAACATCGTCATCAGCACGAGCATGAATACGCACCTGCGCTGCTCAAGAGTAAGGCGGCCGGTCAGTGCCCAATCCACGATGACTAACTCGTCTCGACGCTTGTCATACAGGAGATTGCCCGCGTGAGGATCGGCGTGAAAGATCATGTCCTTCTCACGAGTAAGCGCAGGCGCGGCGATGAGCGCTTCGGCCAATCTCTCCGCCACACGGGTCCGCAGCTTCCTTGGACGCGCGGAGGCCTCCGTGACTTTCACTCCCCTTTCCCGTGTGAGCGCCGTTACGACTGCCGTCGAGAGCGGTCGAATGAGTCGGGGAATACGAACTCCGGGTATGGAGCGATAGGCGCCCAAGGCGCTCGAAAGAGTGGCCTGTTCACCGGGGAAATCCACTTCGCGTTCGAGTAAGAGGCGAATTTCCGTGAGCGTCTCCGCCACGCCGGCCAGACGAACGCCTTCTGCCCGATACTTGTGCGCCAGAAACACGGCAAGCTGCTGAAGGATCTTCATGTCCTCCGCATAGCAACCGGGGATGTGCGGCTTCAGAACCTTGAAGACGCCTTGCTCACGCCGCCCGGTCTCAGGGTTTCGCCAGGTAAAACCCACCACCGCGCTAACACTCGCCTCGGAAAGGATACGCGAATCAAGCTGCACGGCGTAAGTTTCAAATTGCGACCCTATTTCCCGCAGAATGGTGGCACGAATCTCGCCGATACTGACGTCGGAAATCCCGTTCTCCAGTTCGGTGAGGGCGCTGCGTATCCTTGGATCAAGGTTCCGGTTCCGCGCCAGCACTTGACCGATCTTCTGCAGCCCGGGCACTTTGGCAATGAACCGCAGCAAACGCACTTCGGGAGGCGTGGCCGCTGCCGCTTCTATTTGCTCGACGATTTTGGGGGCCAGACGGGAAGGCGACAAGTGCGAGACTACGAACATCACCGAGTCCCGAACCAGCGGACGCCATTGAGCGTACGCCTCGGGCACCAGCAGTTCTAGCGGCACAACTTGAACGGTCCACTTTGCCAATTCATCACGCCAGACCTGGCCGCCCTCACCGCTGAGGGCCGCTTCGATAGCGGTTATCCTGTCCTCTGTGGTTAGATAACTGCGCAGAAAAGGGTCCAGCGCCTGGCGTAACTGCTCGTTCTCAATCTTCAGCGGGTATTCCACAACCCATCCTCGTCGGCCGGCCCGGGGTTGTAACCTTCGGTCAAATCAGGGGACTACAGGAGTGGAAGGTCCGCAACCGGCCAATCGCTCAGCGACAACCTTGTAGACGAGCGGGTTGCACACAAACCCCAGGTGGGTAGATGTAACCTCAACGTCAACGCGGGGGTCGCCGGTTCGGCAGACCCGCCAGTCCATTATCCCATCGCTCTTCGAGTAGATCGCCGTCTGGCGCACCGATTTCGGAAACTTCCCCATCAGCGACTCGATGAAACTGCAAGTACAGTGCTCTGTGTAGCAGCCTGGCAACACTCTGGGGCCATGTCGCTTCAAGATCTGCTTCCGTACCAGTGCGGCAGTTCGCATAACCGCTGGGTGGCCGACGAGCCCCTGAATCGGCGCTCCCAACGTGATCACAGAAGCGACGCGGTCAGGCGATTGCGCGGCGGCGGCGCGAGCCATCGTGCCACCCAGACTGTGGCCGACAACATGGATCTTTCGCTTGGTAGACTTATAGGCCTCCTCGATTGCTGTCCGAAGGTATTGCTGGATCAACAGGTTCGGGCACTCGGCGTTCACGCGGATCCCCGAGTAGTAGGGCTGGTAGCCGATCCGCCGCAGCCAACTACGGAACTGAGTCAAAAAGAAATCCGTACCCAGGAAGCAGGGAACCAGGACGACGCCGGAACCATCCCCGTGAGGAATGCCGTATCCAAGATTGACCGGCGAGATCGCCAGAAACCCGAATTCAACCCCGGCTAATAGCTCGCTCCATATCGGTAGCACAGCAGATTCATAGTCCTCTCGCCGAGGTGGGCCGTGACGTCTCATCTGCCTCCAGTCTACCTTAAGGGACGCGCCACGTGAAGGGAAACTAAGAAGCAACTTGCTGCTTTAACTCGATATGCTCGACCTTCCGCTTCGGCCGTACGCGAACGGGCTTCGGCTTCCTTTCCGCGGGCGTAGCCTTCGCAGGTTTGACGATGAGGTCCATGAGCGATTTCTGAGCCGTTACGAGATTCCGAACGCTCTTTTCAGTCAGGCTGCCCCATGAGGCGCGCGCCTCGGTTCCGGCGGCCTCCAGGCGCTCGCTGGCCACGTGGCCTCCGGACTCCATTTGCTCGATGGCCAGATTCAGGAGCTTTTTCTGGGCCTCGATGTATTTCTCGCTGCCTTCCCGCGCCAGTTCTGTCAGGACCTTGTACCTTGCTCGGGCGGGCTTGCGGCCTTCTCCGTTACCCTTCGTTGCGCTAGACACCTCGTGGGCAGCCAAGTCGAGGAATTTCTTCTCGGTTTCGACCAGGGTCTCGATTCCTCGTCGCGCCAGTTCGACAGCACTCGCGCCCGCCCCCAGCAGTCCTTTGCCCTCGCGATAATCCTCCGCTACCGTATGAGTCTGCTCGGCAGCCGCATCCAGCAAGCGTTTCTGCATGTCGATAATCGTGGCCACTCGGTGGCGGACCACATTAGCCACGGTCCCCGCAACCCGAGGAAGCGGTACCACCTCTTTCAATCCATCAACCACCAGTGCAGTTTCCCCGGCAGCCAAATCCAGCAGGATCTTCCCGGCGGCAGTTATGTTCTCGACGCCTTTATCGGCGACTTTGGCGATCGCCGGGCCTGGCCGGAACCGCGGCTTGCTCATCTGCTCCCGCACCATTCCGATAAGCAGTGAATTCTGCTGGGCGGTAAGATCCAACAAAATCTTCTGGGCAGCCATGAAGCTCTCGATTCCTTGACGAGCCCAACCCACCAGTTGATCAGTCGGCGAGTGGGCAATTCGGGTCTCTTTGTTTTTTTCGGGCATGATTTTTTCTCCTTGGGCGACGTTCATACTGCGCCGCAGCTACTGCGATGCAGTATAAATTTAGACCAACGTCGTCCCCCTGTCAAGCAAAATATTTTGCGGGATTTCGATGGGAAGAGAGGCCTCGGCCATACTGCCCGCTCAGTGGGATTACCGCGGGTGGCGCAAGCGTGCCGCCTTTTGGCATGTCTCGGCCCTTGTCTGCCCTGCAAAGAGGCGTATACATCACGACAAAAAGCGTCGTGACGCATGCGCCACCCTGCGGGTGGACTTGACTTTGTTCCCCGCCCATGTCACGCTGCATTGCAGTATGAAAAACACCTCCAGCACGCGTAAGCCCCCGAGCGATGACGCCCAGCCCAAACTGGTGATCAAGAAATACAGCGACCGTCGGCTTTACGATTCCGGCGCCAGCCGCTACGTAAAGCTCGAGGATGTCGCGCGCATGGTCCGGGATGGAATCGAAGTCAAGGTGGTGGACGCGCGCTCGGGCAAAGACCTGACCTACCTCATCCTCACCCAGATCATCCTCGAGGATGCGCGCGAGCGCGAGACACCTCTGCCTCTTCAGCTTCTAACACAACTCGTCAGGGCATCCGATCGGGCCACTCACGATTTCTTGTCCTGGTACCTGCACAACACGCTCGATTTGTACCAGAAGGCACAAGACGCTGTTCGCTCGCGTTTGCCCGAAGCGAAGGCCGCGGTGGCGCGCCCCATCGAGTTCGTGCGGAACCTGCTGGCGGAACATCCTGCCCCACCCTTGCCGCCGGCCGCCGACATTACGGAAGTTGAACAACTCCGCCGCCGGGTGGAGGAACTGGAAGAGCAGTTGGCCCGGCGGGAGAAGAACAAGTCAACAGGCACTGCTCAAGCGAAGCGCAAATCGCAAGGCGCCGAACCATAGGTCCTCTAACAGAGCTTTCCGGATCCATCTCAAGTCGGTGTAGCGCCGACCTTCAGAGCCTGCCCTGAGCAGAGTGAAGGGTCGGCAAGTGCTGACCTAAAGGTCAGCGCTACTCGCAAGACTATCTGGCGGAAACTCGCGTACCGATGCGGGCAGGGGAGGGTCAGCTTCGAGGAAGTGAACGGTCTCCATCACGAGCCGGCCGCAACATTCGGCCGGAATCATATGACCGCAGCCATCAAATATGGAGAGCTGTGATTGCGGCATCTGACGATGCATCTCCTCACCACAACTGAGCGGAATCAACGCGTCCTGTTTCCCCCAGACAATCAAAGCCGGTATCCGAATGGCAGGTAATTTGCCATCCAGAAGATCGCTCCCCGCCATCATGGAGTTCGTGGCGCGCTCGACAACCCACCCGGTGGGACGCATCTGACGCACGAGGTCGCGCGCTACGAATCGCGGTATTCGTGCAGCCTGGGGCATGAGCAGCCCCAGGAGTTGTTGAGCTTGATCTACCGTCGTCGGCCGGAAGAGCGCGGTATCAAAAGAAGGCGTGAAGGTAAGCCCGGCGCTATCGACCAAGAAAACGCGGCGTACGCGTTCCGGATGGTCGAGGGTAAACTTCAGCGCCACCCACCCGCCCATCGACCATCCTCCAAGGTCGGCGCGCGCCAGGTTCTGGCTCTCGAAGAACTGCTTGAGGGTCTCCGCTTGAAACGTAATCGAATAGTCAACATCGGGGCGATCAGATCGGCCAAAGCCCGGCAAATCGATAGCATAAACCTGATAACCGTGCCGCGCGAGGGCAATCATCGCCTCGGTCCAACTCTCCGCCATCGCGCCCAGGCCATGCACTAACACTAAGGGTTTGCCTCGACCGCCGACATAGTAATGAACGCGGCAGGAGTCGAGTCGAACGTATTTGCTGCGGAAGCCGGCCCAGCGGAGCCAGGCTCGTATGGATTCGTCGATGACCCACCATGGGCGCCAATAGAAAGCCCCGCCGGCGCAAACCGCCAGGACCGAAGCTGTCGCGAGGGCATACCCAAACCAGCTGCGACGTTTCACAGGCGGGTGGCCGTCAGGGGAAGCAGCAGGAGCTTCGCTTCCGCACTCCAGGCCGCTTCGCGCGTTGTCATGCACGGTACTGCGCCGAAGGATCATGGAACTTGAACTCGGAACGACAACCCTGGAGCGATGGGCGCGCCACAGCAAGAGGTGAGGCGGTTCGACCGCGGCGGGCCAAGGGATCGCGCTACTCCGACGTTGCCGCCGAAGGCTGCATGGCGTCGTGAAGGCCGCGATCGATAACCTCGGATTCCCACACTATTGGGATATTGCGCTTTTGCCAGGTCTCGACCGAAGACAGATAGCGGCGTTCGAGAACGGCTCTTTTGGTCTTGAGTGTCGGAGTGAGGATTTCGTTTTCGATTGTCCATGGACCGTCGACGATGGCGATGAAGCTCAGTCGTTCGTGCGGATCAACCTGGGCATTGACCTCGTTCATTCGCTCCACCAGGGATTGCTCGAGGGCTTTTCGCGCCGTCGGATCGGCGCAGCGTTTCCTCGCGTCCGTGGCTATAACCACGACGGCAAAGGGGCTCGGCAGGTCCGCGCCCATGACGCAGCAAGCCTCGAGCGCGGGATGCGCCATCAACTCGGTTTCTATCGGAGACGGGGCGACATACTTGCCTTTGCTGGTCTTGAACTGCTCCTTGAGACGCCCGACGATCTTAACCTGGCCGTCCGAATCGAGTTCCACAACATCGCCGGTCTTAAAGAAACCATCCACCGTAAATGCGTCTCGCGTACCCTGAGGATCCCTGTAGTAGCCCAGCATGTTCATGGGACTCTTGACCATCAATTCGCCGTCCTCGCTCACCTTCATCTCCACGCCGTCGATGGCGCTTCCCACGTATCCCGGACGGATCCGGTCCACGGCAGGAGGAAGATGCGTGATCGCTGTCTCCGTCATGCCATAGCCCTCGAACAGCTGTAGCCCGAGATTCCGGTACCAAAGCAGGATTTCAAGGGGAAGAGCCGCACCACCGCTAGCCGCGTAACGAGCGGTATGGAGTCCGAGATTGCGCACGATTCGTTTCTTGAGGGCGCGGTTGAGGATGGGAATGCGCAGCAGACGATCCAATCGGCGCCTGGGGATTTTTGCGAAAACACCCTGCTGAAATTTCAGGAGGAGCCGAGGAACGGATGGAAAGATGGTAGGACTCGCGCGCTTCAGGTCCGTGAGAAAGGTTTCAATTCCCTCGGTGAAGTAGATACGGAAGGCGAGAAACAGGCCAAACGCTTCACAGGCGCAACGTTCGATGATGTGAGCAAGCGGCAAGTAAGAAAGCAGGCGGTCCTCAGAAGTCAGGCTGAGCAGATGAGAAGCAGTCTTGGCAAAGTAGCTGAAAGCGGCGAAGCGGTGCATCACGCCCTTCGGCGTGCCGGTCGTCCCGGAAGTGTAGATGATGGTAGCGAGGTCGTCGGCGGCGCGCGACGGGTTGCCGGAAAGGGGCGAGGTGGAGGATACCACCGTGTCCCAGAGGGGGTGGCCGGCGGCTTGAGCCGTAGGGAATCCGATGCACTGAACGCCGGGTGGGAGGCCGCAATTTGCCATCCCTTTCTCGTCCGTGGAACCCAAGAAGCAGCCCTTCGCCCCGCTGTGTTCCAGAATGTAGCGTACGTTCCGGCAATTGAGCGACGGGTAGATCGGTACGCTGACATGACCGGCCATCCATATAGCCAGGTCCGCCATGATCCACCAGGCACAGTTTCGAGAGAGGATCGCGACGCGAGACCCCGGCTCCCAGTCCTGGGCTTTGAGGTACGCGGCCATGCTGCGCACCTCGGCCCCTACCTGCTTCCAAGACCAGTCGCGCACCTTCCCTCCCCCAACCGGTTGGGTGAGAAAAACGCGGTCTGCCCGCTCCCGCTCCCAGCGATAAAGCCGGGAGAGTGGCAGATCATCTTGTGTTACGGTCTGCATGGTGCCGCCGGGTTTGCGCGCCCTCAAACCCGCGCCAACAGCGCGCCCACGGAAGTCTATGGCACTGACGTTTCTTAGTTTACCCCACGGTAAGATATTCAGCTTGATTCCGTATCTTACCTTCAGGTAAGATATCATCTTGCAGTTGGGCTGTCAACCGAGGGCTTATTGTTTCAACCGATGCTGAAAGAGACAGTGGTTGAGAAACCGCATGGGCAGGCATTTGCGAGCCGCCGGCGCGACCCTGTAACCAAACGCGAGGCGGTGTTGAAAACTGCCGCCGAATTGTTTCTAGAGAAGAGCTATGGACGCACCTCTCTGAATGACGTTGCCAAGCGCCTGAACATTACCAAGCCGGCACTTTATCACTACTTCCACAATAAAGAAGACATTCTGCTTGGGTGCTATGGTTGGGGCACAAAGCTGATCGAAGAGAGTGTTTCGGAGATTGCAGAACACGACGGAACGGGTTTGGAAAAAGTGGAAGCGTTCATCTACTCCTACGCCAACGTAATGACGGTAAATTTCGGCCGGTGCGTGATGCGGATGGACGAGGGTGATTTGTCGCCTGAGGCCCGCACCAAGGTGCGCGCCTCCAAGAGGAAAATCGACCGTCGTTTGAGATCGTTCATCCAGGCGGGGATCCAGGACCATTCGATCGCGCCCTGCGATGCCAAGATCGCCGCCTTCGCGATCGCAGGGGCCCTGAACTGGATTTGTATGTGGTACGAGCCCGAAGGTGCTTTGTCCGCAGAGGAAATCTCCTCGCAATTTGCCAGCACCTTAACCCGGGGATTGGCGGCGAGCTAACGGATCTGACTAACGGTCGCGCTCACGCGAGACCAAGAACTGCAACGAGGAGGAATAGCCATGATTGCTACGGAATTAGCCAGACCCACAGTTTCGGTGAAACGGACCAAGGGTGGCAGTTTTCTCATCGAGGAGAGTAAGCCGGAGGAGGTTTTCACACCGGAAGATCTCTCCGAAGAGCAGCGACAAGTCGCGAAAACAGCGAACGAGTTTGTCACCAACGAGGTCATGCCGGCGATTGATGAAATCGAAGCAAAGAACTTCGCCGTTACCAAGGGACTCCTCCGCAAAGCCGGCGAACTGGGCTTGTTGAGCGTCGACGTTCCCGAGCTGTACGGTGGAATGGGGATGGACAAAGTCACATCCGCCGTGGTCGCGGAGGCGATCAGCAAACTGGCAAGTTTTTCGGTGGCTTTCGGCGCCCACGTGGGCATCGGCACCCTGCCCATAGTGTGGTACGGCACGGAGGCGCAGAAGCAAAAATACCTACCGAAACTGGCCACCGGCGAGTGGGTCGCCGCGTACGCCCTCTCGGAAGCCACGTCGGGTTCGGATGCACTCAACTGCCGCACCCGCGCCGTGCTTTCCGACGATGGCATGCATTACGTGCTTAACGGCGAAAAGATGTGGATTACCAACAGCGGATTCGCCGACCTCTTCATTGTTTTCGCCAAGAGCGACGGGGACAAGCTTTCGGCCTTCCTCGTCGAACGTACTACGCCGGGCTTCTCCGTCGGCGCGGAGGAGCACAAGCTGGGCATCCGCGGTTCATCGACCTGTCCGCTGATTCTCGCCGACTGTCGTGTTCCGGCGGAAAACCTCGTGGGCGAAGCCGGCAAAGGCCACCACATCGCTTTCAATGTCTTGAACATTGGACGTTTCAAGTTAGGGGCGGCATGCACCGGGGGAGCGCGGCAGGTCCTCCTCGACGCGATTCAATACGCCAAACAGCGCAAAGCGTTCGGCAAATCCATCGCTGAGTTCGGTTTGATCCAGGAAAAGCTCGCAGAGTGCGCGGCGGGTGTTTATGCCGGGGAATCGATGGTGTATCGCACCATCGGAATGATCGACGCCGCCTTGGACGGCCTGGACCAGAGCACCGGGGATACGCACGAGATCGAAAAGCGCATCGAGGAGTACGCTGTGGAGTGCTCGATCGTTAAGGTCTGGGTAACCGAAATGTTGCAGATGGTGGCAAACCACGATGTCCAGATCCACGGGGGGTACGGCTACGTCGAGGAATACCCCGCAGAGCGAGCCTACCGCGATGCGCGCATCAACCCGATCTTTGAGGGAACCAATGAAATCAACCGGCTGATTATCACCGGATGGCTGATGAAACGGGCCATGAAGGGCGAATTGCCGCTGCTCGCGGCCATCAAGAAGCTCATGGACGAGGTTATCTCTCCTTCTCTCGCCGCCGAGGAGCATGAAGGACCGCTGGCGGGCGAACATAAACTGCTGGCGCAGGCCAAGAAACTCGGTCTGTTTGCGGCCGGGGCGGCCACGCAGAAATATATGCAGAGCCTTGCAGACCAGCAGGAGGTGATGGCTGCAATTGCGAATTGCGTCATCGAGGTCTACGCGATGGAGTCGTGCATTCTGCGAGCAGAAAAACTCGTTGCAGCGCGGGGGGAAGGCGCGGCCGGCGCCGCCATTGCCATGGCGGGGTTCTACGCAGCCAAAGCCATGCAGACGGTCGAAGCCTCGGCGCGGAAGGTCATCGCGGCCGTAGCCGAAGGAGATATGCTGCGAACTCAGATGGCGATTGTGCGCAGACTGGCAAAGTACGAACCTACTAACACGATTGCCATGGGCCGCCAGATCGCACAGCATGTGCTCGCGGCGGATCGATACAGCCTGTAAAACAGCGGCAGATGGGCAGGTGGGCCGTGGGCGAGTAGGCAGATAGGTGAGAAAGAACGGCCCGCTCGATTTAGGAGGGTGTCACGCTGCGGGCGTTGTTTCTAAGCGGCGCGGGATGGGTGAGGGGTCGGTTCCATGTCCAGCGGAACGAGCCAGTCACTGAGCACAGGCGGCAAATGCCGACTGCCTATCTGCCGACCTACCCATCTGCCAACCTGCCCATCTTCGCAAGCGCCTCCGCCTTGCGGATGGCTTTCATGCGCAATTCCCAGGAGTGGATGGCCTTCACGGCGCCCTCGCGGGCCATGCTGGCGCTCAATTTGCGCTCGGCCTCCTCGAAGGTATCCTCCGCATCGAGTCGGGCGTTTTCGGCTTCGTCATCTGCTTCTTTTACCTTGAGCAATGCCTGCTCGATTTGAGGGTCGAGTTTCTTGGCCTCTTCTTTCGGTTTTTCGGAACGCCGACTTGCCTTGCGGGGATTTTCATGAGCCTGCTGTGCCTCCAAGCCGCGATATGCCTTTTTCAGGTCGTCGCTCCAGGAGGCTTTCACTCCTTTTTCCGCGTCACTCAGGGCGTCCACTGCTCTGTCCGCGGCGGTTCGCACTCTGCGTTTCTCGAGCAGCCAATGCCATACCGACCAGTCCTTGGCTTCGTTCATCAGGGCGGTAGCTTCTTCGACCGGAATGAGTTTGTGCATAGAAAGCAAGATATTACGCAGAAGGGTTGATGTCAATCTGATTGCGGCAGGGATGCTATGCAGGAAACCGACTTCGATTTCATCGTAATCGGCTCGGGCTTCGGGGGGAGTGTCTCGGCCCTCCGGTTGGCGGAAAAGGGCTACCGCGTGGCGGTAATGGAAATGGGCCGACGCTGGGACGCGGCGGACTTTCCCCGCACCAACTGGTTGTTCTGGCGCTGGATCTGGCGGCCGGGCCTTGCCCTGCGCGGTTTCTTTAACCTCGAATTCTTTCGTCACGTGGTCATCCTGCACGGCTGTGCTGTCGGCGGCGGCTCCATCACCTATTGCGCGACCCTGCTGGAACCCAAGGATTCGATTTGGGACAAGGGATCCTGGGCGGGGCTCGCGCCCTGGAAGCGAGAGATGCACGCTTACTACGAGACGGCCAGCCGCATGCTCGGCGTCACGGAGAACCATCTGTTGGGGCCGGCAGACCGGCTCCTCAAACGCGCGGCAGACGCCATTGGTGTGGGTGATACGTACTACCGGACTCGAGTCGGCATCTACCAGGGGGCGGAGGGCGAGGCCGGCGGCGAAACTCATCCTGACCCCTACTTCGGCGGGGACGGCCCGCCGCGTACGACCTGCACGGCCTGTGGCGGCTGCATGATAGGATGCCGTCACAACGCCAAGAACAGCCTCGACAAGAACTACCTCTATTTCGCCGAGAAGCATGGCGCTCGCGTGTTCGCTGAAACCAAGGTGGTGGGCGTCGCCTGCTTAAACGGCAAGGCTGACGGCAGCGACGGGTACGAAGTGCAGACGGTGAGATCCACCTCTTGGTTCCGCAAGCACCCGCGCCGGTTCACCTGTCGCGGGCTGGTCTTCGCGGGATCGGCGCTCGGGAGCATGGATCTCCTCTTCCGTCTTAAAGAAAGAGGCTCGCTGCCTGCCATCAGCAATCAACTGGGTCACCGTGTGCGTACAAATGCGGAATCGCTGATCGGTGTCCGCGTCCCCGGCTCGCGCGAGGACCTATCGAAAGGCATTTCCATCGGTTCGGGGATACACCTGGACGAGTATACCCACATCGAGGCGGTGCGTTATCCGCGGGGCGCAGACGCAATGGGCTTGTTGTGTATGCTGTTGACCAGCGGGAGACCCGGCTGGACGCGAATCTTGCGGATGTTTAGAAACCTCTTCGTGGCGCTGCTTCGTCATCCGGTCAAGACCCTGCGCTCCCTGCACCCCTTCGGCTGGGCGAGCGAGGTCCTAATCCTGCTCTGTATGCAGACTCTCGACTGTCACCTTGATATGCGCCTGGGGAGGCTTTGGTTTTGGCCTTTCAGGAAAGTGCTGGTAACCAGCGGTCCGCGAGTCCCTACTTTCATTCCACAAGCGAATGATTTTGCCTCGAAGATCGCTCAGATGATCGGCGGCACGGCCATGAGCATGATTACAGAAATCCTGTTCGATATCCCAACTACCGCGCACATCCTGGGTGGCTGTGCCATCGCAGCCTCGCCGGCCGAAGGCGTGGTTGACCGCCGGAATCGAGTCTTCGGCTACAAGAATATGTACGTGTGCGACGGCTCGACCATCGCCATGAACTTGGGAGTTAACCCCAGCCTCACCATTTGCGCCCTCGCGGAACGGGCCATGAGCTATATCCCGCCCGCAGCCAAAACCGAATGGAATGACGCCGCAGAGAACGTCGTGTCGCGCGAGCTCGTCCATTAAGTCGTAAGAACGGGTGAAGAAATTCGAAATGTGTCATCCTGAGCGCAGACTTCATGATCCTTCGGCTCACCACTGGTCATGAAAATGCCCTCTCCCCCTTGGGGGAGAGGGTGGTCTGCGACGGCGCTTTCATCAGCCGGCGCGGGCCGGGTGTGGGGGTCCGAGTCCGCTATTTTCATGGCAGCGAAGGACCCTGCAGTTGTTCGTAAGTGGTCGGACCTAAGAAACTGCGGAGATCCTTCGATTCACTCAGGATGACAGCCCGTTGGATTTTTCCACACCTTCATAGCCTTGAGGGAAAGCAAGAGACTCACAACTTCTTTTCCAAGTTTGCCAGCATGGTGGCAAGTCCTCGCGCGCGCCGCGCCGGCCCCAGCCCGAAAAGGAATTCCTGGAAGCCTTGCGCGAAGCGCCGCGCTTTGGCACTGTAACCATACCACCAGACCTTCGGTATGCCCGGCGCCCAATCCGTATCGATGTATTTCACTTGCACCATTTCCATCAGCCCGAGGCGCGAATGGGTGCGGCCGATGCCGCTCGCCTTGACGCCGCCGTGCGGGGCCTCGGAGATCCCGAAGTAGCTGATGCAGTCATTCACCATCACCGCTCCCGCTTCAATCTGACGCGCCAGTCGTTCGCCACGCTTTCGGTCGCGTGTCCAGACACTGGCCGACAGCCCAAAGTCGGAATCATTGGCCAACGCCACAGCCGCAGCTTCATTTTCCACCACCATGATGGGCAGCACCGGCCCGAACGTCTCCTCTCGCATCAAGCGCAT
>JBEKLY010000221.1:0-13569 GCA_050010015.1 Terriglobia bacterium
TCTTCCGCAGGTTCGGGGACAAACCGCGGACCCCAGAACCGGGGGTCCGCGCTACCCAGTACCCGATCGGATGCCGCGTTTTTGCGGCGTAAGCGGGCATTCACTCAAGGAAAAGGAAACCATATCTCGTGCTCATAATCGGCGAACTTATTAACTGCACTCGGAAGAAAGTCGGAGAAGCCGCTCAAAAAAGAGACGCGGAGTTCTTCAAGGAAATTGCCCTCAGGCAAGCCCATGCCGGCTCTGGCATGTTGGACGTGAACGGCGGCCTGCCGGGTCAGGAGATGGAAGTTCTGCCCTGGCTGGTGAACATCGTTCAGGAAACAGTTTCCATCCCACTCTGCCTGGACAGCGCCGACCCAGCCGCCCTGAGGCGCGCCCTCCCGCTTTGCAAACAGCGCGCCATGATTAATTCCATTACGGATGAGGCGGCGCGCCAACAGGTGCTGCTGCCACTGCTGAAGGAGTTTCGCCCCAAAGTAATTGCCCTTTGCCTGGGCGAAGCGGGACCTCCCAACACGGCTGCCGAGCGCGTCTCGACCGCCAGCCGCCTCGTGGAACGGCTGACCGCCGAAGGATTCGTCCTGGACGATATCTACGTGGATCCCTGCGTGCTCCCTGTCAGCACAGGGCCGGAGCACGGCAAAGCTCTGGTAGAGGCTACAGGCTTGATTAAGGCTCGCTACCCGGGCGTTCACGTCAGCGCGGGCATCAGCAACGTCTCCTTCGGGCTTCCGATGCGCAAGCTGCTCAACCAGGCACTGCTTATGCTGTTGATGGCTCAAGGCCTGGACACCGCCATCGTGGATCCCTGTGACCCGCAATTGATGGCCAATATCCGCGCCGCTGAGGCCCTGTTGGGCCGCGACGAGTTCTGCGCCAATTACATCCAGGCGTTCCGAGAAGGCAAGTTGGGTGAGGCAAAGTAGAAAGCAGAAAGCAGAAAGCACTGCTCCCTCTGGGTGGCGAAGAATCGGACTCCGCTAGCATTGTAGCCCTCGCCCCCTTGGGGGAGAGGGTGGACCGCACCGGCGCTTTCATCAGCCGCGGCGGGTCGGGTGAGGGGGTAGGACGTAAACTGACAGCTGACGGCGGAAAGCTGACGGCTGGAGGTAACCCGTGGCTGCAACAATTCTGGATGGCAACAAGATTCGCGACCAAATCAAGGCTGAGCTTGCGGAACAGATTCAGAACTTGAAGAGCGCCGGCATCACGCCTGGCCTGGCAGCGGTCCTGGTAGGAGAGAATCCTGCCTCACAAATCTACGTTCGAAGTAAGGTGAAGACCTGCGAATCGTTGGGGCTCTACAGTGAAAAAATCGAATTGCCCGCTGACACTTCCCAGGAGCGGTTGCTGGCGCTGGTGGACTCACTGAATCGCCGCGACGAGATTGACGGCATTCTGATTCAATTGCCGCTGCCACCGCAGATCGACTCGAAGCGCGTGCTCGAGGCCGTGGATCCTGCGAAGGATGTGGACGGATTCCATCCCATCAACGTGGGTCGCCTGGTGGCGGGAACCCCGGGGCTGGTCCCCTGCACGCCTGCCGGAATCATCGAGATCCTGCTGCGCAGCCAGATTCCGATCAAAGGCGCTCGGGCCGTGGTGGTGGGGCGCAGCGACATCGTCGGAAAGCCCGTGGCCATGCTGCTGCTTCACAAGCACGCCACGCTCACCGTTTGCCACTCAAGAACCCGCGACCTCCCGGCAGTGGCGCGCGAGGGCGATATCCTCGTGGTCGCCATGGGTAAGCCCGCCTTTGTGACGGGCGAATTCATCAAGCCCGGCGCCACGGTGATCGACGTGGGCATGAACCGTTTGACCTCCGCCGAAGAGATTCGCCGCATCTATCATGATCCCTCGGGACCGCTCCGTGACCTTGCGGCGAAAGGGTCCGTCCTGGTCGGGGATGTGCAGCCTGAAGACGTGAAGGAAAAGGCCGGCGCTTATACACCTGTGCCGGGAGGCGTCGGCCCCCTTACCATTGCCATGCTGATGTCGAATACCGTCCGCGCCGCGCGCCTCCGCCGCGGTTCCCACGCGCAAGCCGCTTAGCAGGTGATGTGCTTTGGAGTGCGGCAGCGAAGCTGCCGACTTGGCCTCGACGGGCGCATACATCGCGGCACAAAGCGCCGCGACGTATGCGCCACCCAAAGTGGGGAGCGCCACCGCGACCAACCATGACCACCAGCCAGAAAACACTTCTCGCCATTGCCGCAACTGCCTTTGCAGTGTACAGCGCGGGCACATATGTATTCAGCCTGCACGGCCCCTTCGATGCCTTGGGCCAGTCCGCGGGCACCGTGTCGAAGACGCTCGAGTTCGGCGGCCGCACGCGCACCTACCACGTTCACCCGCCTAAGGGTTATGACGGCAAAACGCCCCTGCCGTTGGTCCTGGTGCTTCACGGCGCGATCCAGGGCGCCACCAACGTTGAACGCATGTCGGGCATGAGCGACAAGGCGGACAAGGAAAACTTCCTGGCTGTTTATCCCAATGGCACGAGTGGTTCCGGCCTCGCGCCCACCTGGAATGCCGGCGCCTGCTGCGGCTACGCCGAGATGCATCAGGTGGACGACGTCGGTTTCTTGCGCGCTCTCATCGACCGGCTCGAGCACGATTACCCGATCGATCCGAAACGCATCTTTGCGACCGGCATATCGAACGGCGGGATGATGTCCTACCGGCTGGCGTGCGAGATGGCGGACCGGATTGCCGCCATCGCTCCCGTGGAGGGCGCCCAGGACGTCGAGTGCCGGCCTTCGGGATCCGTCTCCGTACTCATCTTTCACGGCACTGCCGACTTCCTGGTCCCGTACAACGGTGGCACGACGCCGTTTCAGCTCGGTTCAAAACGGTCCGACTCGTCTGTGCCCTCTACCGTATCGTTCTGGGTGAAGCAGGATGGCTGCCCGACAACGCCCGAGCGCAAAGAAACGGACCAGCTCAGAATTGATACCTACACCGGCTGCGAGAACGGCACCGGCGTTACGCTTCACACCATTTTCGGCGGCCGCCATATGTGGCCCGGCACAGTCCTCAGCCGTAATAACATACCCGCCACCGACATCATGTGGGCGTTTTTCGCAGCCCACTTCAAGAAACAGGCAGGTGGGCAGGTGGGCAGATGGCCAAGCACGGGTGGGCAGCCCCAGAATCCCGCGGGTGTGAGTTAAGTTAGGAGTAATAGCCCTCTCCCTTGGGGAGAGGGTGTCGCGCGACGGCGCTTTCATCAGCCGCCGAGCGACGGGTGAGGGGTTGGTTTGCTGTTAGAAGAATCACGCGTTCCTTCGATCACCCGATTCGCCATGGAGAGACGAGCATGAAGTCGTTGACCGAAAGACTGGCGCAAGGAGACATCCTGATTTCCGACGGAGCCATGGGCACCTTCCTGCAAGCCCGAGGCTTGCAGCCCGGTGAGTGCCCGGAGGATTGGTGCATTTCTCGTCCCGAAGTCGTCAAAGAGATTCATGAAGCTTATCTCGCCGCGGGTGCAGACATCCTGGAGACGAATTCGTTTGGCGGGACCAGCTACAAACTGAGGCCCTACGGTCTGGCAGACAGAGTACGAGAGTTGAATCTGGCT
Organism: Terriglobia bacterium; assembly: GCA_050010015.1. Classification (GTDB taxonomy): domain Bacteria; phylum Acidobacteriota; class Terriglobia; order UBA7540; family UBA7540; genus CAVROP01. The sequence continues at coordinate 3,587 of JBEKLY010000221.1, forward strand.
GCGGTGGCGCTTGCGAAACAGGTTATCGCGGGCAAGGGCTATGTCGCCGCCGCGGTCGGCCCCACTGGGCGCATTGTTGAGGAGGAGGGCGGCGACGCGGCGCCGAACGATCTCTACGAGGCGTTCAAGGAGCAGGTAACGGCTTTGGCGGAGGGCGGTGCGGATGCGCTCTGCATTGAGACGATGGGCTCCCTTACGGAAGCCCTCCAGGCAGTCAAGGCGGCCAAGGATTCGACCGCGCTCCCTGTGATGTGCACCTTCACATTCCAGGCCGGGGCGCGCGGCTTTCGCACCATGATGGGCGTGACCCCGGAACGCGCGGCGCGCGAAGCGGCCGCAGCCGGAGCGGACATCGTCGGCTCGAATTGCGGCAGCGGCATTGCCAACATGATCGAAATCACACGCCAGATGCGGGCCGCCGAGGCGCACACGCCCATCCTTGTCAACGCCAACGCCGGTATGCCGGTTCTGGAGGAAGGTAAGACGGTCTTCAAAGAAACTCCGGAATTTATGGCTTCTAAAATCGGCGAACTCATAGCAGCCGGAGCACAAATCATCGGCGGCTGTTGCGGCACGACTCCCGCGCATATCGCTGCCATCGCGGAAAGGGTGAAGGCAAAAGGATAAAGTGTAAGGGCTTAACGATAAAGGCTGGACAACAAGCGAATCAGGACAAAAGTAAATTCCCCTCTTTTATCCTTCACCCTTTAGCCTTTACACTTTACCGTTCAGACTTTCCCGGCACCTGCAATCAATGCGTGACGCGGCTGAGTGGAACTTCCGCTCCTCCCTGCTGTTTGCTGAGCTCGGCGGCTTGCATAAAAGCGAAAATCTCGAGCGTTTCGTCGGCGCTTACGGGCGGCACACGCGTGTGCATGAATTTAGCGATCTCGACGAGCAGCGGCCGGTAACTGAATGGTTTGGGCTCGGAGTTAACAACCGTCTTGTCCGTGAACGCCGTAATTCCGTAAGCGTAGAGCCCCTTGCGAAATCCTCTCATCACTGCCAAACGCTCGCCCGGCCACCTTCCTACCACTACATCCTCAGCGTCCGTGTTCATGTGGCTTACGGATTCACATCCTGTGCCCATGAGTGTGAAGAGGATCTCCACGCCGTGAATGCCGTACCACATCAAGTCGGGGTGGTGAGGCTCCGTGGGTGAGGGACTGTAAACGCTGTAGGTCAAGACACGGCCCGCGCCCTGAAGATTTTTCAGGCGTTGGGTTTCCTCCCAATATCTCAAAGAAGAAGAGCTGAACCACGGCACTCCGGCCTGGCTTGCCAAGCGCGCGATCTCCTTCGCGTCCTGGTAACTCGCCGCGAGAGGCTTGTCAATGAAGACCGGTTTTCCGGCCGCAAAAACGGGCCTCACCTGGTTGAGATGAGTGCGGCCGTCGAGACTTTCCAGCAAAACCCCGTCCACCATAGAGCAGAGTTTCGGAATACTATCCACAATTTCGACCCGCCACTTGTTTTGCAATTCCGCCGCGTACTTGTCGACCCGTTCCCAGCTTTCGGTGACGTCCGGACTGCCCCCCTTGAATGCAGCTACCACTCGCACCCCGGGGACATGATCCGGCTGTGAGGCGTCATTGAACATTCGAGTGAATTCGATGACGTGAGAAGTGTCCGTACCGATAATTCCAACGCGAATGGGCTGGTTTGATTCGCTCTGCGCAAGGAGTGCTGAATGCGCGAGCAACAGAAGTGTGAGCATGTAAATCGATCTGAAGCAGACACAACTCCATGTGAATTTCATAGTCCCCTCCGAGTTTATCTCCGGCGCGGGCGTCTCTCCCGACCTCCCGGGAGCGTCCCACTCCCGAGCGTGGGTAACCCGAGTGCCGACACGAGGTCGGTGATTGCCAATGTTACCCCATGAAGGAACGCCGTTACTACAGAAGTTGGCGGAATCGCGGGTCGAGAGGGGAAAAGCGGCGTAGGGGCGGTTCGCGAACCGCCCCTACTGTCGGATTCGGCAGCCTGCATCGGGGCGGGATTGTGGAGTATCATTAGAGTGGGCGTCGACTTTGATCGAAGCCGGAGACTGTTATCATGGCGTCTTTACAAGAAGTATTACAGCAATCCGTGCGAGAGGGCGAGCTTTACGAAAAGCTCGATCGCGGTTTCGTGCGCTGTTACGCCTGCGGCCACTGCTGCCGCATCCCGGACGGCCAATTGGGCATCTGCAAGGTGCGATACAACGAAGGGGGAAAACTGCTGGTGCCCTGGGGCTATGTAGCAGGCGCCCAGTGCGATCCCATCGAAAAGAAGCCCTTTTTTCATGCCTACCCAGGCGCCTTGGCATATAGCTTCGGGATGATGGGTTGCGACCTGCACTGCGCCTACTGTCAGAATTGGGTGACCTCACAAGCTCTGCGTGACCCGAGCGCTTTGTCGCCACCCCTGCGCGCGACCGCCGAAGGACTCGTGCGGGAAGCCCTGGAACAGGGCGCGAAAGTCATAGTCAGCACCTACAATGAGCCGCTCATCACCAGTGAATGGGCCGTAGCGGTTTTCAAGGAAGCGCGCGCCGCAGGCCTCGTCACGGGATATGTCTCAAACGGCAACGGCACACCGCAAGTGCTCGAATACCTGCGGCCCTGGGTTGATCTTTATAAGGTCGACCTGAAAAGCTTTGACGATCGGCATTATCGGCAACTCGGCGGACGCATGCAGCCCATCCTCGAAACCATCCGCAGGCTGCATGAGATGGGATTTTGGGTGGAAATCGTCACCTTGATCGTGCCCGGATTCAACGATTCGGACGACGAACTGAAGCGCATGGCTGAATTCCTGGCCGGCGTGTCGCCTGACATCCCCTGGCATCTTACCGCCTTTCATAAAGACTACAAGATGACCGGGCCGGATAACACGAGCGCGCACACGCTGGTGCGGGCCGCCGCCATTGGCAAGGCGGCTGGCCTGCGTTTCGTCTATGCGGGGAACCTGCCCAGCCGGACCGGTGAGCTTGAGAACACGTATTGCCCTGCTTGCCATGAGCTTCTAGTGGCGCGCGTCGGCTTCCACGTCGTCGATTATCGGCTCACGGCGACGGGCCGATGCCCGGGATGCGGCGCTGCCATCCCGGGGCGTTGGGGAGCGGGTTTCGAAGGTCAAATCACCGACTACCCTTACTCGCCGCGCTCGCTGGGATTCGACCGAATGCGCCCCGGACGTCGCTGAAACGATCTGCGCGCGTTCCCCCGCTCTCAACGAGAGTAACTCCCCTCCTCGGCGGAGGAGGGGTAAGGGGTGGTGGACTCAAACCCTGGCACGCAATCAACCACCCCCCTGCCCCTCCTTATCAAGGAGGGGAGCACGCCGGGACGGCGGGTGGGCGCTTCAGCGTAGCCCGTAGAACAGGTATCCCGGTCCCACTCGCATGTTATGCATGAGCGAGGCGGGCGAGACGGCGGCGAGGAGCAATCCCCCCACGGCCTGAGCCAGAGCGATGGGCCAGATGTTTCGATGCCGCGCGAAGATTTCCGCGAAAATAAAACCCGCCACGAAGGTGGCGACCATCAGGATCGGGTTGGGGATGTGAGCCGAGCCGAAGATAACTCCTACCAGAAGCGAGCTGAGGTGGCGATTGTGAATCGCTTCCATCAGCCGGTTGTGAAAATAGGATTGGGCGAGATATTGTTGAAAAGCGCACCAGGCGGCGTATCCCAGAAAGGAAAAAACGGCATGACTATTCAGCGGCACTAGCGCCAGGGCATGCCGCGCAAATCCGAAGATGACAAGCGGGACGTAGAAGGCCAAAGCAATGGGCAACACCAGTTGAGCGTTGGCGCGCGCTTCGCCGAGCGTTAGGCCGAGGCTTCGGAAAGTGTCTCGGTGCACGATGTGGCTCACCAGGATAATGCCCCAGAGGACCATCCAGACGTGGGGATAGGTGTGCTGCCAGCGCCAGATGTAGGTGATAATTCCGGCGTAAATCAGCAATGCTTCCAGGGCCGAAAGAATCGGCCACCAGGAATGGGGAAGACTAGTGGATTCGAATCCGCCCACTGAGGTTACCGTGCTCACTGATCACATTTTACCTCAAACCGTCCAAGGTGGCAAAAGCCGGCGCGCCGTCTTGGATGTACGCGTAACGCCCCGACCTGTCGGGGCATTTGCCGACCCTTCGCTCCGCTCAGGGCAGGTTCTAAAGATCGGCGCTACGTGGAAGTCAAAACGTTACCAATCCCGCCCCCTCCTTTTGCCGGCTCTCGCGCTGGCCGCCGTCGTTCTTGCTTTTCCGCCCCAGGTGCCTGCGCAAGCGTCTTCCAGTCTGTCGCGTGAACGGCATGTTCTGGTCATTTCCGTGGATGGCATGGGGGCCAGCCTCTATCAGCTTCTTGCCACGAAAGTCCACATTCCCAACCTGGCGCGACTGCACAGAGAAGGAAGTTTCGCGGAAGGTGTACTGGGAGTTTATCCCACGGTGACCTACCCCTCGCACACGACCATCGTTACTGGGAGAATGCCGGCTGAGCACGGCATCTATTCCAACTTATCCTCGCGCCAGGCGGGCAAGAATCCCTCGGACTGGTTCTGGTTCGCCAAGGCCATTAAGGCGCCCACACTCTGGGACGAGGCGAACGCCCACCGGTTGAGCAGCGGCGCAGTGTTCTGGCCGGTCACGGCAGGGGCGCCGATCTACTGGGATATTCCCGAAATCTGGGATCCGCAGAAGCCTTTACAGGTCGATCCGGTTTACGTCGCAAAGTACGCCACGCCGGGACTTCTGTTTGAGGCTCTTTTGGAACTCGGTCCGCCCAAAGCGGGCCAGGAGCTTGATGTGACACGGGCCCGGTTGGCGGCCTTCATCCTGAAGAAATATAAGCCCGACCTGCTTCTGGTTCATTTGTGCGACCTGGATGGCGTTGAGCACCAATTCGGTCCCAACAGTTCCCAGGCCGCCGCGACGCTTGAGAAGATCGACGGCCACATCGGCGAATTATTGGCTGCCGGTGAGACCGCCGGGCTTGCCGATTCCACTGACGTGTTCATCGTTTCTGACCACGGTTTTCTGCCTGTGGGCGCAGAGATCAAGCCCAACGTCCTGCTGGTGAAAGCGGGTTTATTGACGGCGGACGAAAACGGCAATCTCACGGGAGGGCGTATCGCCACCGTCGCCAACGGAGGATCGTTCTTCATCTACTGGCCGCAATCGCAGGACCTTCGAGCCGAAGTTAACGAGGCTCTGAAGCCTTTACGCGATTCGGGCGCTCTTTGGGGCGTTTTGGACCGCGCGGCGCTGAAAGACTTGGGTGCAGAGCCCGCCGCGCAGATGGCGCTCGAGGCTTCGACAGGCTACGAATTCGGCAGCGGCGCGGCCGGCGAACTGATCTCACCGGGGGAAAGCATCACAGGAACCCACGGCTACCTGCCTTTTCGGCGTGAGCTTGAATCGTCCTTCATCGCGTGGGGGGTGGATATCAAGGCCGGAGTGGACCTGCACACGATTCGAATGACGGAAATCGCTCCCACCATCCTGAAAGCGATGGGCATCACCGACTCGAAATTCGGCGATGAACCGCCCCTGGCAGAGATTTTCAAATGAAAATCGCGAGAACCCTGTACCAGTAAGGATGAGTTTCGTCGTGGCGCGCGAAGAAAAGCAGATCCTTCGCTCTGCTCAGGATGACATGTCATTCTGAGCCCGTTCGTTTCGCTCGGGGTAAACTGCGCGAAGAATCCGCATTTGGTTGCGGCTCCGCCGCGCTGTCCTACTGCGCGCCGATCAAGGCCATGATGCTGTCCACGGAATCGAGATCGTTTTGATTGAACCCGCGCTCCGCGAAATCAATTCCGTACTTCTCTTCCAGAAACAGCACCAGTTCCAGCGTGTCGATTGATTGCAAGCGGCCGCTGGTCATCAGCAGGTCGCTGTCCGTAAACGCATCCAGGTCGCCCTTGTGGTGAAGCAGGTCTGTAAGGAAGTCTCTTAGCTTATGTTTGTCGTCCATAATCATCCAGTTTATCTGACGAGCGGGAAGAGATTCCAGAAAAATGCAAAATGCGTCCGGAGGGTGTCCGTGCGTCCTTCGTAGTCGAAAACCTCCAACAAGCAAAAGAAGCCGACCACTCCGACGCATGCGAGGACCCGGCGGTAGAAGGGTAGCGATGCGTGCTCGACCTTCTTGCCCCGCAGTTGTGAGATCACAATTCCGACACCCAGCGCCAGCGAGTAGACCGCGTAAACCCGGAATCCGGCAATCGCCCGCCACAGACCTAGCTGAAAGACGTAATGAATATCGCGGCAGAAGTGATACAGCATGTTGCCAAAGGTAGCTGCGGCCAGGGTTGCGGCAGCCAGGCGCAGCCGGCGATATTTCTTGAAGTACCGTATGTAAACCGGAAAGAAAAAGAAATCTACCAGCAATTCCTTGAAGTAGAAGTAATAGCGATTCCAGAATTCGGCAATGTTCGCCGAGTATAAGGGCTTGAACGTGTTTCTAAGGATCCTGAATCCCGCCATGCGGCAGCACGCCACGACGGTATTGCCCCCGATGGTCGCTCGAAGCACCGCCAGGCTGAAGTGCGATAAGAGAATTGCCCAGGCCAGGTACACCGGAACCGATTGGCCCGTTGCAGCCTGATGAAGTGCCTTATCAAGAGTGGGGACGGTAAGATGTGGAAAAGGGACATGATGGGTTTTCCAAAACCCTGCGAGCCGGTCGGGAAGTTCTCCATACACGAAGGAATAGAGCGCAGTCTGCACGACGTTCAGGATCACCAGCCACATCAAGAGCTTAATCGCTTTCAGTTGGGTAACCGTCAGGTCGTCCGCCGTCCGTGCCTCGACTCGCCGGAGGAAAGCCGCGCCTTTTCCGATGGGTGTCGGTGAAACCCGGTCTCCGACCCAGAACGGGAGAAACGTGCCGATCTGGTAGCGGTACGGATCCGGCGCTTTAGATGTGTAGTCGGCGACGGCGTACGCGAAGAACCACAAATAATTGCAGGTGATGGCAAGCAACATCCAGACTCCGACTCGAGGCAGGCCGTGTGGGGTGATCTTGGTGGCCACGAGCAAACACACGTAGGAGCCCACGAGCAAGAGAACGGGTCGCCGGCCAAACAGGTTGTGCCGGCGCTGCCCCACGACTTTGAGGTACAAACCCAACGCGCAGAATACAGCCAGCAAAGCCACTACGGCCGTCACCGTAAGCGTCGCGCCGCTCGGAAAGCCCTGCGACGAAGCAACCCAGCGGACAAAGTCGAGCTTCAACGATGCCTCGGCGTGGAACACCAACCAATAAAGAGTTGCGGCGCTGACCAGCAATCTGCGGTGCTGCGGGAAGAAGCTCAGGATGCCTACAATCGCCGCCATTTCCACAACAGGTGTTCTGATCCCCGAAAACGGCATGCGAGCGAGTCGAAGCAACACGGCAAAGGTGGCGACGGCCGCCACCTTCCCCGCCGGCGTCTCGGCGAAAGCGACGAGCTTCGGGTAGGTATCGAGCTGAGGGATGATTCGCATGAATGGGTGCGGAGCTACTCGCGCTTCACAGGTTCAGAGAGCCTGCTTTCCTCCAGCATCCGAACGAGAGCTTTCCGATCGATTTTTCCACTCGCTCCCGCGAGCGGCAGCGACTCGAGGTAATGCACCTGGCTCGGCACCATATAGGGCGGAACGCGTTTCTTCATACCCTCGCGGACCTGCGCGGTTGACAATCCGGGCGCGCAATGGAAAGCCACGATTCCGCTCGCGCTTCCTCCCTCGATCGGCCAGGCGACCGCGGCTGCCAGATCGGTGCCGGTAATCCCGCGCAAATGGGCCTCCACGTCCTCCAGTTCAACCCTGTTCCCTAGCACTTTGATCTGATTGTCAATGCGGCCCAGGTGGTGCAGGGTGACATCAGCATCCTGATAAACCAGGTCGCCGGTAAGATACCAGCGCTGCCCGTGCAGAACCGGAAAACGCGCGGCGGTCAGTTCCGGGGCGTTGAAATACCCTTCCGCCAGTTGCTTGCCTGACAACGCCAGTTCTCCGGGTTCGCCCACGGCCGCCGGTTCAAGATTCGAATTCAAAACCACGGCTTCCATGCCTGGAAAAGGCCTTCCGATGGCGACCATTCCGCGCTCTTTAGTGACCTTGGGAGGGTTGGTGAGGCGTTGGGCGATGCAGATTACGGTAGCCTCGGTAGGCCCATAGACATTGTCGACAACGCTGTTGGGCGCGGCGGCCTGCCAGGCCAGCGCGGTGGCGAGCGGTAGGGCTTCGCCCCCGAACAGCGATCGTCGCAGGTGGGGAAAAGCTCCGGGGGTAAGCATCTTCATGCGGTCCATGAAAGAAGCCGTCGATGGAGCGGAATTCCAGCTCGTCAGCCTCTGCTCCTTGAGGAATCTGACCGGCCCCATGAGTTGTTCGGCAGGACACACGCAGAGAGTGGCGCCGACATTCCAGGCGATAAACATGTCCATGGCCGAGCCGTCGAAGGCGAGGTCAAACACCTGCGAGACGCGCTCGTCCGGCTGAATCGCGTAGAGCTGCTGCATGACGGTGGTCAATTGCTTGAGGTTGCCGGCCGGGACCATCACCCCCTTCGGCACGCCGGTCGTGCCGGAGGTGAAGATCATATAGGCTAGTTGTTTCTCGGCGACAACCGCGGGTTGGGCGAGCGGATCGAACTTGGGCAGATCGTGATAATCGGCGACCGGCAGGCGGGCCGATGCCGCGGCGGCTTTAAGCTTCTGCGGCGGATCCCCGGCCAGCACCAGGCGCGGACACGCCTCGGCCACCTCGCCCTGGAGCCGTCCGAGGCCGGCGGAGTCTACCACCAGAGCGTCCAGCCGGATCAGCCGCAGCAGCTGAATCAGGCGATCGTCCGGCGTCTTGGGATGAATCGGGATGTAGGCTCCACCGGTCCAAAGAGTGCCGATGATGCCGGCATAGGCTTCCAGGCTTCGCGAGGCCAGTATTCCAACCCGGGCCACACGGCCTTCTGTCTGAGGCCTTAGCCATGACGAGACTCTCTCTGCCAGAGCCGCCAGATCACCATAGGAAATCGTAACGTCGCCGACCACAAGTGCTTGCCAGTCGGGACGAATGCGGGACTGCTCGTAGAAGGGCAATACGACATTGAAATTCATGTGGCAACTTAATCCGTCCTGATTTTGGGGAGTAGCAAAACTCCGCTGGAATTACTATATCACACCCTGACGTTAATCTTTTGTTGAGAATCCGGGCTTCGCGTTTCCGCGAATGACGGGCACAGGGCCGCACAAGGCAGGGAATTCGTTGCGAATCGGGACGGTCGAGGTTTGACGAACTGTTTTTGCACCGGCCGGACTCACTAGGGAGTTCTTGCCCGCGCTATGTCAGGCTGGCTCGAGGCGGCTACCTTTCTCGCTGCTGAGCCGTTGCTTTGCGGATTCCCCAAAACGGAAGTACGAACCGAATGCTCAAGAAAATCCCCAGGGTCAGGGTTACCCCGATGAGCTCAAGAAACGCGGCGCGCAGGAACTTGCTGGCAGGAAGGCCTAATTGTTCGCGCACCCAAACCCAGGCGCAGATATCGTAAATATAAACGCCAACCGTGCAGTCGCGGGTGGTTCGACCGGCGGCCGCCAGGCATAGAGCAATAATTAAGACGCCCACGACGATCCTTACTGCGTAAACAATGGTGCGGAGGTGGGCTTGTTTCTCCGCCACCCGTTCCTGTCCGGCCGTGCGTTCCATGCCGTGGCATTTTACCTGTTGGCTCGAATCTGTTCAAGGAAAAGCATCAGCCACTAGCCACTGGCAGGCTGCGGAAAAAGGCTAGGTATCATGCTGAGCGGAGGGAAGCATCTGCAGTATCTCCTTGAAAACAAACACCTGCAGATCCTTCGCTGCGCTCAGGATGACAGCGCGGGGGACTTTTCCCGCAGCCTGCTAGTACTACTACGTTAAGTTAGATTGACCTCCCAGACGGGAGGTGTTAAGCTCCGGTTCATGACCGAGAGCAAAATCGCGAAATGTCGAACACGTTTGGAACAATTCCTGG
>JBEKLY010000222.1:0-13509 GCA_050010015.1 Terriglobia bacterium
GAACGCTTCAGCCGCATGGTCGAACAGATGAGCCGCCACACGCAGTTCATCCTCATTACCCACAGCAAGCGCACTATGGAAGCCGCCCGAGTCATGTACGGCGTCACCATGCAGGAACCGGGAGTATCGAAGCTGGTCTCCGTGCGGTTCGATGCACTGCGGTCTGAGCCGGTGGCAGTGGCGTAAGAGCATCGGGCCACGCCCGTCGATTGCATCCGGAAAGCACGAAGGTAATTCCCCTCCTCGATAAGGAGGGGCTAGGGGTGGTTGACCGAAGCGCCACCACCCGTCGTTAACTATGCTACGATTTTCTGAAGGGGGCGTAACCTCTTGAAGCGACGGACCTTTTTGAAAGGTGCGGCAATTGCGGCTTTTACGCCCGGCGTGAAGTGGGCTGCAGAAAACAAACGAATCGCTTTTGGCGGCATTCAGATCGAGTGCAGCACGTACAGCCGTATCCACACCCGGCTGGAGGACTTCACTGTCAAAAGAGGTCAGGAGTTGGCTGACGAGCCATTCTTCAGCATGTTGAAGGCGTATCCTTACACCTTCCATCCCACGCTTCTGGCTACGGCTGTTCCCGGACCACCCGTCGAACGGGAAGCCTACAACCAACTCAAGGCTGAGTTCCTCCATCGGCTCACGGACCTGCTGCCGCTGGACGGCCTCTACTTGGCCATGCACGGCGCGATGTATGTGGTGGGCATGCAGGACGCGGACGGGGACTGGATTGCCGCGGCGCGCAAGGCCGTCGGAGATCGTTGTCTGATCACGGCGAGCTTTGACCTGCATGGCAGCTTGAGCCGGCGCGAAATCGACAACCTCGATATGCTCTCCGCCTTCCGCACCGCTCCCCATATCGACCGCGAGGAGACGGCCAAGCGCGCTTGCGACATGCTCGTGCATTGCTTGGATCAACGGATTCGACCTACCCTGGTTTGGTCTCCCATTCCCGCGCTGTTGCCGGGTGAGCGCACCAGCACGGTTTACGAACCAGCCAAGCATTTGTGGGCGCAATTGCCGGGAATGAACGCGGAGCCAGGGGTGCTCGATGCCTCTCTACTGGTCGGTTACGTCTGGGCTGACGAACCGCGCGCCACCGCAAGCGCTGTGCTGACGGGCACCAAACCGGATTTGGTTAAGAAGGATGCGCTTTCACTCGGGCAGCAATACTGGGACGCACGCAAAGAGTTCCAATTCAAAGTGCCCACGGGCGCTCTCGCCGAATGCATTGAGCGTGCCCAGCGCCTGAAGACGAAACCGGTGGTGATCTCCGACTCAGGCGACAATCCGACGGCAGGCGGCGACGGCGACCGGGCTGACGTGCTTGCGGAACTCCTGCGACAGCAGGTTCACGATGCCGTTATCGCCGGTATCGCGGATCCGCCTGCGACCGAGGCCTGCTACCGCGCCGCCGTGGGCCGGTCGCTTCATCTCAAGATCGGGGGCACGCTTGACCCGCAGGCAAGCAAACCCGTGGAGGTCACGGCGAAAGTGGTCTTCCTGTTGTCGACCGATCACCCGCGCGAACGGCAAGCCGTGGTCGAGGTTCGCGGAGTATCGCTGGTCCTGACCGCCAGGCGCCGGCCTTTCCACGAGATCCGCGATTTCACCGTGCTGGGTCTCGACCCGACACGATTCAAGATCGTGGTCGTCAAGGCGGGCTACCTGGTTCCGGAGATCGCCAAGATCGCCAACCCAAACCTGATGGCGCTCACGGACGGCGCGGTCAACCAGGACATCGAGCATCTACCCAAGAGCAAGTGGCGCGTGCCCTCCTACCCGTTTGTGCCTGACTTGCAGTGGACGCCGTCTACAATTGTGGGCGCGCGGTCTCCGCGGCAGGGCGGTCCGTAACGATTCGAAGGCGGGGGGCAACGTCCGCCGAATGGATTCCCGCTTGCGCGGGAATGACGTGACCATCGAGTGGGGGCGGTTCGCGAACCGCCCCTACCAGTCTACGGGTGGTCAGCGAAACTTCATGATGCTCAGGACATTCGAGTAATCATCCGTCCACACTCTGGCGCGCAGAACAGGAAATACCGGCATCCAGCGCGGATCCTGCGACAACGGCTCAAGGTCCTCACGATTGCGGGCCATCACCATCCAGACGGATGCGAACTTGCCCAGCTTCGTATCCTCCTCGCCCAGCTTGATATCAGGATTCAGGAAACACACCAGTCCAGCGTCGTAGGCCAGGTTGCCAAGGACCTGGTGAAGATCCAGGTAGCGGTTACTGATGTGAAACGCCAGCAGGCCGCCGGAGGCGAGTTTGCGGAGGTAAATTCGCAGGGCCTCACGCGTGAGGAGATGCATTGGAATGGAATCGCCGCTGAAGGCGTCGAGCACGATGATGCCATAAGCATGATCGGGAGCTTCGTCGAGGGACAAGCGCGCATCTCCCAGCACCACGCGGGCCTGAGGGGCGCAATTCGACAGGTAGGTAAAGTATCGCGGGTCGCGGGCAATACGCTCCACCAGGGGATCGATCTCATAGAAAGTGAACTGCCCGCCGGGGGTTTGGTACGCAGCCAGCGCGCCTGCACCCAACCCAACAATCGCCACCTGGTTTTCCACTGCTTCCCCAGCGTAGGCCGCAAAGACCTGCCCGATCGGCCCGCTGCGTGTGTAGTAAGCGAGAGGCTCGCAGGCGCGTGCCGGGTCCGGGCTCTGGATGCCGTGCACCGTGCTGCCGTGGAAAAGTACTCGAAGCCCGTTCGTGTCGTCGTTCGCGACGCGATAAACTCCGAAGAAGCTGCGCTCTGTGCTGAGGACATGGCCGAAGTGGCCGGCGTAAACGCCGCTCGCCAGCATAAGCGCAGCCAGCCCCAAGGCGAAGCGCCGGGGCCGCCTGCCGAAGCTGAGGCACCAGACCGCGGAAGGCCGAAAATCATGACGTTCATGGTGAGCCCCGGCTTCAGCCCCTCAGCTTCGAGCGCCACAATCAGCGTCACCGCACAAAGGCCCAGCGCCACAGGGAGCAGATAATCCAACTTACGGGCTCGAGGCGTATCATTGACGACGTCAATGGGTGGACGCAGTGCCGCAGCCAGCACAAGGGCTATAGGAAATTCGACCAGGGAGTGGAAAACCAGCGGTGCAATAATCGCGTTGAAGATTCCGCCGAGCACTCCTCCCGCCGAAACCCACAGATAAAACTCCGTCAGGCGCCGCGCTGATGGCCGCGTCCGCCACAATTCGCCGTGGCAAATCATCGCGACCGCGAAGAGCGTGACGAGGTCAATCGGTATGGCAGCGATCGGGGACAGATACGTCTTGGTAAGTACAGGGATTGAGGCCGCGAGAATCAGAAACGGCAGCCGCCGGACGAGCCATCGGTGTGATAGCAGGGGTCGGCGCGCGAAGACGAGAATGAAACTCAGAAGATAGAGCGAGAGAGGCAGAACCCACAGCAAGGGCATCGGAGGAATATCAGTCGTAAGTTCGCTGGTCACACCTAACATCAGGCTCGAGGGCACGAAGGCCTGGGCGACCCAGCGCAGCCGTTGGCGCAAATTTGAATCGTTACCGCTTTCGCCCGCGCTCTCCCGAACCCCGTCGTTCGGTGGCGGCTCACCCTCGGAAGAACCTGCCGCGTCGGACACGCGCCACACGAACGCCGCGCAGGCTATCACCAGCAATGCGAGCAATCGGTACGACGCTGCCCAGAGTTGCGCTTGCGCCTTTAAGCCCAAAGCGGGCTCGAGCAGCAGCGGGTAAGCTAATAGACCCAACAGGCTCCCGGCGTTGCTAGCCGCGTAAAGAGAATAAGGGTCGCTTGCCGTGGGGTGACCGGAGTGCGAAAACCACTTTTGAAGTATGGGCGTACTGGCGGAGAGGGCGAAGAATGGCGCCCCCACCGCAACCGCCAGCAACGGCAGCAGCCAAAGCACCGGATTGTGTCGCGCCGGCGGCGTCCACCCTTCGGGGACGCGGAACGGCAAGGTCAGCAGCGCGCCAATCAGCACGACCAGGTGTAATCTCGCCTGCCCACGCCTGCGGAGAAGCTTCGACGAAATGTGCGCATAAGCGTATCCGCCCAGCAGCACCGCCTGGAAAAACATGAGACAGGTGCTCCAGACCGCCGGGGTCCCGCCCAGGAGCGGCAGCACCATCTTGGCGAACATGGGCTCCATCAGGAAGAGCAGTGCCGCGCTCAAGAACATCGTGAGGGCAAACACGCCAAGACGAGCGACATTGCTCGCGCGGCTGCCGGACGAGTTGTGAGGTGAAAGATCCACGCTACGGAGGTCCCTGGCTTAGGACGCATTCAAGTTTTCCCGGGCTTCTGTAGCCTCCTGATCTGCGTCGTGGCGCCGGCCATTAGGCCAGCATTTTCCGACCCTTCGCTCCGCCCAGGGCAGGAAGCACGCCACATTGTTCACCGCGCAAGTCATGAGGTCAAGGACCAGCACAGTGAGCAGGTGTTATTAGCACATACGATGGAGAGGCTTCAAGCCCACCCTATGGTTGACGTACAACAGGGCTCTGCGGTCTTCATTTAATACGTGTAGGGGTGGGGCCGCCCCACCACCTTCATTAGGGGATGGCAAGCCGCCCCCCTACAAGCTGGTACACGAGAGGAATCGTTTCATGGTTTCTGGGCGCCCGTCAGGCAACGGGCATGAGCTACTGCTCCGTAAGAACCTGCATTGGAGAGACGAGGGCGGCGCGCCTGGCGGGCACCAGGCAAGCGGCGAGCGATATCAGCGCCAGGATAGCTCCGGCGCAACCGAGCACCACAGGGCTCAAAGCAGTCACGTGAAACAGAAGTGCCTGCATCACTCTTCCCATCAGCCAGGCCCCGGCGCTGCCCAGCGCCAATCCGGCAATGACCAACCTCAGGCCAAGAGCCAGAAACTGGGTGCGAATCTGGCTCGGCAGCGCTCCTAAAGCCATGCGCACGCCGATCTCGCGGTTCCTCTGCGACACCGCATAGCTCAGTACCCCGTAAGTACCAATTCCGGTCAGTAGCAGCGCGATGGCAGCGAACATTCCGGCCAGCAGAGCCGGCGAGCGGCGGGCGACAAGACTGTCCGTAATGCGCTCGTTCATGGTCTGAATATTGTTAACGGCAAGCCCGGAGTCCAGTTCCCGGACAACCCGTTGCAGCGTGAATCGCAGCGATTCCGTCGGAACACTGGCGCGCGCGACCAGGAAGATGTTGCTCTCAGGCCGATAAATATACGGGTAGTAGACCGCGCCTTGCGCCGCCTCGTCGGTGAGGCCGGCTTGTTTGACGCTGTCGACCACACCGACCACCGTGAAGGCCTCGCTGTCGGGCCCGGGCTGAGAGCCCTCGAACAATTGTTGGCCCAGAGGGCTCATGTAAGGCCAATAACGGCGGGCGAAATCTTCGTCGACCACGCAGACGCGTTCGTGGCGCCTCGAATCGGCTGCGGTGAGGAACCGTCCGGCGAGCAGCCGAAAGCCCATGGCACGAAAATAGTCGCCACCCACGCCGTATGAGTAGATCCCGCGAGGGGCCTCACCGGGCCGGAGGACATACCCCTTTACCGTAGCGGAGCTTTTGCCGTTGCTGCCGCTGAACGGCACGTTATTGACGACCCCCACAGACAAAACCCCCGGTTGACGGCCGAGTGCGTCCACTAATCTCTCCGTAAATGCGAGACCGGCCACCGGCGAAGGGTACTTCTTGCCAACCATCGAAATCTGGCCGGTCAGCACGCGATCAGGCTGGAATCCCGGGTAAACCGCCATCGCCCGCTCCAGGCTGAGCCCCAGCAACCCCGCCCCGGCCAACAGAACGAATGCCAAAGCAATCTGTGCCACAACGAAACTCTGCCTTAGAGTCTGAGCTGTGCGGCCCGCGGTGGCGCTGCGGGATTCCGACCGGAGAGCGTTGGCGGAAACGCGCAGATGGAACCACACAACAGGCACGGCGAGCGCGATGCCCATGGCGAGCGCGGCAAGCACAGCGGCCACCGCCAGGCGAGCATCGAAGGCAATGTGCGCCCCCAGAGGCAAACGATCCGCTCCCAGCGCCGCCACCAGGCGGATTCCCGCCGATGCCACAGCCAATCCCAGCAATCCCCCTGCAAGCGTGAGCAGCGTGGTCTCGACCAGCACTTCGCCGGTGAGATGTGCGCGGCTAGCGCCGAGCGCGTGCCGAACCGCATGTTCCCTGGCTCGATGGTTGGCCCTGATCAGAAGCAGGTTGGCAAGATTGACCGTGCCAATCAGCAACAGCGTGAGCACGCCGCCTTGCAGCAACAGCAGGGTAGGCCGAATCGCGGCGACGTGGTCGGCGTGGAATGGCACCACAAGGGAGCGGAACCCGGCATCCGCGACCATTTTGGCCTGCGGGTCATCCACTTCCAGGCTGGCATTTTGCGCGTCAATCTGCTGTTGGGCCTGGGCAAGAGTGGCGCCAGCCCGGAGCCGCGCGATCATCTGGATGAAATTTCCGCCGGCATGCCGTCGCGATGGCCCACGATTCTCAGGACGCGATGCCAACGGCAAATACAACCGCGCCTCGGAGGAGAGGAACCGAAAACCTGGAGGCAGGACGCCAACCACGATTTTCGGCGTGTCGTCAACCCGCACAGATCGTCCAATCACCTGCGGATCGGCGTTGAACTCCCGCCGCCAGTAATCGTCACTCAGAATGACGACGTTATCGGTTTGGAACGTGGTCTCCTGTTCCGTAAACGCCCGCCCCATGACGGGGCCGATTCCCAGGGTGGTGAAATAATCGGGGGAGACTCGCGTGATCTGCTCCCGAGTGACAGAGCCGGGTTCTCCGACCATGGCCGTGTCGTAGGCGTAAATCGAAAGTGAGCTGAACGCAGGAATACGTCCGCGGCGTTCGTAGTAATTGGTGAGCGTCGAACCATCGCGCTCGACATGCGCTCGCGGGTAGGTATTGAATAGCGTAACCAGCCGTTGGGCCTCAGGAAATGGCAGAGGACGGAGGAGGATTGAGTCGATCACGGCCAGGATCGTCAGGTTGGCCCCCAGACAAAGCGCCACGGTCAGAAGGGCGGTCACTGCGAATGCCGGCGTCTTCCTCAGCAACCGGGTGGCGTAGCGACACTGCCTGCCGAGCTCAGACGGCAAGAGGAGGCCGCGCGCTCCGCGGCACTCTTCCTTGACCGCTTCGATCGCGCCGAATTCCAGGCGCGCCCGCCGCCGCGCTTCTTCCGGAACGACGCCGGAGCGAACCAGGTCCTCCGCGTATTGCCGGATGTGGCAGCGCAGTTCCTCCGTCATTCCGGCTTCGAAATCGCGTCGCGACGTAAGCGCACGGTAAAGAGATCGCAGGCGGGCCAGCATGTCAGACCTCCTCCGGTTTCGTATTCAAGGCAGCGGCAATCGCCGAAGCCAGGCGGTTCCAACCCGCAGTCTCCTCGCGCAGGCGCGCCCGCCCCGCGGCGGTTAACGTGTAGTATTTCGCCCGGCGGTTGTTGTCGCTCTGACCCCATTCGGCGGCGATCAGCCCCTGATGTTCGAGGCGATAGAGCGCCGGATAGAGCGATCCTTGCGGAATCTTCAGTGCGTCGTGCGAAATCTGCTGAATGCGCAGCAGCACGCCATATCCGTGCAGCGGCCTTAACGACACAGCTTTGAGGATCAGCAAGTCAAGCGTTCCGGGAAGCAACTCGGCAGTTTTGCCCATCGTCTTCGGCTCCTAGTCTATCTAGGAGTGTACCACAACTCTCCTAGCTTGCCTAGTGGAAGACGGTAGCGGGAGGTGACGTGACTTTCGGCGTAGCGCAGCGAAGGGTCTTCTGATCTGATGCGGACGGAAGCGCCACGCAACATCGAGTGGCACGCTTTGAAGTTGCTTTGTTTTCATCGCGTTCTTTTTTTTCGTTGACAACATCTGCCAATGTTTTAGAATGACGAATGTTCTGAGCCAACAACATGCAAACAAATCTTCGATCTGTTCTCACCATGACCAGATTGCCCGGGGCGAAGCTTTTCTCCCGAGGTAAAGTCCGGGATGTCTATGAAACCGGGCCAGATCAGCTTCTGGTCGTTGCCACAGACCGCCTCTCGGCCTTTGACGTCGTCATGAGTGAAGGCATTCCGGGCAAGGGCTGGGTGCTGACGCAACTTTCGTGCTTCTGGTTCGAAATGTTCGGGAAGACTTTTCCCAATCACTTTCTGAGTTCAAAGCTCAGCGACTACCCGGCGGAACTTCAACCCTTCGCCGATCAACTGGACGGCCGCTCCATGCTGGTGCGTAAGGCCGAGCCTTTCCCCATCGAATGCGTGGTGCGGGGATACCTGGCAGGATCAGGCCTCAAAGAATATCGCGCTACGGGAAGAGTTTGCGGCATCGAATTGCCCGCGGGTCTCTCGGAAGGTTCAAAATTCGAACAGCCGATCTTTACGCCGGCCACCAAGGCCACCACCGGCCATGATGAAAACATTACGTGGGACGAGGCCGCTGCGACAGTGGGCCTCGAGACCGCGCAAGAGCTCCGCGATCTCAGCCTGGAGCTTTATTCCAAAGGCAGAGACTACGCAGCGGAACGCGGCATCATTATTGCCGACACCAAGTTTGAATGGGGGCGGAGCGGGAATGACATTATCCTCATTGACGAGGTCCTCACGCCGGACTCGTCTCGCTTCTGGCCCCAGCAGGGTTATCTGCCTGGCCGGCCACAACCTTCGTTCGACAAACAGTTCGTGCGCGATTACCTCGAGTCGCTGCACTGGAATAAACAACCTCCCCCACCTGACCTTCCGCCTGAGGTGGTGGAAAAGACCAGTGAGAAATACCGGCAGGCGTACAGTCTTCTAACTGGACGTGACTCCTAACTGAAACATCCCGCCGAGGCGGGATTGCGCTGAGGCTCATGGGTGCCTGGAACTGGCTCGACTGGACATTCGCCGCCATTGTGGTGGGCTCGGTGATATTCGCCCTCATGAAAGGTTTCGTCCGGGAATTGATCTCCCTCGCGGCGCTGGTCGCCGCGCTCGTGGTGGCCGCAGTGGCGTACCCGAGAGCGGCGCTTTGGTTTGAGGATCTCACTAAGTCGCACGACGTCGCCCTGGGGCTGGGTTTCTTGACCCTGTTCGTGGCAGTGCTGATGGTGGGCGCGCTTGTCTCATTGCTGGCCCGAAAGTTGATTAAGACCGCCGGCATTGAGTGGTTCGACCGCTTCCTGGGCGCGGTTTTCGGCCTGGTTCGTGGGGTGCTTGTCGATTGCGTGCTTCTCCTTGTCCTGGTGGCTTTCGCCATCAAGCCGGCAGTGGTGCAGCAATCATCACTGGCTCCATACGTCACCACGGGAGCACATATTATTTCATTGGCTATGCCCACCAACCTCAAAGCGCAGTTTCGCCTGGGATTCGAGAGGCTCAAAGAAACAGTGAGCCAGAACGACAAGAAAACAATGAAGAATTAAGCACACGAAGCAAATACTTTCGCACGGGAGCGCTGTCGTGAAAGACCAGCTTGAAGCCCTCATCAACCGCATGATCGACAACGGAATCCAATTCCCTGAGGCTATCAGCGAATTCGAGAAGCGCTTTATCCAACGCTTGCTCGAAAAAAACAACGGAAACATGTCAAAGACCGCCGAGGCCCTGGGGATTCACCGCAACACTCTGAGCCGGAAGAGAGAAGAGCTCGGGCTCGACCATCACGGCAAACGGCGAAAGCATCCCAGTCGTTAAATCACAACATATTATCCGAAACGTCAATACCTGATTAGAGGCGGAACTGATGCTATAACTCTGCCCCGCGGGCGACCCCCAATTCGCCTCGTTCTGCTATAATTGCGAGTGAGGCTTGAGCGTTCTGCCCGGATTTCACTTGCGGTGCCGCCCTCCTGCTTCGAGCCCTGAAGGGGCGAGCTAACAAAGCCCAGGCCTGGGTCGCGAACGAGACACCATCGTTCTTTGGGAGCAAGCCCTGCAAGGGCGAAATAACCAGGCCTTGGCCTCCGCGGAACGTCGCCTCCGCCAACTCGAACGGCTCATCACGCCCCTTCAGGGCTGGCAAATTGCGCGGCAAGGATTCCTCACCCAGGCCGTTGGCCTGGGCTTTGTTAGACCGCCCCATTGGGGCTTAAGAATATCGTCAGCACGCTCGCGGGGCCCTCAACACTTCATCGAATCGCCCCGACTTACATCACGAATCACTGGACAGGAAACTCGTGCTTCGTTGAATTAGTAAGCGAACTTATGTGTCGGAAGCGAAAGGGCGGGACTAGAAACCCCTTCGGCGCGCAGCTTCTCAAGGAGGCCGTACTTGTATCTGGAAATCCAGCGGAGAATACAGCAGAGGTTTGTGGCACTGGTTCGCGAGATCTTTGAGCTGGCGATGGAACCGCCCGCGCTGGATTCCCCGCCCTCCCTCGAGATGGGCGATCTCTCCCTGGCGGCCTGCTTCGAACTGGCGAAAAAGCTGCGTCAGCCGCCGCGAAAAATCGCCCAGACCCTGGCGGAGCGCTTTCTGCCTTTGGAAGGGATCGAGCGTGTCAGCACCGCCGGCGCCGGCTATCTGAACTTTCATTTCAACCGCGCTCGAGCCGCTGCTGCGCTGTTCGCCCGGCGCGTTTCAGGGCAGGCTTCCCTACCCTCCGACCCGGGTAAAGTCCTGGTCGAGCACACCAGCATCAACCCCAATAAGGCTGCCCACATCGGGCATTTGAGGAATTCGATTCTGGGCGACACGTTCGTACGCCTGCTCAAATTCCGCGGAGACCAAGTCGAAGTGCAGAACTACATCGACAACACAGGTGTGCAGGTCGCGGACGTGGTGGTGGGGTTCATCCACCTCGAAAAGAAAAACCTCGAGGAAGTGGAGCGATTGATCCGGGAACCCGAGCAGCGATTCGACTATTTCTGTTGGGATCTCTACGCCAAAGTCTTTAGATATTATCAGACAAACCCTGAGGCCCTAAACCTCCGTGCTCAAGCACTGAAGGATATCGAAGAAGGCCACGGCGAGCCGGCCCTCATGGCCGACCTTGTCTCCACCGCTATCGTGCGCCTGCACCTCGCGACCATGCTGCGCATCAACGTGCAATACGATCTCCTCGTTCAGGAGAGCGAGATTTTGCGTCTCGACTTTTGGAAATCCGCATTCGAGTTGCTGAAGAAGAACGGCGCCATTCGCTTCGAGGATGCCGGGAAGAACGCCGGTTGCTGGGTCATGAGCCTGGGGGATTCCGAGTCCAGCGAACCCGAGGGCGAGCCTGGCGAGGAGGACGTCAAAATCATTGTGCGCTCGAGCGGCACGGTCACTTACGTTGGCAAGGACATCGCCTATCACCTTTGGAAATTCGCTTTGTTAGGAAAAGACTTCGGCTATGCGCTGTTTTATCGCTACCCTGATGGCCACCCGGTCTGGCGCACCGCCCTCCATTCGGAATATGAGCCGCCTTCCGCTTCCAAGGCCGGGCCGCCCTCTACCGTCTCCGAGATCGATCAGCCCTCTCCCGCCTCCGACGTTGAACAGCCCCCTCCCCTTTCCGAGATCGAGCAGCCCTCTCCCTTGGGGAAAGGGTGTCCTGCGACGGCGCCTTCATCAGCCGTCGCGGGACGGGTGAGGGGTCACTTCCCCGCCGAAAATGTGTCCGGTGAAACCCCCTCCCACGGCCACGCCCACAGCGCCTACGCGGTGATTGATACTCGCCAGTCCTACTTGCAAAATCTCGTGAAGGCCGCGCTTCACGCTCTGGGTTACCACGAGCAAGCCAACAACCTGCACCACTTTGCTTACGAAGTCGTGGGACTCTCGCCGCGCTGCGCCGAAGAACTGGGGGTGGAGTTGAGTGAGGAAGATCGCGAGCGCCCTTACGTAGAAGTCTCGGGCCGCAAAGGCCTGGGCGTGAAGGCGGACGATTT
The DNA here is from genome assembly GCA_050010015.1 of Terriglobia bacterium. GTDB lineage: Bacteria > Acidobacteriota > Terriglobia > UBA7540 > UBA7540 > CAVROP01. The sequence goes on from JBEKLY010000222.1 coordinate 11,830, forward strand.
AATCGACAAGCTGATTGCCAAGGCGTTCGAGGAAGTCTGCTCCCGCCAGATGACTCAGAACCCGGAAGAGCAGCGGACCTACGCCCGCATGATCGCCGTCGCCGCCTTGCGCTATTTCCTGCTCAAGTTCTCGCGGCGCATGATCATCGCCTTCGATTTCAAGGAAGCGCTCGCTTTCGAAGGTGAGACCGGACCCTATCTGCAATACAGCGTTGTTCGCGCCAGGAACATCTTCACCAAATTCCAGGAAACACACGCGGGCTTCCAAGCCCAAAATCTGGACCGCGCTGTCGGGCCGGAAGTGCTTGAGAGGTTTTTCGCGGGTGAGGATGGACTTGCCTTTTGGGAATTGACTCTCCTGGCTGCGCAACTCGAGATGACGGTCGAGCAAGCCATAGCCAGCCAAGAGCCCGCGGGAGTTGCCAAATACGCCTTCCGGCTCGCGCAAGCTTTCAATAACTTCTACCACCGCTTCCACATCCTGAGTGAGCCCAGCGCCGAGCGGCAACAATTTCTCTTGTACCTGGTCCAGCTTGTGAATCAAACGCTGACTGCAGCTTTGGATTTGATGGGAATGGAAGTGCCGGAACGGATGTAGTTGTCTGCGGTGCGTTGTCCGTGGTCCGCGGCCAGTGGTGGGTCGTCTGTGGTCGGTCGTCCGTCTCAGTCGACTCCCGCCTGTCATGCTGAGCGCAGCGAAGCATCTCAGCAGTTGATTTCTTCCTTTGAAATCTGGAATCTTGAATCTGAAATCTCCGCGGTAAGCGCGCGACCGGCCGTCCCTAGCCCCTAGTCCAACCCTGGCATCTGAAACCCAACACCTGACAACTGCGTTACTGGTGCCGCCTCCGATGTTCGCGTATGTCCTGCTGGACTTCCCTTTCGATGGTTCGGCGTCGAGAGGTTTCTCGGTGGTCGAAGACATTCTTGCCTTTGGCCAGCGCAATTTCGCACTTGATCAGGTTGTGCTTCAGGTAAACGCGCGTCGGGACGAGCGTGAAACCCTTCTCCTGCGTGCGCCCCTTGAGCTTGTCGATTTCGCGGCGGTGCAAAAGCAGCCGCCGGTCCCGCAGCGGGTCATGGTTAAACCGGCTGCCGGCGGCATAGGGACTGATGTGGCAATCGATCAACCACACTTCTTGGTTCTTAACCACTGCGTAACTGTCCTTCAGATTGACCTTGCCCTCACGAATCGACTTCACTTCTGTCCCCGTCAGCTCAACGCCGCTCTCGAATTTTTCCAGCAAGTGGTATAGATGTTGCGCCTGACGATTGACCGCGAAGGTCCTCGCGGCAGGGTCCGCTGCCTTGCCCACCATAGCCTCCCGTGCGTTTGCCGTTGTATCCCGGAGGAAAAATCTTAGCACACGGAAGGCCACCGCGCACGCCTTGCGTAACGCTGCGCGCAAATGCCTGTGTCGCAAAAGTCGTGGCAAAAATGCTTGTTGCTAATCCCCTCGCTTTTGGATATGCTAGTATCGCGGGGTGGAGCAGTCTGGTAGCTCGTTGGGCTCATAACCCAAAGGTCGCTGGTTCAAATCCAGCCCCCGCAACCAACGCCATCATAAAGTTACGGGGAATTGCAGCAACGAGATTTGGGTTTGTTTGGGTGCAATTCACTGGATCTTACCTAAAACCGCCGTGGCCACTCGCCCGGCGGTTTCTCTTTTATCCCGTTCA
>JBEKLY010000223.1:0-13392 GCA_050010015.1 Terriglobia bacterium
GTGGGAACAGATTCTCCGCACGATCCAGCCTTGGCTGGTGAGATGGAGCGGACTCTGTCCCTGCTGCGGAACGAAGTTCAAGCAAATTTGGAACGACACGACTTAACATAGTAATACTAGTTGAGCGCCTTATGCAAGCGAGCGGTCGCCGGGCGCCTGATTCAACAGCACCGTCTACGTGCGCCGACCCCCTCACCCAGCCCGCTCCGGCTGAAGAAGGCGCCGGCAACGGTCCACCCTCTCCCCCAAGGGGGCGAGGGGAATTCACAAGAACCTACTGCCCCCCTGCCTACTGCCGACTGCCTTCTCTTTCTTCCGTTCCCAGTCCCTTCCAACTGAATTGGTCCGCCTGCTGAAGTCCCAGCAGAGCCAGCACCCGGCAGCAGAATTGGGTGACGAGATCGTCGATGGTCTTCGGCCGGTGGTAGAAAGAAGGGATGATGGGGAAAATCGCGGCGCCGGCAGCCTGGGCGCGCAACATGTTCTTCAGATGAATCTGATTGAAGGGGGCGTCTCGCACCGCCAGCACGAGCTTGCGGCCTTCTTTCAGGCAAACGTCCGCAGCGCGCTCGATGAGCGTTTCCGAGATTCCGTGGGCCACTTGGGCCAGGCAACCCGTGGTGCAGGGGATCACCACCATGCCATCCACGCGGTACGATCCGCTGGCAATGCTGGCGCCGATGTCAGAGTCCAGCAAGTACTCGGTCTTCGCTACAGCCTGCGCGGCAAGGGCAGAAGCGATGTCCGAGGATCGCGACACCTCCAGTTCCAACTCATCTCGCATCACCTTCAATCCGCTGCCGGAGATCACAAGATGAATTCTCCCGACCCGATCATCCGCCTCCAGCAGTTGCAACATGCGCCGGGCAAAGATCGTGCCGCTGGCGCCGGTCACTCCGAGGATCAGGCTCTTGCCGAGGGCAGTTTGTGAGGAGGGCATCAAAGGCATGTTAGTAAGTGTGATGCGTGAAGTCAAGAAAGCCGGCTGGCACCTGATATACTAACTCGTGGGGCCACAGAGCGGGGAGGGGACATTGTCACCTGAAGAAATCACCGAAATGCTCGAGCAAGTGCGGCGGGGCAAACTGAGCGTGGAAGGCGCGGTCGAGCGCCTGCGCAACCTGCCTTACGAAGATCTGGGATACGCCAAGATCGACCATCACCGGTCGCTTCGCCAGGGATTGCCTGAAGTGGTCTTCGCGCGCGGCAAAGACCCGGGGCACGTCGAAGGGATCGTGCGTCACATGCTGATGAACAAGCACAACGTCCTCATCACACGGGGTGACGCGGGGTTGTTTGAGCGGTTGAAGAATCTGGAAAAGACGGCGAAGTTCCACGCACTTTCCGGCGCCATCACCTTTCGCCGCGAGCGCAAGATCCGGGGCAAGGGTAAAATCGTGGTGGTTTGCGCGGGCACCTCGGACATCCCGGTGGCGGAAGAAGCGCTGGTTACGGCCGACATCATGGGCAATCGCGTCGAGTCGCTTTACGACGTGGGTGTGGCGGGCATCCACCGCCTGCTTGGCGAGAGCCGCCACCTGCGCGAAGGTCGGATCGTCATCGTTGTGGCAGGAATGGAGGGCGCGCTGCCGAGCGTCGTGGGCGGCATGGTGAGCGCCCCCGTGATCGCCGTCCCCTCGAGCGTGGGTTACGGCGCCAGTTTTCGCGGCCTCGCGGCGCTCCTCGGCATGCTCAATAGCTGCTCGCCCAACGTTTGCGTGGTGAATATTGACAACGGCTTTGGCGCTGGGTACCTTGCGAGCGTCATCAATCGCCTGTAAACCGAAGGTGAAATGAAGACCCTCTCCCCAAGGGAGAGGGCAGCCTTCTTATTGGCGGCAGAGGGTTGACGGCTGAGAGCTGAGGGCTCTGCTCATCCGAGGAGCCGTCGCAGTGCCTGGGCTTGTTCGGAGTTCTTGCGCAGCAGGATGCGGCGCAGGCGAGCAAACTCGTCGCGGTCGATCTTCTGAACGGTGCCGCGTCCGCGGTGGGGGCTGAAAGCCAGGATGTGATCGAGGTCGGGATGGCGCGTGAGGGGATTCCCGAGGCGCACGGCTTCTCGCGGCGGGCAGAAATCAAGGAGCGAGCCCATGCCGCTGTCGCGCCCGTCCGAAGCCGCTCGCGCGATCCCCACCACCCACTTGCGGTCCACCTCGTAGCAAAGGAACAGGTCCCCGCGCTTCACTTCCTCGCGGATGTAGCGCAGGCTCGAGGCGCTGCGGATCCAGCCTTCGTCGCCCAACTCATAAACGCCCCGCGTGCGCGAGCGAAAATACTGGTCAAATTCCCAGCCGCGCTTGGTGTTGATTTTGAAAACCCAGGTATTCACTGTACGTTGTCCGTTGTCCGTTGTCTGAAGTGAATTGCCGTTCGTGCAGCGGATCACGCGCCGTGGATTCCCGCTTTCGCGGGAATGACTTTGACTACTGAACACGGCGGGGCGCGATTAACCACGGACCACTGACAACGGACAACTGACGACTGCCTAGATTTCCACCACGCGCGCCACGCGAATAGCGGCGATGGAGCGGATTTCCGCCAGAACTTCTTCCGGGACAAGTCCGTCAACCTGGACAAGTCCCACCGCCTCGCCTCCCTGAGCGTCGCGGCCGAGAGCGAAGTTGGCGATGTTGATCTTGTGGTCGCCCAGGATGGTGCCGATGCGTCCGATCACGCCCGGCACGTCCTGATTGCGAATGTAGACGTGAATGCCTTCGAGGGGGGCTTCGATGTCAAGCTCATCGATGCCCAGGATGCGCAGCTTTCCCCGCGGACCCACCATAGCTAGCGCACTAGCCGATCCGGTCTCGGTGCGCAGGGCCAGGCCCAGGGAGTGAGAGAACGCCGCGCGCCGGGCGCTTCGCACTTCCTGCACTTCGATCCCCCGCGCCTGCGCAAGGGTTCCGGCATTGACGATGTTCACGCTGTCGGAGAGGGCTTTTTTCAGAATGCCTTTCAGAACGGCGTTCTTCACCAGGTGCGTGTTCAGTTCCGCCAGGCCCCCGTCGTAGCTGATTCTGGCCTCGCTGATGCGCTCACCCGCGATCTGGGCCACGAAGGTGCCCAGGTTTTCGCCAAGCTGCACGTAGGGGGCGAGCTTCTGATACTCCTCGGGCGAGATGGTGGGCATGTTGACGGCGTTGCGCGGCACACCCTGAAGGAGAAAGTCGCGCACCTGCTCCGCGATCCGGATGCCCACGATCTCCTGCGCCTCTTCCGTCGAGCCCGCGATGTGCGGCGTCGAGATGACGCGCGGGTGGTTCACCAGGCGCGTGTCTTTGGGCGGCTCGGATTCGAAGACGTCCAGCCCGGCTCCGCCCACCTGGCCGCTTTCAAGGGCAGCCACGAGGTCTGCCTGGTTGATCAACTCGCCGCGCGCGCAGTTCACGACTCGCAAGCCGGGCTTGGCAAGCGCCAGGGTCTTGGCGTTGAGCATGTGATAGTTCTCCGCTGTCGCCGCTGCGTGCAAGCTGAGGAAATCGCTTTCCTTCAGCAGTTCTTCGAGCGAAACCAGCTTGACGCCCTGCTCCTCCGCCTGACCGGAGGAAACAAAAGGGTCTGAGGCGAGAACCGTCATGCCGAAAGCCTGTGCAAGTCGCGCCACTTCGCGGCCGATGTTGCCGAAGCCTACCAGGCCCAGCGTCTTTGAGCGCAACTCGATTCCGGTGAGATTCTTCTTCTCCCACTGGCCGCGTTTAAGCAGGCTGTCGGCTTCCGGGATGCGCCGCGCCAAAGCCAGGAGCAGTCCCATGGTGTGCTCGGCCACGCTGACGGCATTGCCGCCCGGCGTGTTCATCACCACAATGCCTTTTTTGGTTGCGGCGTCCAGGTCTACGTTGTCCACGCCGCTGCCGGCTCGCCCAATGACGCGCAAACACCTGGCCCGCTCGAGCAGCGCGGCCGTCGCTTTCGTGGCGCTGCGCACCACCAGGGCGTCGGCGTCCTGGATTTCTTCCTCAACGGAGGCATTAGCCTTCTTCGGAAGGAAGACCACCTCCCAGGATTTCTCCGCCTTCAGAATTTTGACGGCGCGTTCTGAAACGTTGTCGGCAATGAGGATTTTCATAGGTTAGTCGAAAGTCAACAGTCGAGGGTCGAAAGTCGAAAGCGGTTTTTGCCTTGATGGAGTGCGGCAGCGAAGCTGCCGCCTTTGGTTCGGCGCGAAACGGCGGTAGCTTCGCTGCCGCACTCCGAGGCGCTACCCACATCGTCGCAGGTAAACTTCTTGGGCGGCGCGGACGCCGCTGCCTAATTCAACTTTGTGCCCCAGTTTTAAAAGCACCAGCTCCAGCATCGCCATAGCCGCAAACAATTCAGGCAGGTCGTAATAACCGAGGTGGGCCAAGCGAAAGATCTTGCCTTTCATGCTGCCCTGGCCGTTGGCAATGACGGCCCCGAAGCGGCTGCGCATTTCCTTCACGATGGCGCCCGAATCCATACCTTCCGGCGCACAGACGGCGGTGGCGGCGTTGGCCGGCGAGGAAACCGCGAATAACTTAAGCCCCAGCGCCTGGGCGGCCTCGCGCGTGGCCTCCGCCAGCAGCGCAGCGTTGGCGATCAGGTTTTCCCGGCCGATCTGTTTAATGTATTCGAGGGCCGCGTGCAGGCTGATGATGAGCGTGGTCGCGGGAGTATAACTTGTCTCGCCTTTGGCCTGGTTCTTCCGTTCCTTCGCAAAATCGAAGTAGTAGCGGGGAAGCTTGGCCTTCGAGATCATCTTCCAGGCTTTCTCGCTGACGCCGACGAAGGCGAGACCGGGAGCGATCATGACGGCCTTCTGCGAGCCTCCGATAACGATGTCGAGGCCCCACTCATCCGGGCGAAGTTCGGTGGTTCCGAGGCCGGTGATGGCGTCCACCACCAGGCAAGTCTCGGGATAGTTCCTGACGATTGCGCCCAGCGCCTTCACGTCATGGCTGACGGCGGTCGAGGTTTCAGTGGCCTGAACGTAAAGAGCACGGAATGGGCCGTCCTGCTCCAACCTGGCTTTGATCTCGTCGACGTTCAGTGGATGACCGTAGGGAGCTTCAACCTTGAGGGCCTCGATGCCATAAGCTTCCGCGAGACCCAGCCAGCGCTCGCCGAACTTTCCCGCCGTGCCTACCAGGATGCGTTCGCCGGGCGAAACCAGGTTCGAGAGGGAGCCTTCCATCGCTCCCGAGCCGGAACTCGCCAGGATCAGAACATCGTTTTGAGTATTGAAATAGTATTTCAAAAGATTCAACGTCTCGCGCATGATCAGGCGAAACGCCTCGGTGCGATGGTGGACATTGGCCACCATGGCGCGCGCCTGGGCTTCCATGAGCAAGGGAGTTGGCCCTGGAGTAAAGAGTCTTTCTTTGATGATTCCTGGCATGGATTTGCTTCCTTCTTGGGTTTCAGTTGATTTACGGCCTTCGACAGTCACGGTAGGCTACCATTGCCTGATGCCGGTGTCAGGGGGAAATGCCAACCTGGTGTCCTGCGTCCGACACTTTTTTACACTTAACCAGCCTGGCGCAGAGCGAAGCTCTGCGTTTTGGCATCAGTCGAATCGATTGAAACCGCCGAGCTTCGCTCTGCGCCAGCCTATTTCCTTGAAAGCCGATGCAAGAAGCGCGACTCTCTAGCCGACTACCTGTCACTGTCGTGCCACCGCGCAGCGAGTCGCAGGCCCGGACTTCGTTTTCGCAAATGCGGCGTATTTTGCTCCTTTTGGGGTCAGAATCGTGCCAATTCGCGCGCTAAACGCGCTTAATTTGCAGCATTTAAAAAGGCGACTTCCTTTGTTTTCAAGTACTTCTTAGCTTCGTTCCCACTATTTTCCATTTCTTGTAGTGACCTGCTTTGCCTTCTTGCCCGGAGTATGAGGTTTCCTTTTGCTCTCCGGCAATTCCGGGCGCCTGCCTGCGACATCGTGTCCATAACATGAGCACACCAATAGGCTATCACCTCACAGCGGGCTTGTCAAGCGGAAAATCGGTGGCGCCCACCTTGAACGTGCAGAGGCGAGTTTTAGCCCCCTACCAGCTCGTAAGGGGACCGCTCGCCGTCCCCTCATGAACAGGGTAGGGCAAGCCCTGCCCCTACATCTTTTCAGGGCAGTCGCTCATGTCCGTCGGCTGACGGGCACCAGGAAACCATGAAAATAGCACGCCGACGGACGGACGTAGCGCGGGCGTCTCGCCCGCGGTCGCGGGAGCGTCCCGCTCCCGCGCACGGGCAGAGCCTGTCCTGAGCGGAGCGAAGGAATGCCCGTGCCACGGCGGGCGAGACGCCCGCCCTACGACTTTCAGAGCAGACACTGCCCAGGTAGGTCGGCGCTACAAATTAAACTTGGACAATCCGAGGAACGGTTTATTCCACAACTCCCAAGACTGATGTTACATTGGAGTGTCTATTAGCGTCGATCATGGCTGACCAAGAGCGCAACATCTTCACCTGGACGGGTCTTCTCTGGCTGGTCTTTCTGGGCGGCCTTGCCTTTATGGACCCGATCTACGAGGTCCACAAGCAGGAAACGCTGCTTGCTATCGGCCTGTTCCAAATCTTCGAGCATCGCCTGCTCACCTGGATTCCATCCCGCGGCAGGTATTACAGCGTCATCATCAAGATACTTCTGGGGACGTTGCTGATGGAGCACACGGGCACCGGCGCCGGCGGCATCAGCAGCAGCTATTACCTTATTTATTTTCTGCCCGTCATGACGGCGGCCCTGTTCTTTGAGATCACCGGCACGCTGATCTGGACTGCGATTACTTCGGCGGCTTACTGCTCGCTTTTGATCCCTACGCTGCAGTTTTACGAGTTTTCGCCGGAGGGCGCCAAGGAGCTTGCGCTCAGAAACATCTTCTTCTTTCTCGCGGCCGTAGTGGTGAATCCATTCGTCAGCGAGAATCGCCGGCAGGCGGAACGCTACCGGCGACTCGCGGAAGAGTTGGCGGAGACAAACCGCCGCCTCGAGCAGGCGCAGGAAGAAGCACGCCGGTCGGAGCGGCTGGCGGCTTTGGGACAGCTCACCGCGGGCTTGGCGCACGAGATACGCAATCCCCTGGCGGTCATTAGAGGCTCGGCGGAGACGCTGACGCGGCGTCTCCAATCGGCCGACCCGCTGACCACAGAAGTTGCCGGGTATATTATGAGCGAGGTGAATCGGCTCAACACGGTCGTAACCCGCTTCCTCAACTTCGCGCGCCCGCTTAAACTGGAGAGAAGCCCCACCGAGATTCCGCCGCTCCTCGACCGTGCAGTACGGGTCGCGGGCGAGCGCTGGCCGGAGGCAAAGGTTGAGGTGGTCCGGCGGTATGCCGAGGGATTGCCGAAAATGAACGTGGACCCTGACCTCTCCGAGCAGGCGCTCGTTAATCTCGTGTTGAATGCCTTTGAAGCGATGAAAGAAACGGGCGGCAAGCTGACCCTGAGTGTCGCGGCCACGAGCTTTGACGGAAGAAACGGCGTGGAGATCAACATCGAAGATACCGGGCCAGGCATCCCTCCGGAGCTGCGCGAGCAGATCTTCAATCCCTTTTTCACGACCAAAAAAGAAGGAGTGGGATTGGGATTGTCCCTGGTCTCGAAAATCGTGGATGATCATCGCGGCTGGATCCGCCTTTCGAGCGAGCCGGGGAAGGGCGCGTGCTTCCGCGTGTTTTTGCCGGGGGAATGACGAAAGAGGAAAATGGAAACTAGAGAATGGAAACTGGAAAGTGGAAAATGGAAACTGGGAAACTAGTGGAATGAGTCGGACGTTCGTTAAAAATGCCCTTCTGATGCGCAGTCGTCTTTCGGAGCCCCGTCAGGGGCGGCATAGAGTAGCCCAGGGCGCAAGCCCTGGGTTAAACGGCCCTCACCCCGCCTTCGGCACCCCTCTCCCGCTGGGCGGGAGAGGGGACGGGGGTGAGGGCGGTCGTGTCTGCGGTCCCACGGCTTGCGCCGTGGGCTACACTCTGCCGCCCGCTTCGCGGGCTGAATCATTCAACGAGCTTCTGACTCAGGACAATTGGTTCCCTTGTCCATTTTCCATTTTCCAATTTCCTGTTTCTTTCGCCCAATAATGCCATGTCAACCATACTAATTGTCGAAGACGAACCGAAAATGTTGCGGCTGCTGGAATTGAATCTGGCGGAGGAAGGTTACACGACCGTCTCCGCCTCGGATGCCGAGACCGGGCTCAAGCTTTTGCGGCAGGAGAAAGTCGACCTGGTGCTGACCGACCTCAAGCTTCCGCGCATGGACGGCCTGGAATTCCTGCAAAACGTGAAACGCGCAAACGCGCACCTGCCGGTCATTCTGATGACGGCGTACGGGACGGTGGAAACCGCCATCAACGCTATGAAGGCCGGGGCGAGCGATTACGTGCTGAAGCCGTTCTCGATGGAGGAGATCAAGCTCCTGATCGGCAAGGAACTGGACGTTCGCCGCCTGCGCGAGGAGAATCGCGACCTGCGCGAAGCGCTGGGCGAACGCTACCAGTTTGAGAATATCGTCGCCAAGAGTGGCAAGCTGCAGGAAGTGCTTGCCATTGTCGAGCGCGTGGCGCCTACAAACTCGACCGTACTGCTGGGCGGTGAAAGCGGCGTGGGCAAAGACATGATCGCGCGCGCCATTCATCAGCACTCGCGCCGCGCCTCCGGGCCCTTCATCAAGATCAATTGCACCGCCATCCCCGAGAACCTGCTGGAGAGTGAGCTCTTCGGATACGAGAAAGGGGCCTTTACCGGAGCGGTAACGTCGAAGCCCGGCAAGTTCGAACTCGCGGATAAGGGTACTATCTTGCTGGACGAAATCGGCGACGTGCCCGGGGCCATCCAGGTGAAGCTCTTGCGCGTGCTCCAGGAGCGCGAATTTGAGCGCCTGGGCGGAACCAAAACGTTGAAGGTGGATGTGCGCGTGATTGCAGCGACAAACCAGGACTTGCGCGCCGCCCTCGAACAGGGCACCTTCCGCGAGGATCTTTACTATCGCCTGAACGTCGTGCCCATCAGCATTCCTCCCCTGCGCGAGCATAAGGAAGATATCCCTTACCTTGCGGACCATTTCCTGGCGCGGTTTGTGCACGAATCCGCAAAGCCCATCAAGGGCATTACCCCTGCCGCCATGCGCATGCTGATGGATTTTCATTGGCCCGGAAACATCCGGGAACTCGAGAACATTATCGAGCGCGCCGTGGCGCTTTCGACCGGCACGATGCTTGATGTGGGCGACATCCGCCTGGACATTGGCCGGGGCGCGCCGTCAGTTGCCGGCCCCGGAATGCCTTCCGGCGACTCTTCCGGCCCCTTCCTGCCGCAAGGCTTGACGCTCGAGCAGTATGAGGATGAGATCATCAAGGAAGCCCTGCGCCGCGCCAACGGCAACAAAAGCCAGGCCGCGCGCCTGCTGGGCCTTTCCCGCAATGCCTTCCGTTATCGTTTGTCGAAGCTCGGCGTGCCGGATGAGCCCGAGGCGTAGGGGCACGCCGACGCGTGCCCTATAGGGGCGCCGCAAGCGGCTGGCTCCCCGAAGGGGAGCTACGTGAGTAGCCCCACCGGTCTTGTCGCCTATTTCTTTGAAAATGAAGGGGCTGTAGGTTGGCTCAAATCGGCCACCTTCGGCTGAATTCGGCCAAAACTTGGTTCATTACGCGAGTAACAACGAATCCGGTAATCGGTAATAACTGTTTGTGCTTCAATGACATGGCGCGCTTCGTTCTGTTCCTTGTTTTTGGCCACCCAGTTGCCCTAAAAAAGCTGGCACAGGAGAAGGGTCAGATGGGTGAGAGGTGGGCCATGAAAAACCGAAAACTCTGGTACGCGATTGCGCTGAGCACGTTATTCCTGGTGGCGGCGCGGATAACCGTGGCTCAAGAGCAGGCGCCTCCGCCCGACGCTCAGGCCGGAGCTCCTCTGCCGGATAACGGCAACCCGGACCAGGGGCCACCTCCCTATGGTCCTGACCAGCAGCAGGGACAATACGGCACAGGCCAAGAGCAGGGACCTGCCCCGGGTGCTGCCCGCGTGGGCATCGTCAATGGCCAAGTTTCCTTGATGCGCGGAGATAGCGGGGAATGGGTGGCGGCTGTTGTGAACGCGCCGGTGATGCAGGGCGACGCGGTAGCGACTGCCGGGCAGTCGCGTGCGGAAGTGCAGCTTGACTTCGCGAATGTCATGCGCCTGGACCAGAATGCCCAGGTGAAGGTCGCGGCCCTCGTGCAAGGCAGGATTCAGATTCAAGTGGCAAACGGCACCATCGACTATACGGTGTTCAAGGGCTCGGAAGCGAACGTGGAAATCGACACGCCCAACATGGCGGTGATTCCACAGGGCCCGGGGGTTTACCGCATTCAGATCGACGGCGATGGGCAGACGGAAGTGGCCGTCCACAAAGGCAGGGTTCAGGTATCGACCCCGCAGGGCAGCTCGAATGTTGAGTCTGGCCAGGTCATTTACGTACGGGGAACCGACAATCCCGAATACCAGGTCGCCAACGCCAAGCCATTTGATGAATTCGACCGGTGGAACGAGCAGCGCGACCGCGTGATCGATCAGGCGCAAAGCTGGCAATACGCGAACAGGTATTACACGGGCGCGCAGGACCTCGACCAGTACGGCACATGGCAGAATACACCTGACTACGGCAACGTCTGGTCGCCCAATGAGGGGCCGGACTGGTCTCCCTATTCCGATGGTAACTGGACTTGGGAGCCCTATTGGGGATGGACTTGGGTTGGCGGTGAACCGTGGGGCTGGGCGCCTTACCATTACGGGCGGTGGTTCTGGGGTGGCGGCCGTTGGTGCTGGTGGCCCGGCATCGGATTTGGGGGAGCGCGACCTCTTTGGGCGCCAGCTTATGTCTCCTTCCTCGGTCTCGGATTAGCGGCACGGGGGTTCGGAATAGGTCTTGGTTTCGGTTTCCGATCGATTGGTTGGTTGGCCCTGGGGCCTTTTGACGCGGTCTTCGGTTGGTGGGGACATCATAATGGCTACAGCGCTGTAGGTATTGGCAGCATAGCCCGCATCAACAACTACGGCGCGGGTTACCCGCGAAGCTTAAATGGGCGCTACATGTCCAACCTGCAAGCGGCGATGACCAACTCCAATGTCCGGCGAGGCATAACTACCATGCCTTCCAGTCAGTTTGGGAGGGGAATGCCCGCAAGGGAGTTCGGCCGGGGTGTGGATGCGACGACGCTGCATTCAGCCCAAATGGTGCGCGGAACGCTGCCGGTTGTCCCCACACGCGCCAGCTTGATGCCGGGTAATCGCATGGCCGGACAGTCCGCAATACCGGCGCGGTCGATCAATAGCACTCACTTCTACTCTCGGAATCCGGCGCCCGCGCGCACGGAGTCGTTCAGCCAGCGGGCCGGACAGATTCAGCAAATGGTTCGGCAGGGTCCGACGAGCGCCGCGAACTATGGCGCGCGGGGCGCGAACACAGCCGAGAGAGGTGGGAACGCCGGCTACGGCAACACGAACCGCTCCGGCTTGGGTAACTCCAGGCCCGCGACCCCTCAGGGCCAGGCGGGCAACTCGAACTGGCGGCAATTCTCTTCGCGTGCTCCTAATTCCCAGGGCGGGCAGGCGCCAAGCTACAACAATGGCGGTTACGGCGGGATGCGCTCTCAACCGGCCCCGAATTACCAGTCCCGGCCCGGCGCTGCGCAGCAGGGCGGCTGGCAGAATTATCCGAGGACGAACCAAGCCGCGCCTTCTAATCGGAGTGGTGGATGGAACGCTCCTGCTCCACGTACCTCCGCGCCAAGCTGGGGCCAGTATTCGGGGGGACGATCCTACGGCGGCTACGGCGGGCGTCCTACATTGAACATGAATAGGCCCATTGTGGTCCCGCGGTCCAACGCTCCACGCTCTTACAGCGGCGGCGGTCGCGGCGAAAAGGGTGGCGGTGGAGGCCATAGTAGCGGTGGTGGTGGTGGCGGTGGCCACAGCAGCGGCGGTGGTGGTCACAGCAGCGGCGGTGGTGGTGGTGGTCACAGCGGAGGCGGCGGAGGGCACGGCAGGCGGTAAGGCGGAGGAGTCAGGAGTCAGGAGTAAGTACCAGAGACGAGGTGGCGCACACCTGGATAACAGGGCATGCGCCACCTTTTTTTCTAGCTCCTGGCTCTCTAAGGTTATGGCAGAAATGGGCAGGCGTGGCGGCAAGATTGGCGGGAAGCGCCGAATGGAGACGATGACCCCGGAGGAACATAGAAACTTTGCCTCGAATGCCGCGAAGAAGCGATGGGCAGAGACTAATGGAAACAGAGACGTTAAAAGGGCAGGCTAAAAGGAGACGGCCTTTATAAACTTGCAAAGGAGCAATGCGCTATGAGTGTCCTGCATGAGACCCCGCGCGAAGCGATAGAGCGACGCAATCGCGAAATCATAACCCAAAGCGGAGGTGCGGAACGGGCAAGAAGGCAGAGAAACCTCGAAATGGAATGCGAGAGGTTGGGTCTGCCAATACGAATACGAAAGAAAGATAAGCTTATACTCGTCATGAACTTAGCGTTGTTTATATTCACGTTGTGGTACTTCTTTGGAGGGGGAGGACCACTGATTGATAGCTATCTGCATACCAAGCCGCCGGTCAAATCCTCAACTCAGGTTCGGACAACTTTGACAGGGAACTCAAGCAACCGGTATGGGGCACCCACGATCCGATTCTTCCAACCTCAAGTAAGTGGTCATGCTGTTTCCTTTAATGGCGTAATGCTGCCGACCGCGCCGCGAGCTACAATTCCTGGCCCTGCCTTTTGGAATTTTGGCGACGGAGATGCCTGGGTAACTTCCTGGTTTCCAGCCCAACACTTTTTCGCGCATTCGGGAACCTACCACGTCACTGTGACTGCCAGAGATTCGAATGGGTTTACCGCCAGCACGTCCGTCAATGTAATGGTCCAATAGGATTTGGTTACAACGGGGCAAAGGAAGAGGTCGACCTGCGAGTCGCGCCGCTCGGTGAGTTGCCGAAGAGCAGCGGCTAGTCTTCAGGTCCTTCTGTCTCCTGACTTCTGACTCCTGACTCCTGCAATCCATCAGGTTCTCATATACAATAGTTAAATATGCTGGAGCCAACCGACTTGTTAGCTGAGACCACCGCGCCGCTGGATGAACTCGAGTCGATTCTGAACGCGGAGCACTCGGATCCATTCCACATTCTCGGCGCACACATTGTTGACCGGGAAGAAAAACCGGCTGTAGCCGTTCGCGCCTACCTGCCGGGGGCCAAAGAAGCTTGGGTGTTGCGCGAGTCGGAAGCATTCCCGGCGCAACTCATCCACCCCGACGGATTTTTCGAGGCCGTGTTCCCTAACGACGCACAGGTTTTTCGATACCGGCTTCGCGCCAATTATGGGGACGGCAACGAGGTTGAGTTTGAAGACCCTTACCGCTTTCCCCCTACTCTTTCCGAGTTCGACCTCTACCTTCTCGG
>JBEKLY010000224.1:0-13375 GCA_050010015.1 Terriglobia bacterium
GTCCCACGGCTCACGCCGTGGGCTACTCCCTGTCGGCCCTCCGGGCCTGAATTTAGTGGCGAACGAGACCCAAATTGCCACCACTTGACCAGTTGAGGCGTTAAGTGAACGCTTATGGGGCTGACCACTCCCTTTTTCAGTCTGGCTGACTCATCCAGCAAAATGGCGTTAGGCGATACTTCACTCCCGGTGCCCGCGGTGGTTGGCAGGCAGGCAAGCAACCTGCTACGGCCATTCAGCAGGTCGATACCGAAGCAGTCCTCCACACTTTGACTCGCATCCGCCAGGGCGGCAACCAATTTTGCAACGTCCAAAGCGCTGCCACCCCCCACGCCAACGACGGCGTCAGGCTGGAAGTCGCGGCCGGCATCAAGCGCCAACTTGAACATCGTGATCGTAGGCTCTTTATCAACCCCATCGTAAATTTCAACCTTCAGTCCTTCGTGGAGGATGGTCTCGGCCAACGTGGCGGCCAGATGCCGCGTAGGCGGAGCGGTCACTACCATGGCGCGCCTGATGCCTGCGCGCCGCAAATACGGCCCGCAGTCTTTGGCGCAGTCACGGCCGAAAACCAGGGTTTGCGGTTGATACAAC
Source organism: Terriglobia bacterium (assembly GCA_050010015.1). Taxonomy (GTDB): domain Bacteria; phylum Acidobacteriota; class Terriglobia; order UBA7540; family UBA7540; genus CAVROP01. Next base: position 595 of record JBEKLY010000224.1, read on the forward strand.
GTGATCTTCTGAATCATTTTCCTGCTCTTTCTGCCGCCGATTGCGCAAGCGCCGCCTGCGCTTCGTCAAACGCTTTCTGCGCTCCTGCCTTCATTGCGGCGAGATCATTGATACAAAACAACAAGTCAAGGTCCTGAGTTACCCAAAAGCCAAGGTCCTGAAGGTGGATTCCCGCAGCGGTCTGCTTTCCGTGCTCCTTGGCCCTGTTTATGGCGAAAGCGGCGGCGCTGCGCACCTTCTCGTGTCCGGTCTGGCCTGGCACACCGAGGCTGGCAGAAAGGTCAGCCGGTCCGATGAAGATCCCTTCAATACCCGGTACGGCACAGAGTTCGTCAATTCGTCTGACTGCCTCCTCGGTCTCAACCTGAACCATGAGACAAAGCTCTTCATTGATCGTCTGCTGCGTTGCCGGGACATCCACCCCCACGCCATATTTGACGGCCCGCGAGACGCTGAAGTAGCCTCGTTCGCCGAGGGGCGGGAACTTCGCATAGCGGCGCAACTCTTCCAGTACTTGGGGAGAATTCGCCATCGGCAGGTCTATAATATCGGGGCCACATTCAGCGGCTTTCAGGACCGTGGCTCGCTGGGCGTCGGGAATTCGAATCATCGTGAGTAAGCCCAGGCCTGAAGCGATCCGGCACAAGTCGGCCGCTTCGGAGAAGCTCAAGAACGTATGCTCCATCTCGATCCACACTGCCTGATAGCCCGCGAGGGCGGCAATCTCCAGGAAGGTGGGATTATATAGATACGTGGCGGCGCCCAGGAGCGGGCGCCTTCCATTCTTCTTAACAGCGAGTCCAAGTTTATTCATGGGTCAACTTGTTGAACCTCCATTGCCGCCCTTCCGGCCTTACCCCGCCGACGCCAACCCCACAGCGTAAGGTCTTTCGACGCGACATCATTATTGGGGAACCAAAGACTCGCGGCGTAGCCGGAGACCAGCACGACGATGTGGCCGACTACACCGATCATGTATTCGTGGAATGGGAAATTGTATCGGCCCAGGTTCCATATTTTGCCTCCGCCCGATGTAAGCGTGCCCCACGTGGAGAACAATAAACCGCAGGAGATTCCTACCCACGCCGCGGTTTTGCTCGAACGTTCACTGAGAAACGCCAGGAGGAAAAGCCCTGCCAGGCCGCCGGCGACCATGGCAGAGATTGAGTACCATAGGGAGAGCGCGGTGCCGCGCGTGTGCACCAGCGCCGTCGCCACCACCATGCATAGAATGCCGCAGAAGGCCACAATGATTTTTGCGATGCGCAGTCGCAGCCGCTCGGACGCCGCGGGCCGGAACACGCGGTAGTAGTCCTCCACACCGATCGCGGCCAGGCTATTAAGATCGGCTGAAAGGTTAGCCATCGCCGCGCCAAATAAGGCAGCCAGGAAAAGTCCGGCGAGCCCGGACGGCAAGTGCGTCGTGATAAAGTGCGGAAAAACCTGATCCGCCTTGCCGATGTATGCAGGGAGCCTCTCAGAGGTGCTTCGGTAAAAGGTCCAGCAAAGCGTTCCGATCAGCATGAATAGCGCCCACACGGGGACACACAGCACCGCTCCGAGCGTGATTCCGCCCAGCGCCGCCCGATCGGACTTGGCTACCAGATATCTCTGAACGATGGTCTGGTCCGCCGTGTATCTCTGCAGGTAGAAAAAGAAGCCGTACAGAGAGAGCACGAGAACGGTAGGCCTGGTTAAATCCGGAGCGGTGCTTCCAAGACTGAGTTTGTGGCTTTGCCAAGCGGTTTGAAGCGCCTGCGCCGGCCCGCCGGGCGGAAGAAAGAGGAGGAAGCCCAGGCAGATGAAGACCACCACCCACAAGAGAAAGCCTTGGAAGACGTCCGCCCACACCACGGCTTCGATTCCGCCGATCAGCGTGTAACCCATGGTGACGATTCCGACCAGGATGATGACGCGCTCGGTCTTCCACCCTGTCATGCCGCTCACCGTCAGCGCCAGGAGATAGAACACGAAACCCATCTTAAAGAAATGAGTCGCCGCAAAGGCCACGGAGGAGTACACCCTTACTCCGTACCCGAACCGTTTGCCGAAATATTCGTAGGCGCTCACTCCGACCACATGCCGGAAGAACGGGATAATGACCAACCCCAGGATCGCCAGCACTACGACCACCATGAACCCGGGCACCAGGTTTGACCAGTCGCCGGCGTACGCGGACCCTGGGTAGGCGATGAAAGTCATGCTGCTGATTAACGTGGCCAGCAGCGAGAGTCCCGCCGCCCAGCCTGGTATGCTGCGCTTGGCAACGAAGTAACGCTCCGTGGAGGTCTGCCGCCTGGCGAAGCGGAGTCCGAAAAACACCAGCGTCGCCATGTAGATGACGATCACGGCAAGATCCAGCCATCGAATGGTGCCCATGATTCAGGTCCGCTCCGGCGGCTTTGGAAGCGCGGCGTTGCGCCTGCCTGTCGCCAACCGCGTGGCCATGCGCAGCGCCTGTTTCATGCTGCGCGCGTCGGCGAGGTTCTTGCCCGCAATGTCAAAGGCAGTTCCGTGGTCAACTGAAGTGCGGATGATGGGAAGGCCCAACGAGACGTTCACGGTTCCTTCAAAGTCGATCAGCTTCATCGGAATGTGTCCCTGGTCGTGGTACATCGCCACGACCAGATCAAAGGCGCCCCGGCTGGCCTGAAGGAAAACCGTGTCGCCTGGGTGAGGGCCGCTGCAGCGAATGCCCTGACGCTGGGCTGCCCGGACGGCCGGCAGAATGAAACGCTCCTCTTCGTCTCCGAACAAGCCGTGCTCTCCGGCGTGCGGATTCAGGCCGCACACTGCGACGCGCGGCTGCGCAAGGCCGAAAAGGAGCATCGTTTCGTGGCCCAGCTCGATAGTGCGTAAGATGCGGGCAGTATCGAGATGGCACGCTTTCCCCAGGGGCACATGGGTTGTGACATGAACCGTCGAGAGGAGGTCGCTGGCCAGCAGCATGCGCGACTCCGAAGCGCCGCAGAGTTCCGCGATGTATTCGGTGTGGCCGGTGAAGCGACGGCCTGACAGCGTCACGGCCTCTTTATTGAGCGGCGCGGTCACCATGGCGTCCGCCTCCCCCGTCAGGCAGAGTTCGGTGGCAACGCGCACATATTCCACTGCGGCGGCGCCGCATCGTGCGTCAAGGTGTCCGACTTCGAAGGCACTACCCTCGAGCGAACCTGTATCGACGAGGCGCGCCGAAGTCAATCGAAGTCCGGTGATCCGTTGTCCCATCTCGAGCGCGGCCGAATCGCCCACTACAATCCAACGCGCGAGCGGCGCGATCTCGGGATCGGCGAGGGCCTTGAGGACGACCTCTGGGCCGACGCCCGCCGGGTCTCCCATGGTCAACACAATGCACGGAATAGAACTTACGGCTTTAGGCATGAGAAGAAGTCCACCGCTTGTATGAGATCGTCCGCATCGCCGAAGCCACCCGACTTAGTGGCCACTGGCAATCCATCGAACTGGCCGCCGCGGAGATAACCCCAAGGGACGCCACGAATGATTTCGTACTGCAGGTCGATTTGCTGAGCGCCCATCGCCCGGCTCACGAGATATGCCGTGTCGCCACCGCACAGCACCAGCGCCGCCGCCGGAACATCGGCAAGCAAGCGGCAAACACGCTCGGCTGGTACGCGCCCCACGCCGAAATGAAGCAATACGTGCTCCTGATTATGCATCGCCTCGAGTATACATTCACGGGTCGCCGTTGATGCGTCGAGCGATCGAACCGCACGCGCCGCGGTCAAGCGCGCCATTTGAGCGACGGTGGCATGATGCTCCGACCCGATGCAAAGCAACACCGGGCCACGACGCGCTGGCTTGGAAGGGATTTGTCTCGAATCAGGGATTCGCGCGTGCGCGAGCGCGGAAGCGAGCCCCGCAGATCCGACCCACAGCACACGCGGGGCGAGGTCAAAGGCTTCGGCGACGATCCTATCTAAGTCGGCGTCGCATGCCGCGTCCACACATACGAATTCTGCCCCGCTTTCTACAGCTTGTTTGATGGCCTGCGGCATCACTTCAGTGCACGGCAGAGATGCCTGCGAACGCAATAGTTCCGCCACTTGTATCGGGCTGAACTCCGGCTCGCACGTAATGCGCAGAAGCCCTCTCTCGACCACACGATGCATTGCTGGAAACGCGGGAGTGATAACCGCTACATCTCGCCTGAACGCATGCATGGCGGCCCTGATCTCGACGCCGGGATTGCCTCGTAATGTGGAATCGATCTTCTTGAAGATCAGGCGGGTGTCGTGCGCGCCCGGGAGTCCTGCCAGCGCGGAGATCAGGCATTCAGCACGGCTCGGAGAGAGATTGCGGCTGTCGGTATTTATGGCTAGAACAGAAGGAAAATGGGCGGGATGGCAAGGTGAGATCAACACCACCGTCTCGGCACCGCGAGCAGCGAAATGAACTGCCGCATCACACGCGCCGGTGAGGTCGTCAGCGAGCAACAGCGAATCGATCTCAAGCATAGGGCGTACCGCCAACGTGGGAGGATTCCATAATTAACTTTTAATTTCAATGTTTATTTTCAGAAAGCAAGATTATCGAGGAACGGCGAAGAGTGATTCTTTCACTGCTTCGACGCGATGGCGCTGGCGGTTGATGTTACAGCGCTAACGATAGCCTCTTCCAGTTCAGCGTTGAAGCGAACGAGGGGCAGAGAGAGACTGAGCGCCGCAACCACCGGCTTGCCCTCACAACAAATGGGCGCGCCGACGCAGATGCCACCTTCCGTCGCTTCTTCGCGATCAACGGCGTAGCCCTGATTTCGAATCCGGGCGAATTCGGCAAGCAGTGCCGCCCTCTCCGTGATGGTTCTCGGCGTTCGCCGCACAAGCCCGTACACTTCGAGCATACGATTGATTTTTTCCGGGCTCTGAAACGCCGTAATCGACTTTCCCATCGAACTGCAGTGAGGAGGCAAGAGTCGTCCCGGACGGTTGGTTAGCCGCATGGAGTGGAGTGTCTCCACTGTATCGACCACCTGGATGCGGTCCTCAAACAGATATGAAAGGCTGGCCGTCTCGTCGAAGCGTGCGCTCAGCATTTCCAGGTGGGATCTCGCCACGTTTCGCAATAACTCGGCGAGTTCCCGGACTTTGCCGTACAGCACTCGTGGGCAAATCCGATAGGCTCCGTCCGCGCCTTGCACCAGATATCCGCGCAATACGAGAGTTGTCAGGGTTCGGTAAAGCGACGATTCCGGGGCCCCAAACCGCGACCTCATTTCCTTCAGACTGAGCGCTGTGGATTCATCAGAAAAGCATTCGAGGACGTCCAATGCTCGCGTAAGCGCTTTAGAGGTATATTGATCGGCCGAGAGTGCGACGTCCTCACGGCTCATGCTCTTTGGTCTCCTTCGGCGCTGTACCACGATGGCCTTATCCATGTTAATGAATCTGTCTGTAGTTCTGCCTTCCGGATAAAAGTACTTGAGCCCGGTTCAGTCGAGCCCCGCGCACACATAGTAGCATGATCTGAAAATTCAAGGATTTAGTTTTCAGCCTCGATAACTAAATATCATTTTGTGGATCCCACGCCATCTTCCCGTGCTATCATGTTCACCCTCTGTGAGCCGCTAATACACATCCTAGGAGCAGGAATGGACAAAACCCGAGCTGCGATGATATCGGTTGCGGCGACCATTATTTGGGTCGCGATGGCAGTACCCGCAAGATGCTCCGTCTACGAACTTGCGGATGGGGTCGTTCGCGGCTCTTATCTTAATGGCGCCAAAGAAGCTTACTTGCGGATTATCCTGCCAATATCTCACGCTGCCAATCTGCTTGCGTTGCCGGATGGCGACCTTCTTTGTTTCTGGTTTTCCGGCGCGGGAGAAGGGGGAAGCGGAGTCTCCATCGTTATGTCACGCCTCGTGCAGGGCTCGAGTCGCTGGACAGAACCAGTTCTTCTCTCTCACCGGGACGGTTGGTCGAATCAGAATCCCGTCCCTTTCCGGGCGCCGGATGGCCGGCTCTGGTTGTTCCATACATCACAAAAAGCCGGACAAGGGCAACAAACAGCCGAGGTGCTTGCACTCAAGTCGCAGGACGACGGGCAGACGTGGACAGCCCCCGAACCGCTATTTGCAGAGCCAGGCTCGTTTGACCGCCAACATCTGGTAGTCTTCAATCGTCACTGGCTTTTCCCGATGTACCACTCAGCAGGACCGGGTATCATAAACAGCGCTCAAAAAGACACTTCGATGGTTAAGATTTCTGACGATGACGGGGTGACATGGCGCAGTTGCGAAGTCCCAGGTTCGGGCGGGCTGGTTCAGATGAACATCGTCGATCTCTCGCCGCAGAGCCTTGTTGCATTTTTCCGCAGCCGCTATGCCGACTGGATCTATAAAAGTGTTTCAGGTGACGGCTGTCAGTGGAGCGCGCCCAGCCCGACCCAATTGCCAAACAACAATTCTTCCATACAGGTTGCGCGACTCCGAAACGGTCACTTGGTACTTGCCTTCGACAATGCGCAAGCAAGCGGAAGCCGAGGCGAGCCGCGCACGGCGCCCCGAGCGGTCTTATCCGTGGCGCTGTCGGTTGATGACGGGAAGACATGGCCGTGGGTACGCGACGTGCAAGCTGGACCCACCCCTCCGGCGTTTCTGCCTGCCGAGGCCCTTGAATATAGCTATCCTTCCATAACCCAGACACCCGATGACTCGATCCACATGGCGTTCACCTTCCGGCGTGAGACCATCAAGTACGTGACGTTTGACGAGGAATGGATCACGCAAGGTCAGACCATCGGCCTTTTTACGGGAGACCGAGCGAAATAGAAATCGTTTCATCCTGGCACCAACGTTGCACTAAGCTAACGCTCCGCGTCATTGTTCGCACTGGATCCCTTGTTCGGTAGAGACCATGACAAGTATACATAGGCGCAGAGCCTCTGACGGCATTTGGCTGGCAGGGCAACCGGGACTTCGCGGTCATGAAAGATTTCCCTTGACATAATTAGGCACAAGAATGTATACATGACACGCTGTACATTGTCCTGCTGGAGGTATAAATGAGTAAGTACATCATTACGATTCTGTGGGCTGTGACTTGCGCCCTCGCGTTGTGTACATCACCGGTGCTGGCACAGGTCACCAGTGCCACATTCTACGGCATTGTGGAAGACCCCTCCGGCGCCTCTGTGCCCAATGCGGCCCTGACGCTAACTGCAGATTCCACGGGCGTCACGACAAAGGGTGCGAGTGACGCTAAGGGAGAGTTTAGCTTCACTTTCCTTCCGCCTGGAAACTACTCCGTGTCGATTCAGGCTACCGGATTCAAGTTGATGTGGCGCTCAGGCATCGAATTGAAGCCCGGGGAAGGTGTGCGATTAACGTTCAATCTCGAGTTGGGCGGCACCACTGAGAAAGTGACTGTCACCGCCGAAGCGCCGCTGGTGAATACTACCAACGTGCAGCAGTCAGAGGCGCTCGACTCAAATCATGTCTTGGAACTTCCCATCCCGCAAAGGGATTGGACCAATCTCGTTCCACTTGCGACAGGTGCCCAACTTTCGGGCGAGGGGGTTTCCTTAAACGGTTTCGGTTCAGCGACGTTTTCGTTTACCGTTGATGGAACGGACGCCTCCGGTAGTCAGGAATACCCGGATTTTGGGTTATATGGCACCTATAACCTGGTGAAAGGCGTTAGCGAAGAAGCCATTTCCGAAGTGCAGGTTGCGAAAGGAATCACGTCCGCCGAGGTCGGCAACACCGAGGCGGGAAATGTCAATATATTCACGAAAAGCGGAACGAACACCTTCCATGGGAGCCTCTTCGAGAACTACAACACCGTCGGTCTCGATTCGAGAAACCAATTTCTGAGCTATAAACCGCACTCCGTCTTGAACCAATTCGGCGGTTCCTTCGGAGGCCCGATAATACACGATAAGCTTTTCTTCTTTGGGGTGTATGAAGGGAATCGCGCGAGCTCTATGGACTTGGACGACGGGGAGGTCCCCACTCCCGAATTCAAAGCGCAGGTCATCGCGGCCGTTCCTGCCTATGGGCCACTCCTTAGTCTTTTCCCCAACCCTACGGTTGGCTATAACCCTGGCGATCAAGTCGCATTCTGGGAATCGGTCGGAGCGAACAGAATCAGCGACAACCATATTGACACTCGGGTGGACTATTATCTTGGAACGAGCAGCAGGCTGGATGTCAGGTTTACCCGCGCTCGTCCATTTCAGAGTTATCCCATCGATGTGCTGCCCCAGTCAAATCTGGAGGCTTACCATGGCCAGTATGACGTGCTTAGCGCCAACTACACTTTCGCGAAAAGCTCGCTCAGCGCGGAAACACGCTTCGGCTTCACGCGCAGCGTCACGATGAGACTGGATGCACTGTTCAATTCGCATGATACAGGTATATATACGCCTGAGTTTGGCGCTGGAGACTCGGAGAATCTGGAATCCGGGGGCAAGACCTTCAGCTTCCAGGAGGTTGTGGCGATAATGCATGGACGCCACTCGATCAAGTTTGGCGGCCAGTTTGTCACTATGCCGGCCGGCCGCACGGATGCGGAAAGTGGTTATTACATCTACTCGACCATGCCGGATTTCACGGCTAATGTACCGGATGAGGCGGTCTTTACTTATGGAGTCGGCCCGGTTCCGGGAGACATCAATGCAGGCAGGTTCATCGTCAGTAACTGGAGGTTTGGTCCGTTCATTCAGGACGACTTCAAGGTCAGCCGTAATCTGGTGTTGAACCTGGGCGTGCGTTATGACTACTTTTCGGTTCCGAAGTCAGGCGACCATTTGTACAGCCGTTCGGACGGTGGCTTTGGCCCGATTCGACCGTTTGACAGTATTTACAATGCCAGCAGAACTAATTTTTCGCCCCGCGTTGGTTTCAACTGGTCTCCTCGAGAAAACGGCAAGACGGTTATTAATGGCGGCTTCGGTCAATTCTACAACCCGCACAGCCTCTTCTCGACCGCCATGGAAGTGTATCGCAATGGCTTGAACGAGCCCTTCCGCGACATTGCCAGCCGGCAGGAATTGATTAACCTGGGCATCACTTGCTGTGAGATCCAGACCGCCACAGAGCCGGCGGTAACGGGTGTAGGCGCCCTCTGGACGGGCAGCAGTCTTTCCGAGCATTACCCGGACCCCTATAGCTTGCAATGGACGCTGGGTGTTCAACGTGAGCTCGCGAAGGGCCTTGTGCTCGAGAGTACCTACGTCGGCAATCACGGGGTCCATGGTCAGATGATTCGTGATGCGAATCAGGTGGACCGCGTCACCGGAATTCGTCCGGTGTCAGGTTTTGGCCAATTTCGCTGGTATGACGACTCAGGTTGGAGCACGTATGAAGCATGGCAGAACACCTTGAGGAAGAAGACTTCGCATGGCCTTACTTTTGACGTGCACTATACCTGGTCAAGAAGCATGGGCAACAGGGACGCGGACCTGCTATTGAGCAATGGCCTGAAGCCGCAGGATAATAACAATCTGAGAGCGGAAAAGGGGCCTTTGGATTTTGACAGGCCGCAGATGTTCAACACGGACTTCATTTACGAACTGCCCTTCGCCCGGCTGGTGAATGGCGAGTCTGCCGGTAAAAGGCTAGGACTAGCGGGATGGCAAATCTCGGGAATTCTCGGCGCGGGCTCGGGTTCCCCGCTGAACATATCGGAGTCCAGCTCCTACAATGGGCAGCGGCCGGACTTGGTTAGCGGTGTCCCGGTTTACCTGAGCAATTGGAAAAACACGCAGGCCTTCTTGAACCGCGACGCTTTCTCGCTGGTACCCATTGAGCCGTTAAGCGGCGCAACCGCCGGCCCGGGCAATCTGGGACGCGACGCGTTCAGGGCTCCAGGATCGTGGAATGTGGATCTGACGCTCGCAAAGACATTGGCCTTAACCGAAAGGGTCAAGCTTCAGGTTCGGGCCGACGCTTTCAGTGCGCTTAACCACCACTACCTGAGTGGCATCGTCACCGGACTGCAGTCCGCGAACTTCGGCCAGTTCACCGGCGTTAGCGGAGACCGCTCGATGCAGCTTGGCGCCAGGTTATCTTTCTAAGCGGCTGAGCGTTGAATTGTATCGACAGCCAACGGCCTGCGCTTTGCCTTTCTGGAATGAAAGAGAGACAAGGCGCAGGCTTTGTTGGCTTTTAAAGAGCACCCCTTTGCCAATTCGGAAACTCGTCGGAGGGTACACGTACTCATGGAAGTGACAGATGGCTACCGGCTCAGTCGCCGAAGTTTCCTCTTGGCCGCTCTCAGCGCGCCCGGGATTGGCGCGGCGGCGAGTTTGGAATCTCAGCAACCTGCGGCACCAAAAGTGGAGTTCATCGATAAGATCGTTGATGCTAACCAGGCTCCTGACGCGGGGGTCAAGGTAGAGCTGGGGCCTGCCCGGCCTGTGATGCTTGCGCCCATAGGAGATCGTCAATGGGGCCTGTTCGGATTCCCGTCGGTCTGGAAACTGCGCGATGGCCGGGTGGTTTGCGCCGTCACCCTCGGGGAAGATGAGATGCCCTCGAATGGCGATATTCGCTATCTCTGGTATATCTCGGAAGACGAGGGTACAAACTGGACACATGTCGCCGCGAACGATGCGGAGGCGATCGGCTTTGTTCGCGAGAGGTTCACATTTCCCGGCGGGCGTCAGATGCACTACGAGTCGGCAGTCGTCAGTGTGCCAGAGCTCGCGGGTGCAAAACCACAGCTTCCGAAAGACGCCATGCCGGGACTGGTACGCGGCATTTCGCAGCTCTATCGACTCGGCGATTTACCGGACAAATATCGCTCCATTGCGTTGTACACTCGTGGGCCGGCCGAGGCCGACTGGCAGGTGAGCCGCGCCAGGCTGGATCCGGATATTCTTATACCAGTCTTTAAAGAGAAGGTGACTGACGACCCGGAGGCAGACCTCTTGGCTTCGTCGTTTGTTGCCACGCGCTTCGCCCGGATAGTACCCCATCTCGGGGATGCCCGCCTCGCGATCCCCGTAGTTCACAAGCACTATGACTCGGTATGGGCAACACCCAAGGATTTTGAAGGCGCGCTGCCCGCGGATACTGTGCTGCGCATCCAACTTCCGACGCCGTCGTACCAGCCGCTGCATAACCAATCACTCGAACCGATTCTCGAGGCCCCGGGCGGCCGCCTGATCGTGTCCGCCAAGGTCAGCCGGCTGCGCTTCGCCCGCCAGCCCGGAGGCGTTGACACGGCTCTTTATCCTAATATCTTCTCCAGTGAAGATGGCGGCAAGACGTGGGCTTACTATTCCAGTGTGCATTATTCCCAAGTCGGCTCGTTCATTGCCGCGCGGGCGCACGTGACTCCGGGGATGCCGGCCGGTAACTGGGTGGCGGCGATCCGCACCGGCAGCGGTATATCGACTGCGAGCTGCCCCCTACTTCTGACGCGCTCGTACGATCACGGTCACACGTGGACACCTCCCGTGGCGATCCGCCCAAGCAGCGTCAATCCGGTTGGAGGCTTGCTCGGCAACGGTATTGCATTTCGAATGTACGGGCGTCCCGGGCAGTTCATCACATTTTGTGGGGACGGCGAGGGGAAAGTTTGGGGTAACGATGTTGTGCTTGTGCCGCCGGTGAAGAATCCCAATCCCACAGTGATAAGCGATGAAGCCGAGAAAACAGGTTATTTGCAGAATTCGTGCTGCAACAGCAGTGTTCAGGCGTTGGGCCCGGACCGGTTCCTGGTCGCTTACACTGACTACCAGTTTCGCGACCGCTGCGGCAACATCCGCAAAGCGGTGGTCGTGCGCCAAGTCGTCGCGCGGTTGCGGCGTAACGCCTGAACGCCTGGGGTGGTCGCCGGCATAGTGTTTCAGGTATACTTAAGATGAGTTGGATGGTCACAGAAACGAGGGCAGACTTGGAGATGCAAACTCCATCAACGGAGATTTCAGCCGCAGCAGCGGTTGGGGCGGCCCATGAAATTAAGCGCCGAAGGCGACCCACCGAATATCTGGCGGAGCGCGCCTACCGCGATCTGCGCCAGCGCATTATTGCCGGCGAGTTTGCCCCAGGGGACCATCTCAAGGAAAATACCCTGGTTCCCCTCTTGCGCGTGAGCCGAAGCGTGGTGCGGCAAGCCCTTATACGCCTGACCGCCGAGGGACTGCTATTGGATAGTCCAAAACGCGGCAAGAACCTTGCCGTCTTCACCGAAGAACAAATCGCCAAGCTTGTGCCCATTCGAGTTTGCCTCGAACAACTTGCGCTTCGTGAAGCGATTCCCAGACTAACTGACTCTGATTGCGAAGAATTGAAGAGCATTGCCGCGAAGCTGACCAATCCTGAACTGGACCCCGCGGGACACGATGCTCTGGAGGTTTCGTTTCACCGAAAAATCTGGCAGGCGGCGGATAACGACGAATTGGTCAGCCTTCTGACCCAGGTGGTTGGCCCATTCCACATGTTGGGAAACGCGGTGCTGATGTCACCTTTCTACCGTCGGAGCGCCCCCGTGATCTCACTGCAGCACGCACTCCTTGAGCGGGAGAGGGACGCCGGCGGCCATCAGTTGCTCGCGGAAGCGATCTGCCGACGTGAGGTCGAAGGATCCTGCCGGCTAATGGCCGAGCACCTCACGGTCAACTATGCCATCAATCCGGACGAATTTGGTCAGAGAGTTGGAAAGCTGGTCAGCCGATACTGGCATCCAAAGACAACTTGAACGAAGCCGCCCGTGCGGCGGACGCTGCGCGTGCGTGTTGCCCACAGGGCTGCTCTAATCAGGCTATTGTCGGGTCATGAGGAGGTTCCCTATGACCCGTTTACGCAAAATGATGC
>JBEKLY010000225.1:0-17066 GCA_050010015.1 Terriglobia bacterium
TCGGAACGTGTCATCCTGAGCGCAGCGAAGGATCTCTGCAGTTGTTCGTAAATCGCTGAACCATAACAAACTGCCGGGATCCTTCGCTTCGCTCAGGATGACAGGCATCGATTTTTTCACAGCTTCTAAGCCCTGGGTTAAATGGCCCTCACCCCGCCTTCGGCACCCCTCTCCCGCTGGGCGGGAGAGGGGACGGGGGTGAGGGTGGGCTCTCGCGACCCACGGCTTGCGCCGTGGGCTACTCGCTGCCGCCCGCTCCGCGGGCTGAATTCTTCAACGAATTCCCGACCCAGGACAAAAGGAGTGGAAACCGATCATGACTGAGCACGTATGGATCGGAGTCGATGTTGGCGGAACGAAGACAGCGATTGTCATCTCCGGGGAGCCGCCGGTGGTGCTCGCGCGAACGGAATTCGCCACTCTTCCGGCGAAAGGGCCGGACCGAGCTCTGGAGCTTGCCAAGAATGGCATTCGCGAGCTGCTTCGACAGCAGGGGCTCGACGTAAGCGTCATCAAGCGGATTGGCGTCAGTTGCGGCGGTCCCCTGGACCGGGTCGCGGGGATCATCCAGTCGCCGCCTAATCTTCCCACCTGGGATAACGTTCCCATCAAGGCGATCATGGAGAAAGAATTCGGCGTCGAGTGCCAAGTGGAGAACGACGCCAACGCAGGAGCCGTCGCGGAGCACCGATTCGGCGCGGGCCAGGGGACCCAGAACATGGTCTTCCTGACTATGGGCACCGGCCTCGGCGCGGGCATCATCACGGACGGCCGCCTCTATCACGGCACGAATGATTTAGCGGGTGAGGTGGGACACATCCGGCTGACGCCCACGGGACCCGTGGGTCATAACAAGGCGGGCTCCGCGGAAGGCTGGGCTAGCGGCGGGGGCTTGGCCCAGATGGCGGCGCAAGCCGTCGCCAAGGCTGCCAAGAACAAACAGAAGACAGTTCTCACCAAAATCCTGCAATCCGGAAAGACGCTCACCGCCAAAGACGTTGGCCTGGCGGCCAGGAAGGGCGACGCGGTCGCCATTGGGATTCTTCAATCGACCGGGCGGCGGCTAGGCGCGGTGCTTGCCATTCTCGTCGACTTGCTGAACCCGGAACGAATCGTGATTGGGGGCCTGGCCATGCGGCTGGGCGACTTGCTGCTCGATCCGGCGCGTTCGGTCATGCAGAGGGAAGCGCTGGCGCCTGCGGTGGCGCATTGCGAGGTGGTGCCGGCGGCGCTCGACGAACGGATCGGCGACGTCGCGGCGCTTTGCGTTGCTCTGGGTTTCTGAGCTGCCGACAAGATGTGCTTTGTTTCGGAAGTTAGGAAATCAGCGAAGAATTCCGCGTACATCGTAGCCTAGGATTTCGTCGACAGGCCGTTTGTCCAAAGTGGGAAGGGCATCGACTCGCCGCAGTATGTTCTCGAGCTTTTCAGACATGATGCGGCCACGCCGCCGATTGGGGAGGCGCTCGAGGCGTTCTTTCAGGGAGTGCTGGATCGCTACGGTAATGGATTCGCCTGTTTGCTTTGCGACTTGCCTCGCCAGACGTTCCGTAACCGGGTTCTTTATGCTTAACGGCATCGTGTCCCTCCCTTCTGCTATTCTATACGGAGCCGACCAATTACGTACTCAGAATCCCGAAAAACACAAACGCCGTCGTCGCCACCCGTCGTTCAAAAGACGTTCCAGTTCGAAGCGGCATAGACCGGGGCCGCCGAACTCGTGCCCGAAATCGGCCAACGGTTGGCCGAGATCGGCCATGGAGCACTCAGGATTCCCTCCGGGTGCTAGGCAACAGCGCCAACCAGCACAAAATACAGGGGATAAAATTCCGACCGAGACCCATGATTGGCAAGTAACTTGCACCCAGCCATGCCAGGTCGTTTGAAATGCTTTTCTCTGGTGGTCGGACGCCATGAAGGCACTGTGCCAATTAGAAACGGTAGGTCGATACGAGTGGGCGGTTTGGTTCGTGGGAATCTTAGGAGTTATGATTCTTGCTTTTGCTCTTCCCGCCCCGGCGCAAACCAACACCAGGCCGGACGAAGCGGCGCCGCAGACCACGACTCATCGAGCGACGACCCCGCCCAAGCGCCAATTCCCGACCGGGGGCGTGTGGCATCATTTTGGCGAGAAGGGCGACGTCCCAGCGGTGCGGCGCGGTGAAACGGTTGGCGCGTATTCGCCCGGCGCAACCCGCGGCACGTCCGGAGTGGGCTCCGAGCCGACGGCACGGAACTTTACCGCGGGGCGCATGGCGGGTTTGGAGAGGCAGATGTGGGTGCTCGTCAACCAGGACCGCTTTAAACCTGGGACGCTGGCCGAGACCGGCGGGCAGGCGCGTCCGCTCAAGTGGAACGACCAGTTGGCTGCCGTGGCGCGCACGCATTCACTCAACATGCTCAAGCAGCGATCCTTTTCGCATGACGATTCTGACGGCACGACGTTCTCGGAGCGCATCAAAAGAGCTGGGATTCCCTGGCAGGCTTCAGGAGAGAACATCGCAATCTACGACACGGTGGCGGCAGCGGAATCCGCATTCATGAACGAGCCCCGCTTCGCACATAACCACCGTGGCAACATTTTGAACTCGAGTTATACCGATGTAGGAATCGGAGTTGTGCAAGGAGCGGACGGCAGTCTCTACATCACGCAAGACTTCGTGGCGACTCCTCTTCCGGGTGAGGGCGCGCGGAGCGATCCGTAGGCTGCCCCGGCGCGGTTTTACTGAGGATTGCAGAATTAGGTGACAGCCCCCCTCACTCCCCGGCCCCTCTCCCCCTCGGGGGAGAGGGTGTCCGTCAGCCGACGGACAGGTGAGGGGGTTGGTCCGTCACCATACTATGTAACCTTCAGTAAGTTGAGTTTTCACAAAGAGTCGTTGTCCCTGAGCTGAGAAGCTCACAAAGGAGGATTTACAATGCCGAAACTAAGAATCAAAGGAGCCAGACTCATCATGCGATTGATTGCCGCCTCTTTGGGGCTTCTTTTTGCGGCGCAACTGTTCACCGCCGCGTCATTTGCGCAAGCGCCGCTTCCGCAACCGCCGCCAGACCAGGGGCAGCCGGATCAAGGGCCGCCGCCGGATCAAGGCCCGCCGCCGCAGGCGCCGCCACCGTCCTTTCCGCCGCAGGAACTTGAGAGGATAGTGTCTCCGATTGCTCTCTATCCTGATCCGTTGCTCGCGCAGGTGCTCACGGCCTCGACCTTTTACAACGATATTCCCGCTGCCGCGCAGTGGGCCGACCAGCACCATTACCTGACCGGCGACGCGCTGGCGCAGGCCATCACGTCGGACCAGTTACCCTGGGATCCAAGCGTACAGGCGCTGCTGCCCTTTCCCTCGGTGCTCGGCATGATGGCTTCCGCCCCGCAGTGGACAGAGGAACTGGGCAACGCCGTCCTCGCGCAGCGGCCCGACGTGATGGACGCGGTGCAGGTGATGCGCAAACGAGCCTACGACTACGGTTATCTGCGGACGAACCCGTCGGTTGTGGTGGCGGCCGGGCCGTACATCACGATCATGCCGGTGAACCCGGGCTTCATCGTGATCCCCGCCTACAATCCCGGAGTGGTGTTTTTGGCCCCGCGCGCCGGTTTTGTAGTGGGCGCCGCGATCCGCTTCGGCTTTGGAGTGGCGATTGGCCTGGCGTTCCGTCCCTGGGGATGGGGCTTCGGCTGGACCCATTTCGATTGGGGACACCACGTGATGATCGTTAACAACCACCCGTGGGGCAGGACTTGGGGGAATCGCGCGACCTACGTTCATCCGTATGCAGTTCAGCGCTTCTCGCGGGCGGCGCCGCGCCCGGCGGAACACCATGAGCTGGAACGTCGCTCGCCGCAGGAGCGGTCGGATGCCAGGGCAGGAAAAGCCGTAAAGGAAGAACACCATAAAGAGGCCAAGCACGAAGAAAAGCGCGACGAAAAGCACCGGTAAGCGGGAGCACCTGGCGCAAGCCACGTAGCGCGGACCCCCGGTGTTGGGGTCCGCGGCTTGTCTGTGGCCCGACGGAAGAACCGCGGACCCCAAAACCAGGGCGGGCAGCTTCGCTGCCGCACTCCAAGGCGCTGCGCGCGTTTTCATGGTTCTGGGGCGCCCGTCAGGCGACGGGCGTGAGCAACTCCTCTGAAAATAACTCCCCTCCTCAGCGGGAGGAGGGGCAGGGGTGGTGGGTGCCAGCACCGCAATGGGACCAACCACCCACTACCCCGCCTTAGCTAGCCAAGGAGGGGAGTCATTGCGAGACGGCAATGGTTCCAGCATCAAGTGGAGTCTGAGTTTTGAATACGTAGCGGAGCGGCAACCCTGAGCGGCGCGGCTAAACTCACTGTGCTGGGCTACTCCCGGGAACGAATTGCGTCGCGCCCCTCATCCTTGGCGCGGAAGAGGGCATTATCGGAGGCGCGCAGAAGGTCTTTCAGGGTTCTGCCGTTTTCGGGAAAGGTGGCGACGCCGAACGACAGGATCATCGGCTCCAAGAGGCGTCCCTGATATTGAACGTCCATGCGTGCGACGGCCTTGCGCAGCTCCTCCGCCCTTTGCGTGGCGAGTTCCGCTGCGGTGTCGGGAAGGACAAGCACAAACTCATCTCCGCCCAAACGGCAGGCAACGTCTTCGCTTCGGATGTGGCTCTTCAGCGTCTCGCACAAAATCTGCAAGGCCAAATCACCTGCCTCGTGCCCATGGGTGTCGTTGAACTGCTTGAAGTTGTCCACGTCGAGCATGATGACAGCCAGGGGACGCCGGTTTCGAGCCGCGCGGGAAATCTCGCGCTCCAGAGTCTCTTCCATGTAACGGCGATTAAACCAGCCCGTGAGCGGGTCGCGAATGGACTGCGCGCGCAGGGCTTCGCGCAGGTTCATATTGGCCACCGCCACCGCCAACTGCTCCGCGATGGAGTTTGCCGGCCAGGGGAGTTCTACGGACTTCGCGGACGCTTCACCGGCTGAGCCTGGCGGTGGCGGAGCCAGCCGCAAGTGAAGAAGTCCGTAGGTTTCGCCGTGAGCAATCATGGGAGCGCAGAGGTAACACGCCGGTGGCGGATTCGGCAAATGGCGGCAGAGCAGGCTGGTCTGGGAATTTTCCACGAAGTGCGCGCGTCCGGTACGAAGGCCCCAGCACTGATCCGGGGTCAGGAACTCCGGATCGTCCGGTTGTAATTCTCCCCATCGGCTGACAATCTCCAAGTCCTTGGTCTGAGGGGAATACACGTAGAGGGCGCCGGCGGTGGCGGGAATGAGAGTCTGGGTAAATCGGGCGGTGACTGCATAAGCATCGGCAGGCGTAGAGCTGGCCTGGAGCAGGTGGCCCATCTCCGTCAGAATCCGAAGTTGATGAGTGCTTCTCTCCAGTTTGTCGAGCGATTCGCGCAAAGCTTCCTCCGCCTGCTTGCGCTGGGTGATGTCCCGGGCAATGGTGGACATGGCGACGATTCTTCCGGTTCGGTCCTGGACCGGCGAGATCGTAAGGGCCACGTCAACGCGCGTGCCGTCCTTTCGTACGCGCACCGTCTCAAAGTCCTGGACAGCGCCGCCTTGCAGCACGCGCTCCATCAGGTGCTCCCGTTCTTCCTTGCGGTCGGGCGGGATAATCAGCAAGATCGGCTGGCCGATCGCTTCTTTGGCGGTATACCCATAGGCGCGTTCGGCCGCTTTGTTCCAGCTCAATATCGTCTCGTCCAGGCAGGCGCGAATGATGCTGTCGGCTGAGGATTCAATCACCGCAGCCTCAGCGCGAGCCTCCTCTTCCGACCGGTATAGGCGGTGCGTGACCCAAGTGATCACAATACCTACTGCGCAAAATGCCAACATCGTGATGAACTTTACAGGATTGGAAGTCTCGACCGAATGGTCCATCGGGAAGGAATAGGTCAGGGCCACACTCAACAGTGTTGCGAACACCCCTGGCCAAAATCCCCCCGTGGCGCTGACGAAGACGGCAAGGATGAAGAGCAGAAACCGGAACTGCTCCCGAATGGGCGGAATGACGAGCGTCAGAAGTAAAGCGATGGTGACGCTTAAGACCGCGAGTGCATAGGCTCTGAGAGCTCTCATCGCGCTCTCCGCTTCTCTACTGGTGAATTCGTGCAATCCAACCTCACTTCAACTTACCCCAAAAGGGGATGTGGAATCAACGTCTTATACCGAGCGCGGACCCCCCGCAGCCGGCTCCGTCCGCCGACGGACCGGTGAGAACGCCGCGGGCTGGCGCAGACCCCGGCCGTTTGGGGTCTGCGATGTCCCTGAGGGGCAGGTCAGAGTGGGCAGCGAAGGGCAGATTTCAGGTGTCAGGTTTGAAAGCGGGCAGAGCGAGATTCTTCGCTGCGCTCAGAATGACAGTAGATGGGCGGGGCCGAATGTTAAAACTGTCATTCTGAGCGCAGCGAAGAATCTCGCTCTGTCTTCTTGCTCCGGCCGGTGTTGCGCTCACGAGCCGGGCCAGCCGTCGCTTAGGTCTTTCCAGTCGCGGTTCAGCGATTCGATGAGTGCGACTTTCCTCAATCTTGTCCAGCCTTTGATCTGCTTTTCCCGGCTGATCGCGGCCCTGGGGTCACCGCAAACTTCGAAAAAGACCAGCCGGTCGATGTTATAGCGTGCGGTGAACCCGGGGACGAGTTTGCGCCGGTGTTCGAGCACCCTTCGTTCGAGATTGTTCGTCACGCCCGTGTAGAGGGTGCGAGATTTGCTGGCCATGATGTAAACGCTGTACGTGTTCATGGGCGCGCGGAACATCTGAACACTCCGCATGCCGGCGTGTCAAGGCAAGGGCTCGGGCGCAGACTGCTCCAAGGACACTGGGGTTGCCTAAGGAAGGCAGAGCGGGATTCTTCGCTGCGCTCAGAATGACAGTGGGCGGGGCCGAGTTGGCAGGGAAGGGGCAGAGCGAGATTCTTCGCTTCGCTCAGAATGACAGCCATTCCCAACTGCCCACTGCCTACTGCCCTCTGCCTACTTCCCGAAGTGGTCCTTCAGCGCCGCTTGGGCGGCATAGTAGCCACACATGCCGTGGACTCCACCACCGGGTGGCGTGGAAGCGGAGCAGAGATACAGCTTCGGCGATGAGGTGCGATAAAGCCGCAGAGTGGGCCGGGTGAACAGTTGCCCTAAGCTATTTGCGCCGCCGCTGATATCGCCGCCGACGAGATTGGAGTTGTGGCGCTCCAAGTCAGCGGGACCCAAAACGCTGCGGGCGAGCACGAGTTCTTTAAAGCCGGGCGCGAACCTTTCAACCTGAGCTTCAATGCGCGCCGTCATATCCTCTTGGGAGCCGTTCGGGACATGGCAATACGCCCACGCCGTATGTTTTCCGTTGGGAGCCCTCGTGGAATCGAACAAGCTTGGCTGCGCCAGCAGAACAAATGGCCGTTGCACGTAACGCCCTTCCCAGGCGGCGCGCTCCGAGACGGCGATTTCTTCGAGAGTGCCCCCGAGGTGAATTGTGGCCGCGCGGCGGCACTCCGGCGCTTGCCAGGGAATCGGGCCGTTCAACGCCCAATCAAGCTTGAAAACGCCCGGACCATATCGGTAGCGCTCGAGCCTGTGACGATAGGAGGTCGTCAAATGATTCCCGGCAATGCGAAGAACTTGGCGGGGCGTGAGATCGCACAGAACCACGCGCCTCGAAGGAAGCTCGTCGAGCGACGTCACCTCGCAGTTCAATATCACCTCGCCGCCCGCAGAACGCAAGCAGTCGACCAGGCTGTCGGCGATTTTCTGCGAGCCTCCATGCGGGATGGGCCAGCCGATAGCATGCGCGGTGATTCCGAGAATAAGTCCGAAGGCCGCAGTCGCCGGACTGTCGAGCGGCAGCACAGAATGGGCCGCCATTCCCGCGAAAAGGGCTCGCGCGGGTTCCTGCTTGAAGAGGGAGCGCGCCAGTCCCTGCGCGGAACGGAAAGCGTGAAGGCCAAAGCGGGCGAGTTTCAGCGGATGGGATGGAAACCGCAGAGGGCCCAGCAGCGATTCACTTAAGTCACTCCAATTCGCCGCCAACGGTTCCATTAAGGTGCGATAGGCGCGGCCGTCATTGCCCAGGCGGTCCGCTGTCTCACGCACGGAACGCTCGACCATTACCACCTGGCCGCCATCGAGAGGATGGGCGAGCGGCGCCGGCGGTTGCACCCAGCTAAGACCATACTCGGCGAGCGGCAGCGCGGCAAAGAAGGGTGAGCCAAGGGCGAGCGGGTGAACCGCGGAGCAGACATCGTGCGTGAACCCCGGCAAGGTCAGCGCCGCTGAACGCGTTCCGCCGCCCGCAGTCTCCGCCGCCTCGAACACCACGACCGAACACCCCGCCCGCGCCAGGGTGATCGCGGCGGCCAGCCCGTTAGGTCCTGAGCCTACAACTAGCGCGTCATACGTGTTTGGCAATGCGAAGCGGTCCCCTCTCCACAGTTCTTAGATGTTGGCGCATGCGATCCGGATCGTTCTTGGGCGTAAACCTGCACCCAAAAGGTGCCGATAGAGGTAGGGAGATTCTTGGACGGTCGCCTACCACGAATGGGCGGCGGCGTTCGATTGCTGTGCGCAGGATCAGTGCCGGTTCAGTTGGCTGGGTAGCTTATGAGCGTCTTCGAGAGTTTGACCATCGGCCCGCATCACCGTCCCTCAGCGCCATTGCCGCCCGCCAGTGTCCTTGTCATCGACGATGAGGCGAGCGTCTGCCATACGCTCAGCAGCCTGCTCGCGGCGGAAGGGTATGCGGTGGTCACCGCGCAAAGCGGCAGAAACGCGCTGAAGCTCCTCGAAAGCCGCCAGTTCGACGTCGCCCTTACCGATCTTCTCATGCCGGAAATGGACGGCCTCCAAACGATGGAGGCGTTGAAGGGTGTCGACCCCGATCTTGAGGTCATCGTCCTGACCGGGCATACGGCTATCCGCGCCGCTACGGACGCGCTTAAGCGCGGGGCGTGCGATTACCTGCAAAAGCCGGTCAGCCTGGCGGAATTGAGCGCCGCCCTGGGGCGCGCCGTCGACTTGCGCCGCCTGAAGACAGGCGACTGCCCGGCGGGGGTGAGCGGTGCGCCGGGAGCAGCGAGCCACGGGGATGCTCTCCTCACGCAACTGATCAAGCGCCGGTTCACGGAAGAGGAATTGCGCCTCACGCAGTTTTCGGTCGACAACGCCACGGACGCCGTTTTCTGGGTGAACTCGCAAGGACGGATCGTGTACGCCAATGAGGCAGCCTGCCGGTCCTTGGGCCGGACCAGGGAAGAGGTCCTGGCACTGTCAATCCCGGACATCGATCCGCTGGTTGCCCAGACAGGATGGGAGAAAGCCTGGCAGCTCGTCAAAGAGCGCCGCTCGATGACCTTTGAAACAGAGCACCGGCGTAAAGACGGAAGTGTGTTTCCCGTCGAAATAAGCGCCAAGTACCTCGAGTTTGGAGGGAAAGAATACAGCTTCACCTTCGTGCGCGACATCACCGAACGAAAGCGGGCGGAACTGGCGCTCAGAGCCTCCGAGAGCCGCTACCGGCGCTTTGTGGAACGCAGCGCCGCGGGTGTCATTCGAAACACCCTGGACGGCTCCATCATTGACTGCAATCAAGCTATGCTGCGCTTCCTGGGCTACGATTCTCTGGAACAGTTGAAGGCCCACCGGACTGGAGAATTCTACTGCGATCCCAAAGCCCGGGACATTATGCTGGGGCGGCTCAGGAACGAGAAGACTCTCGCTGCCTACGAGTTCAGGTGGCTGCGCAAAGACGGAGCCACCGCCTGGCTTTTTGCCAACATGACTTTGGCGGAGGAAGGCGGCCAGCAGATCATCGAGGCGACGGTGGTTGATATCAGCGGCCGCAAACAGGCCGAAGAGGCGCTGCGTCACCGCGAGGCTGAACTGCGAGACGCGCTGCGGGCTGCCCAAATGGGCGTTTGGGACTGGACGCTGGACACGAACACCGTCAAATGGGATGAAGCTCTTTTCGGCATCGCCGGCCGCGATCCGAAACTGCCTGCCCCGAGTTTCACTCAACAGGCGGAGATGTTTGCCCCGGAAAGTCTGCAGCGTTTGAAGGCGGCGGTGGAGAATACGCTCGCCACGGGCACACCTCACGAACTTGACGTTGAGATGGTCCTCCCCGACGGCTCGAAGAAATGGGTCATAAGCCGCGGCGAACCCCGCCGCGATGCGAGTGGGCGCATCACCTGGCTTCGAGGCACACTGCAGGACATCACGGAGCGCAAACGGTCTCAGGAACTGAAAGCCCTGCTGGCCTCGATCGTGGAATCTTCGGATAACGCGATCATCGGAAAAAACCTGGATGGAACTGTTCTCAGTTGGAACAAGGGGGCGGAAATCCTCTATGGTTATTCCGCCGAGGAGGTTGTCGGCAGGCCGATTTCGATTCTCGTTCCCGCGGACCGCGAGACCGAGATTCCTGACATCCTGGCGAGAATCAGGCGTGGGGAAAAGGTCTCGCATTATGAGACGGTGCGTCGCAAAAAGGATGGAACCGTGGTCGACGTCGCCGTCACCGTGTCGCCGATTATGAGTGAGAGCGGGGAAGTGACCGGTGCGGCCACGATCGCGCACGACATCAGCGAGCGCAAGCAAGCCGAAGCCGAGTTGATGTTCAAGACCGCGCTGCTCGAAGCAGAGTCAGAGACGACGATCGACGGCATCCTGGTGGTGGATGAAACGGGTAAGATTGTTTCGTACAATCGGCAGTTTGCATTGATGTTCGGCGTGCCCGAAGGGCTGCAGGGCCAGAACGACCGTCCCGTATTGGAGCATGTCCTGCCCCTGTTTGCGGACTCCACCCGCTTCCTGGAGCTGGTGGACTACCTTTACGAGCACCCGGAGCTGAAAAGCCGGGACGAGGTCGTGCTTGTTGACGGCCGGACCTTGGACCGGTACTCGGCGCCGCTGGTGGACTCGCGAGGTGTCTACCGGGCGCGAGTTTGGTACTTTCGAGACATGACGGAGCGCAAGCGAGCCGAAGAACGTCTCCGCAAGCTCTCCCGCGCCGTCGAGCAGAGCCCCGCCGCGGTGGTGATCACCGATGTTCATGGAACCATCGAGTATGTCAATCCTAAATTTACGCAAATCACGGGTTACACGGCGGCAGAGGCCAAGGGCCAAAGCCCGCGCATTCTGAAGTCGGGAATGCAATCTCCGGCCGTCTACGAAGAACTCTGGAGGATGATCCTCGCCGGGGGAGAATGGCGCGGGGAATTTGCCAACAAGAAAAAGAGCGGAGAGATCTATTGGGAATCCGCTTCGATAGTCCCGGTCCGAGACTCGGCAGGGGCCATCACTCACTTCCTTGGGGTGAAAGAAGACATTACTGAGCGAAAGGCGGCCGAAGAGGAGTTGCGAAGGGCCAAGGAAGCTGCGGAAGCTGCCAATCGCGCCAAGAGCCAGTTTCTGGCCAACATGAGTCATGAGATCCGAACCCCGATGAATGGCGTGATTGGGATGGCCGGCCTGCTTCTCGAGACCGAACTGTCGCCCGAGCAAAGACGCTACGCGGAGATTGTGCGCTCCAGTGGCGAGGCTTTGCTGACCGTGATCAACGAGATTCTGGACTTCTCCAGAATCGAGGCGCGCAAGCTGAACCTGGAGTGCGCCGACTTCGATTTGCGCAGCGTGCTCGAGTACGCTGCGGCCCTGCTGGCGATCAAGATCTCCGAGAAGAAGTTGGAGTTGATCTTCGAAGTAGCGCCGGGAACTCCCTGCCTTCTGCGGGGCGATGCCGGCAGGCTGCGCCAGGTTCTCGTGAATTTGCTGGGAAATGCCGTGAAATTCACTCAGCAGGGCGAGGTCGCAGTCACGGTGCGGGTGGATTCGGAGGACGAGCATAAGGCTACGCTGCACTTCACGGTGCGCGATACGGGGATCGGGTTCCGCCAGGAGCAAGCCTCCGTTCTGTTCGAGCCCTTTGTGCAGGCGGATGGCTCAAAAACCCGCCGCTATGGCGGTACAGGTCTGGGCCTGACAATTTCCAAACAACTGGTCGAGATGATGGGCGGCCAGATCGGCGTCGAGAGCCAAGAGGGCAAGGGCGCGACCTTCTGGTTCACCGCTACCTTTGAGAAGCAATCTGCGGCGAGCGTCGACTCGGCGGAGATGCAGCCGAACTTGAGAGACGTTCGAGTCTTGGCGGTCGATGACAATGCTACGAGTCGCCGTCTGCTCTGCACGGTTTTGCGCTCCTGGGGTTGCCGGCCAGAGGAGAGTGGAACTGCCGACGGCGCCCTGGCGGCTCTGCGCCAGGCTGCCCAGGCTTCTGACCCTTTCCGTATAGCAATCTTGGATATGGATTTGCCCGGCAAGGACGGACTGGAACTGGGGCGCCAGATTGCGTTTGACCGGCAACTCGAACCCATGGCGCTTTATTTGATGACCGGTTTCGGCCGGTCTGTCGATGACGCTCGCCTTCAGGCGATGAGGTTCGCAGGCCAGATCGCAAAACCGATTTGGGAGCGCAAGCTCCTCGCAACCTTGCTGGCAGCAGGCAATCAAGGGTGCATCGAAGACGGCGCCGGTGGGAGTATTTCACAAAGCGCTCTTCCGCCCGCGGGAGCAGAGCCAAAGCCCCGAATTCTGGTTGCCGAGGATAACCCGACTAACCGGGAAGTCGCCGGGATGGTGTTAAAGAAACTCGGTTTCAATCCCGATCTCGTTGCCAATGGACTGGAAGCACTTCGGGCGCTCGAGGAGCGCGACTACGACCTGTTGCTGCTGGACTGCGAGATGCCTGAGATGGACGGTTACGAGACGGCCCGGCGCATCCGCGATCCGCGCACTGGCGTGCGAAATCACCTGATTCCGATTATTGCCCTGACGGCGGACGCCATAGCCGGAGATCGTGAGAAATGCCTTCAGGAAGGCATGAACGACTACCTTGCCAAACCGGTAGAACCGCGCCACTTGGCGGAGGTCCTGGGAAAGTGGTTGGCGGCGCCCAGTGCGCAAGCCTCGCGCCAACCCTCTCCAGCGGCTCCAATTAAGCAAGACGTCTTCCGCCTGGACGCTCTGCTGGCCCGGCTCTCGGGAGACAGAGAGCTCGCCAGAAAAGTTGTGGCGGGGTTTTTGAGCCGGCTTCCGCAGCAGGTCAAGACCTTGCGGCTGAGCGTGGAGAGGCGGGACGCGCAGAGCACCAGCTTGCAGGCGCACGCCCTGAAAGGGGCCGCGGCGACGGTTGCGGCGGAATCCCTCCGCGCCGCCTGCTGCGAACTCCAGGACAGGGCGAAAGCAGGGGACTTCGCGGGCGCCCTGGCTCTACTTTCCAAACTGGAAGAAGCAGCGAATCTGCTCACCACCGCCGTGAGGCAATCGGGGTGGGCGTAGTTGAGCTTGCTCAGGGAGTTGTCGAGATGCATACACTCATTGTGGAAGACGATTTTACCAGCCGCTTGCTGTTGCAAACGCTGCTCAGCCGTTACGGCGAATGCCATATCGCCGTGAACGGCCGGGAAGCGGTCGACGCTTTCCGCCGCGCCCTGGAAAGCGGGCAGCCTTACGATCTGATCTGCATGGATATCATGATGCCGGAAATGGACGGCCAGTCGGCCGTCAAGGAGATCCGAGCCTGCGAAGAGGCGAGGGGCATGATGTCTACCGAGGGCGTCAAGATCATCATGACCACGGCGCTGGACGATGTGAAGAATGTGGTTGAGTCGTTTAGGCTGCTGTGCGATGCCTACGTCTTCAAGCCGATTGATACGGGGAATCTGCTCGACCACCTCAGATTTCTCCGGCTGATTGTGTGAGCTAAGCTTGGCGCCGCTACTCGAAGCCTCTTCCGTGTGAGGATCGGGCGCGCTTGGCACCCGGGCCTGCTCGTCCGCCGCGAGATTCCCCGGGAACTTGGTGCTGTCTCAATTTGAAAGTGGCGCCGACTTTTAGAGCCTGCGCTGAGCGCAGCGAAGGGTCGGCAAATGCCCCACAGGTCGGCGCGCTACGAATTGATTCAGGAAAGGACACAGAACCCTTCAAGTTTCAGCTCTGACCGTCCGATTAGCTAAGAGTGAGCAAGGCGCATGAGCGCCGCCCCTCGCAGAGGGATTCGAGCCGGGAGACTACCGTCCGACGAGTCTGCTCCAGGAGTGAACGAGGATGCCGGTGTCCTGTGATGAAGGTGAAGCGTTGTCCCTAATCCACTTCGAGGGCGACGTGAACATCAGCTCTGCCGCGGAATTGAAGCAGCTTCTGCTCCGAGCGCTGGCGCACGGCAAAGGCATCCATGTCGATCTGGGTTGCGTAACGGAAGTCGACATCACCGCCCTCCAACTTCTCTGGGCCGCGGAGCGCGAAGCGAAAGGAGCGGGGGTGGGATTCAGCCTTGTAGGGCAGTGGCCCGAGGAAGTTGCCGTCAGTTTGGCTGCCGCAGGCTTTGAGAGCTTTCCGCTTCCCGCAAAACCAATTTTGAGTCAAACCGGTGAGTGAACCATCCGACGACCGACAGCTCGATAAGTACAAGCAAGCCTTCCAGGAAGAGGCCCGCGAGGTCCTGGTCGAACTGGAATCGGCTTTGCTGGAGCTGAACGAGAACCGGACCGACAGGGAACTGGTAAGCCGCGTCTTCCGGGCTCTACACACGATCAAAGGCTCCGGAGGCATGTTCGGCTATGACGAACTGGCGGCCTTCGCTCATCAACTGGAAACAGCCTTCGATGAAGTCCGCGCCGGACGCCTGGAGGTCACCGCAGAGCTGCTCGACGTAGCCTTGACGGCGCGCGACCAGATTAAGGCCATGTTAGAGGAAGCTGCCGGCGGGGCGCCCGCGGACCGGACAGTCGCCGCCGCGATTCTGGCAAAGCTTCATACGTTGACCGGCTTGGCCGAATCATCTTCTGGCGGGAAAGCCGCTTCTGCGCCGCAGCCTCCGAAAGCTGTGGCTGGTGCCGTGAATGCCTGGAAGATCCACTTTTGCCCTGGCCCCGAGCTTTTGCGAAACGGCGCAAATCCGCTGCTGCTGTTAGCCGAATTGAGGCAGTTGGGGGATTTGCACTCGACTGCCAGCATGGCGGCAGTCCCGCG
Source organism: Terriglobia bacterium (assembly GCA_050010015.1). Classification (GTDB taxonomy): domain Bacteria; phylum Acidobacteriota; class Terriglobia; order UBA7540; family UBA7540; genus CAVROP01. Next base: position 14,990 of record JBEKLY010000225.1, read on the forward strand.
CCTCGCGGAGTTGGACCCCGAGCGCTGCTACGTCAGTTGGGATATGGTGCTGGCCACTGCGGCCGGGCGTGAGGCGATCCGGGACGTCTTCATCTTTGTCGAAGACTCGAGCGAGCTGAGCGTTGAGCCTCACGTGGTCCCCGTTCCGGATGCAGAGGAGGCTCCGCCTAAGGCCGGCCAAGTCCGGCGTACCAGCTACGGACGCCGGGCTTATGACAGTCCCGATAATGCCTCGAGTATTCGTGTGCCGGCCTCTCGGCTCGACCAGTTCGTCAACCTGGTGGGTGAGTTGGTCACAGTGCAAGCGCGGCTGGGAGAGGTTGCCGCCCGGCGCGATGATCCGGAGGTGCTGGCCGTCTCGGAGGAGATCGAACGCCTGACGGCGGCGCTTCGCGAAAACTCCATGAGCATTCGCATGTTGCCCATCCGTGGGACCTTCGAACGTTTCCGCCGTTTGGTTCACGACTTGGCGCGAGATCTGCACAAGGAAGTGGAACTGACGATTGAGGGCGGCGATACCGAGTTGGACAAGACCGTGATCGATCAATTGAACGACCCGCTTATGCATCTCATCCGCAATAGCATGGATCACGGCATCGAACTGCCTGCGGATCGCATCGCCGCCGGCAAGCCTGCCACGGCAACCCTCTGCCTCTCTGCTAAACATTCGGGCGCAAACGTCCTTGTCGGAGTTTCGGACGACGGAGCCGGCATCAATGCGGAAGCCGTGCGCGCCCGGGCAGTCGAAAAAGGCCTGGTGGCGGGTGATGCCCAACTGACCGAAAGCGAGATTTTATCCTTCATCCTGTCGCCGGGTTTTTCGACCGCCAAGCAGGTCACTGATGTCTCAGGGCGAGGAGTCGGCATGGACGTGGTGCGGCGCAATGTCGAGGCGCTGCGCGGAACCATTGAGATCGCAAGCAAGCCCGGCACCGGAACCAACGTCACACTGCGCCTGCCCCTCACCATGGCGATCATCGACGGCTTGCTGGTGCGCATCGGAGAATCGTATTTCGTGATGCCGCTTGCCAACACCCTCGAATGCATCGAGTTGACCCGTCAAGACATCGAGAAGGCAAACGGCAAGCACGTGGCCGACATCCGGGGCGAACTCGTTCCCTATATCAGGCTCAGGGAATACTTCAATATTCGTACTGAACGTCCTGAGCGCGAACAGATTATGCTGACCGAAACCGAGGAGGGGCGCTACGGCTTTGTGGTGGATCAGGTGCTGGGGGACCATCAAACAGTCATCAAGAATCTGGGGAGGTATTACCGGCACGTTCAGGTGATTTCCGGCGCGACCATCCTCGGTAACGGATCGGTGGCATTGATCCTGGATCCCCATCGTCTCGCCCAAGACGCGATTCGAACCCATTCGACGAGACCGCGGGCGGGGAGGATGCGGCCAGAAGGAGCGATGAACTCATGAACTCATTGATGAATGGCCCGGTTAGACGACTACTCCATACGTCCGGGGACCGCAAGCTGCTGCGGGTGGCGGAGGAGATTCAGCAACCTGGAGGAGAAGAGCGATGAGCTCGATAACCAATTCGAGCGTTACTGATCGTAGAGCGAGGCAAGGAGAAAATGAAAACGCAACGAAAGGGGAGCCAATCATGCCAGTTAAAGTTCTGAATGAAAGCCGAAAGTCGCAGGACCCGAGCGGGAGCAACCGCGGACGGGGTGGACGCGACCGCTCAGGCGGCGCGCCAAAAAGCCAGGAGTCCGAGCTGCTGCTAGTTTCTCAGGAGATTATGCGCCTGGTGGATGCGTCCAAGGAAGGCCGCCTTGCTGAGCGAGGCAGAGCTGACCAGTTCGATGGTGTCCACCGCGAAATCGTGCAGGGCATCAACGAAATGCTGGACGCCATCCTGCTGCCGATCGGTGAGGGCAACCGCATACTGGCCCAAATCTCGAGCGGCAAGATCGACGAGTTGATTGTCCACGCCTATAAAGGCGACCACGAGAAGATGAAGCAGGCGGTTAATAACGTCGGCGCGGTGCTGCAAGGGCTGCAGAAGGAAATGGGGCGGCTCATCGAGGCCTCGAAGGAAGGCCAGCTCAGCGACCGCGG
>JBEKLY010000226.1:0-13133 GCA_050010015.1 Terriglobia bacterium
CCACGGAAGGACTGGCCAACACCATCGGCCATTGGCAGGAGATCGCCCGGCAACTGGCAGATTCAAAGAGAAAACGAAAAAGGCACGTTCTTAAGTAAACGCTTATGGGGCTTGCCCTACCCTCGTCGTCCTGGTAACCATCCGGGGGCGGCAAGCCGTCCCCCTACATTGCGCATCGTTATGGAGTGATTGAATCCGACATCGTCAATCGACAATCACTCATACCGCAGCGCTTCCGCCGGGTCAACCTTCGTTGCGCGTCGGGCGGGCAGCAGGCAGGCCAGCACACCCACAGCGGCCAGCAGCAACGGCACCACCGCAAAGGTCGTGGGGTCGGTTGGTCTCACTCCAAACAGCAAGCTGGAGAGGAATCTCGTCACGGCCCAGGCGCCTACCGTTCCGGCTGCAATGCCGATCACTGCGGGCGTCATTCCTTGCCTCACCACTTGGCGAAGTATGTTGCTCGTTTTCGCCCCCAGCGCCACTCGAACGCCGATTTCGTGAGTCCGCTGCGCCACGGCATAGGACATCACGCCATAGATTCCCACCGCGGCCAGAACCAGCGCCAGCGCCGCAAAAATGCCGAGCAGTGCCGTATTGAAGCGCGGCGCCGAAGCCGAGCGATAGACGAGCTGGTTCATGGTAGCGATGTCGAACACCGGCAGGTCAGGATCCACGGCCTGGACCGCGCGCCGCGCGGCCGAAGCCAAGGCGAGGGGACCCGAGCCGGCGCGAAGCACCAAGGTGATGTCTTGCATAAGGAAGGTGGCCGGCGCCTGCGCGTAGGGAAGGTACATGGCGGGCGAGGACGGTTCGCCGAGGCTGTATTGTTTTGTGTCCCCCACGACCCCGACGACCGTACACCAGGCATCATTGGAGAATCCTGGCTTTAAGCGCTTGCCGAGTGCCTCATCGAGCGGCCAATAGTGGCGCGCCAGGCTCTGGCTGACAATGACGACATGCGGAGCAGCCTCCGAATCGTGCGCGTCGAAGCGGCGGCCGCGGAGCAGTGGAATGCCGATGGCTCGAAAATAATCACCGGCCACCACCGCCTTTGTGGCAATGAATGGCTGCGACCCCGGTGCCGGAGGCGGCTCGCCCTCGACCGTGAAATCCCCTCCGATAGCGCCGTTGCCAAGCGGAAGTCCGAACACGCCGCCTGCGGAATTCACTCCCGGCACGAGCCTCAGACGGTCGAGTGCTTGTTCTTCAAATTCGATCATGGAGCGGGCGCTTTGGTAACGAGTGTCAGGCAGGCTGATATTCAGGGTCAGCACGTTTTGAGGGTCGAATCCCCGATCGACGGTCATCAAGTTCAGGAAACTGCGTATCAGCAGTCCGGCGCCGACTAACAGAATCACCGCCAGCGCCACTTCCGCCACCACGATGCCGTCCCGCATGTATCCATGCGCCCTGCCTGTGGTTGAACGCCGGCCCTCGGCTTTCAAGCTCGAGTTCATTTCACCGCGCGTCGCCCAGAGAGTGGGCGTGAGCCCGAACAGAATTGCAGTAAGCAATGAGACGGTGAGTGTGAAGCCCAGCACCCAGAAGTCGATCCCTGGCGAGGCGATGTGGGAAGCGGCGCTGGGCGTGCCCCAATTGCGGGGCAGCAGGGAGGCAGCCTTGGCCACAAAGGTCTGCCCTAAAGCGGCCAAGAGCAATCCAAGACCTCCTCCGATCACCGCCACCATTACGCTTTCGGTCAGCATCTGGCGGATTAAGCGGCTTCGACTTGCGCCCAGCGCTTTGCGTACGGAGACTTCACCCTGGCGAGTTGTGGCGCGGGCCAGGAAGAGGTTGGCGACGTTGGCGCAGGCGATGAGCAGCACCAAGCCCACAGCAGCGAACAATACCAAGAGCGGAGTGCGAACCTCGGCGGCCGCTGCCTGGGTAAGCGGGACGAGCGTGGTGTGCCATTCCCAGTCACCCGGCTGGGCGGGGCGGCGCTTCCCGATTACCGCTGCGTCACTCCGCGCCCGCTCGAGCGATACGCCGGGTTTGAGCCGTGCAACAATCTGCAAGGTGGAGTTATGCTCTTCGCTCTTCAGCGTGAGAGGAGTCCAAACGTCGGCCTCATTGGGAAAACCGAAGCCCTTCGGCATCACGCCGATTACGACGTAGAACTCTCCGTCCAGCCTGATCGCTTTGCCCAACACCGCCGGGTCAGACCCAAAGCGGCTGCGCCACAACCGGTCCCCGAGTAACACCACACGGTTGTGCCCGGCCGCTTCCTCTTCAGGGGCAAACGCGCGTCCCAGGGCGGGGTTGACGTCGAGCACGTGCAGAAGGCTTGCGGTGATGGTCGCGCCGTTAAGCCGAACGGGCTCACCCACGCCAGTAAGGTTCGTGGGCTGGCCCCGAAAGGCGGCAATATCACTAAAAACACGATTCTGGCCCCGCCACTCCATGTAGTCCTTATCGGTGAGCGATCCGGGGCCTGAATAGCCAACGGTCGGGCTGGTGGCCCACTGGGTCACGAGATGTCCGGCGTCGCGGAAGGGCAGTGGGTGCAGAACAGCCGCGTTGACCACGCTGAAGATCAGAGCGTTGGCGCCGATGCCGAGGGCGAGCGTCGCCACCACTACGGTTGTGAAGCCGGGGCTTCGGGCCAACTTGCGCGCTCCGTAGCGAATGTCCTGAAGCGTTGTCTCGACGAGGTTCACGCCCCGGGCGTCGCGGCACTCCTCCTTCACCTGTTCGAGGCCGCCGAATTCGAGCCGCGCTCGCCTTTTCGCCTCTTCGATCGGCAGGCCCGATTGGACGTACTTTTCCACTTGGTGGTCGAGGTGCGCGCGCAGCTCAGTGTCCAATTCCGTTTCCATTGACTTGCGCCCGAACAAAGACCGCAATCGAAATAGTAGGTCGCTCAGCACTGCTTCCTCCAATTCCGGCGTAGGGGCTGTTCGCGAACCGCCCCTACATTCGATATGTAGCGCCACCTTCAGGTCGGCACGCTTTCCCTCTCCCAGTGTGCTGACCTAAAGGTCAGCGCTACCTTGGATGAAGCGCACGGATCGAGAATCCCTACGCGGTTTCCAGCACTTGGCCCACGGCGGCGGTGAGTTTCCGCCAGGCGCTCTCTTCGGCTTCGAGCTGCCTTCGCCCATGCTTCGTCAATTCGTAGTATTTGGCGCGCCGGTTATTGTCCGAGGCACCCCACTTTGCCTTGATCCAGCCGCTCCGCTCCAACCGGTGCAGAGCCGGATAGAGCGAGCCTTGCTGGACCTGGAGGACGTCGCTGGATATCTGCTGAATGCGCTCGGAAATGGCCCAGCCGTGCTGGGCTTCGAGAGCCAGGGTCTTGAGGATCAACAGATCGAGCGTGCCTTGCGGAAGAGCGATCCGATTATTGGTCATGGATTCCCCCTGTTGCTTCTACAGGAAGAGTGTACACGGCCTCCTGTCGAAGTGCAAGGGGAAAGCTAGGATTCAGGATTCGGGATTCAGGAGTCAGGGCGCGAACAAGCCAGAGGGGACTTTGACTCTGGTCTCCTGTCCCAGTTTGCTGTTGACAGTAAGCGGATTGGCAGGAACCCCCTCACCCGGCCCGCCCCAGCTGAAGAAAGCGCTGGGCGCGGCCCACCCTCTCCCCCAAGGGGGCGAGGGACATTGTCAGGGATTATGGGGGACAGGGCACTATGGGGTTGATGGACAGGGCCCGGTCGACCAGACGGGCTAACCGTCGACCCAGGGTTCAGGATTCAGAGGCCCTGAGTCCCGAATCCTGAATCCTGAAACCTACTGGTTCTTATACTGCGCAATGAACTGCTGGAGAGCCAGATTATTGAGCTTCAATTCGCCGGAGCGGACGAGCTGAGCCTTCAGATTCTGTTCGAACAATTCGAAGGCCAGGTTCCGCTTGCGGTCGAGGAGTTCTTCCGTGATTTGATCCCTTTGTTTGGCGAAGTCGGCTTCATCGGGCGCGCTATGCGAAACGACGCGGAACACCATGCTTCTGCCACCCGCGGGTACAACGTCGCTGGTTTGACCCTCGTTCAGCGTAAAGGCTGTGGGAAGCTGCGAGCCCGGACCCACGCCCTCGATGGTATCCTGCTGAGTAAAGTCTTTGCTCTCTTTAACTGTCAATCCATCAGCCTTCGCGATCTTGGCGAAGTCGCCGGTCTTCACCTGGGCCGCAAACTGCCTCGCTTTTTCTATGGACAGCGTTTTAGATTGCTGCGCGCGATAGTCTTCCTCGACACGCGCGCGCACTTCGTCGAGAGTCGGCACATGCTCCGGAACGATGTCGGCCAACTGGATTAACGCCTGACCCTTAGGGACGTCGATGGGTGTCCCGACTTCGCCTTTGTGAAGTTGGAAGGCCAGGTTCTCAAACGAGTCCCCGCTTCCCAAATCGGCAACCGCCTGGCCATATTTGAACAACGGAGAAATCTGGGGCTGCAGGCCGGCTTTCCGCGCCAACTCTTCAAATTGGTCAGGTTTGGTCTTGAGTTCAGCTACTAAACCGTTCGCTGACTTTTCCTGGGCGTCGGCGATTCTGTCTTTTTCGAGGTCGGCGACGATGGTGCCCTTCACTTCGTCAAAGGACTGCAGGTGTGCGATCTGTTTATCCTCAAGTTTGATAATATGGATTCCATAAACCGTCTTGACAAGGTCGCTCACCTCTCCCGGCTTCATCGTGAATGCCTTGTCCTCGAATTCCTTTACGGTTTGACCACGCACGATCCAGCCCAACTCCCCTCCCTTCGCGGCCGAACTGTCGTCGGAGTCCTTCTTCGCCAACTCCCCAAAATCCGCCCCACCCTTAACCTGTTTGAGGACGTCCTCGGCCTTCTTCTGAATGGCCGCAACTTCGGCGGGGTTCTTGCCCGTCGTCTTGAAAAGAATGTGCGCCACTTTTACGCGGTCGGGGACCCTGTAATCGGAAAGGTGTTGCGTGTAGTACTGATGAGCCTCCTGCTCCGTCATCTTAACACGCGCCCGCACGTCGTCGGGACTGATCACCACGTAACGGACTTTCCGCTGCTCGGGCAACTTATAGGTTTGCTGGCTCTTCTTGAAGAAGTCGTCTAAGGCTTGCGGTGTAACTTGAACGGCCTTGATGTACTGGCTGGGATCAAAGAGGACGTATTGAATCTTCGCCTTGGTGTTGCGATGCAGGAATTCCTCGCGCACGTTTTGGGGAGAGACCTGGGCCCCATCCGTCACCACGCTGCGGATTTTGTCCTCCAACAGCCTGTCGCGGAGCTCTGCTTCAAAATCCACCACCGACATTCCTGTCTGCTGGAGAACCCTGTCCTGGTAGCTGGCCATGCCAATGAACTGCCCGTCCTGCATCAGCCAGGGGATGGATTGCAGTGTTTGTCCCAGCTCTTTATCTGACACTTCGATCCCCATTTTCCTGCTCTGAACAATCAGCGCCCGCTGCACGACCATCTGATCCAGAAGCGTGCCCGCGACAGCAGGGATTATTCTCGCCTGGTCCGCCTGCTGGGAATTCCGAAACCGGCTTTGGATGTTTCGCTGCAAGTCTGTCGTGGTGATATTGGACCCGTCCATGGACGCCAATACGTTTGTCTCCGTGCGGCTGGTGTCGCCGGTAGGAATCGGCGCCAGCGTAATAACCATGCCGATGGACACGATGCTCAGAAAGAAGACCAGCAGGTATTTCTTCACTGCTTCTTTGTTTTTCTTCAAGAATCTAAACATGAAAGCTCCTCGTGCTCCGCTTAAACCTTCCTATTATAGTGGAGAGTGCCTGATCGGGGCAACCCGCGGTCGCGACTTCACGAATTACTAGTGGCTGTTTCAAAACTCCTTATACCGGGTTGCAGCGGGGGTCGTCGACCACGCGTGAAGCCGCGCTCCCCCGAGGGGAGCAAATTGAGTAGCCGGGGGTGAAACCCCCGGACGATGGCCCCACGCCCCGCCTTCGGCACCCCTCTCCCCGCAGGCGCGGAGAGGGGGCAGGGGGCGAGGGGCGGCGTTTCCGGGGGCGTTGCCCCCGGCCACTCATGTCGAGCCCCTGCGGGGCTAAGCGCTCAAGCGGTGACCGGGATCCTGGTAGCATTCGTTAATATTTCGTCTGCCGGGCGGTCTTGAAACAGCTTCTAGTAGCGGTGGCCCCCAGGTCGCTAAGTGGCTGCCGGTATGCTCTCAACGGGGGGACCGTGTAAAGAAACTCAGAATGTGCCATCCTGAGAGCAGACTTCATGATTCATCGGCTCGCCACTTGGCATGAAGATGATTCCCCTCCTGGGCAAGGAGGGGTTAGGGGTGGTTGGGCGTTGCCGATGATACCACCCACCACCCCTGCCCCTCCTCCCGCTGAGGAGGGGGGTCATTTTCATGGCAGCGAAGGATCTCTGCAGTTCTTCGTAAGTCGCTGAAGCAGAGCAAACTGCCGAGATCCTTTGCTACGCTCAGGATGACAGGCGGCCGATATCTCCAGAGAGTGGTCCCGACGTTCGGACCTAGTTTGGACATTTAGTCTTTGCTCCTGCCCCGCGCGGTCACAGTCCTCGCTGGACTTGCTGCCGTAGCCCTCTCAGCCGGGATTCACCTTGAATTCCCTTGACCCTACGTAAGGTTTGGACAAGAATAAGCAAGCTGTAACCTGGCGAGCGCGAAATCACGCAGCGTGAAACACTTCGCTCTGTGATGCGTTTCAGGAAGCGGTGGCTCGAAATTGCGGGAGGATATTTTCCGTCGCGCGGAGTTGAGATAACAAGTTGTCTAGAAATGACTTATGGCGACGTCGAGTCTGCGGGATGGCAGCCTCGTTATCATGGCAGGCTTGCCGAGCATCCTGCCATGAATCTCGTCCAGCCTGAGGTGAGCGCGATCAACAGTCGAGATTCACGAGTCCGGAGACGAAAGGCGGCGCGCGGCCTCGAGTAGTGCACTTTTGCGTCTTGTTCTCCATTTCATATCTCCTTAGGGTTTTCAGTTATTGCCCACACTAAGGAGGCGGTTTGAGATTGATCTATGAATGTACGTTCGTTGTTCAGCGTTTTCTCCTCCGATCTCGCGATTGACCTTGGCACCGCCAACACTCTGGTCTTCGCGCGCGGCAAGGGTATAGTGGTCAACGAGCCCTCGATTGTCGCTCTCAACAAGATCAACGGTGACATCGAGGCGGTGGGACGCGAAGCCAAGGATATGCTGGGGCGCACGCCTGGAAACATTGTGGCTATCCGCCCCCTCAAAGACGGCGTCATCGCGGACTTCAAAGTTACTGAGAAGATGCTCAATTACTTCATCCAGAAGGCGCACAACCGCAAGATGTTCGTGCATCCCCGGATTGTCATCGGTGTGCCTTCGGAGATTACTCAGGTGGAGAAGCGCGCCGTGCAGGACTCCGCCATGCGCGCCCGCGCCAGCGAAGTGTTCCTGGTCGAGCAGGCGATGATGGCGGCGATTGGCGCTGGCCTGCCCATCACCGAACCCTCCGGCAGCATGATTGTGGATATTGGCGGCGGCACCACGGACATCGCTGTGATCTCACTCTCAGGCATTGTCTATGCGCGCTCGGTGCGCGTGGCTGGAAACGAGATGGATGAGGCGGTGACAGCTTATCTCAAGCGCAAGTATAACTTGTTGATCGGCGAGCGCACGGCCGAGCAGATCAAGATTGAGGTCGGCTCCGCTTATCCGCTCGAGAATCCCCTCACCATGGAAATCAAGGGACGCCATCTGCTGGAGGGCATCCCGAAGACGATTACCATCGACGATTCGGAGATTCGAGACTCACTCTCCGAGTGCGTAGCGACAATCCTGAACGCCATCCGGGTGGCTCTCGAGCGCACGCCGCCGGAACTCTCCGCGGATATTTCCGATCGCGGCATTGTGCTGACGGGTGGCGGAGCTCTGCTCAAGAACCTTGACAAGAGAATTCGTGAGGAAACCGGTTTGCCGGTTTCCATTGCCGAAGACCCCTTGGCTTCGGTAGTCTTGGGGACGGGCAGAATGCTCACGGATTTTAATCTTCTGCGGCGAGTCGCAATAGAATGACGTTTGATCCCAACACCCCGGAACCGGTAGCGGCCGGCCAATCCGCCGCGCGGGACGGCCCGAACGTGCAGGCTTTCATCGCGCGCCACCGTCCGACGGTGGTGCTTGCCGGGGTCCTGGTTGCACAACTTCTGCTTCTTTCCATACAAATCACGCGCAACCATGACGTGCGGCTCATTCGCGTCTGGGCCGTGGCCGCGGTCGATCCGTTCCAACGTTCGATGCACGGTATAACGGATCTCTCCGTGGGGGCATGGCGAACCTATCGAAACCTCTCGCACGCTCAACAGGAGAATCAGCAGCTTCGCGTGCAGCTTGCCTCGGCGGAGTCGCAAATCCTGCAACTCTCCGAGCAGGCGGCGGAGTCCGGCCGGCTGCGCACCGTGCTGGAATTCAAGAACCAGCTTCCCTTTCAGACCGTGGCTGCAGAAGTGATCGCTTCCAGTCCGGGCGAGAACTCGAACGCCGTTTTTATTGACAAGGGCGTCGATGCCGGCCTGACGTCGGATCTCGCCGTGATTACTCCGGAAGGCGTCGTCGGCAAGACGATTGCCGTCTTTCCACGCTCTGCCCAGGTGCTGCTGCTCTCCGATCCCTCGAGCGGAGTAGGCGTCATGCTCGAGAAAACGCGTGTGCAGGGCGTGCTGAAGGGCGATAGCCAGGACCTCTGTTTGATCCGCTATATCATGAACGAAGAGCCCGTCACTTTTGGCGAGACGGTTCTGACTTCAGGACTCGACCAGATTTACCCCAAGGGCCTTCGCGTAGGAATCGTCGTACAAACCAGCGCGGGCGGTATCTATAAGAACGTCGAGGTGAAGCCGGCGGTGGATTTGAGCCGCCTCGAAACCGTGCTGGTGGTTCAGAAGCCCAATTCAACACAACAGCAAGCCTCAAACGGCCGTCCGTGATCGGCCTCATTTAACGGTGTCATTCCTCGAGGTTCACGTCATTCCCGCGAAAGCGGGAATCCATTGCGTCCCGGACCAACAATGGACCCCCGCTTTCGCGGGAGTGACGTCGCAGGTGGGTTTCATTTCCTTGGACGGCCGGTAGGCCGGCGGCCGCTCAGAATTAGACCCCGTCGCGAAGTTTCAGGAGACAGTTCCCACACCCTCCGTCCATCTGGTAGGCTGAAAGGACCATGCCCGTAGTTCCCGAGCGAGAAGTCGAAGCTTTTCGAGTCCATTACGTTACCCTCGCGGTCAGCGTGCTGGCTGCGCTGTTGCTCCAGACCGTCTTGCCGGTTGTGATCCCGGTGGCGGGACTGATGGATTTTCCCTTGCTCGTCACGGTGTATTTCACTCTGATTCGCCAGAACCAGATTTTCGGTATCGCTTTAGGGTCGGTTCTGGGACTTCTGCAGGACGCGCTGTCGCATGGATATCTCGGCATGTTCGGTATGGCGAAGGCGGTGGTAGGATATCTGGCTGCCTCCGCTGCCATGCGGTTCAACTTTGAAACGCTTTTTGCCCGCAGTGTCGCCACCGCATCTCTTGTCGCAATCCACGATCTTTGTATGACGGCCCTTCAGCACGCCTTGCTGGATTCCCCACCGCCTTTCGTGCCACTCGATCGGGCCAGTTCCGTTCTGGTCAACGTGGCCCTCAGTTTGATCTTTTTCCCCATCCTCGATCGGTTCCGGTAAAGCAGTAACGAGTGACGAGCCGGGCAATTCTGAATGGTGACTGTTGAATTTTGAAGCGGCGGCGTAGGTAGTGTCCTGAGTCAGAAGTTCGTCATCAAAATTCTTTCTCATGTGCGCCCGCTTTTCGGAGCCCCGTCAGGGGCGGCAAGAGTAGCCCAGGGCGTAAGAAGCTGTGAAAAAATCAGCCACCTGTCATCCTGAGCGAAGCGAAGGATCTCCGCAGTTTCCGATCGTTCAACGACTGACGAACAACTGCAGAGATCCTTGGCTTCGCTCAGGATGACCCATTCCGAATTTCTTCACATGTTCTAAGCCCTGGGTTGGATGGCCCTCACCCCGCCTTCGGCACCCCTCTCCCGCCCGCCGGGAGAGGGGACGGGGGGGGTGAGGGTGCGGCCCAACGACCCACGGCTGGCGCCGTGGGCTACACGCTGCCGCCCGCTCCCCGGGCTGATTTCTTCAAAGAACTTCTGACTCGGCACACTGGGCGTAGATCAACACCCAGGGCAGACTCTCTGGGGACGATCTACGTTTCACTATTCACAATTCACTATTCACCATTCGCAGTTCCCTCGCTTGACTTTCCCCGGAGGACTGGCAAGAATTAAGAGTCTAGAGGGCTAGTACTTCAAACTTGAGGTGAATCGATCATGCGCGGAGCCAGTTCAAGCGTACGGAGGGGCGGATTGCTCGTTCTCAGCGGGCTTGCGTCTCTAACGCTTATCTTCTCAGCACTTCCGATCATAGTTGGACGGGCTTTTGACGACACTGCGCCCAAAGCTCCGCCGGTGGCGCCTGTGCGCCCCGTAACGGATGAGTATTTCGGGGTCAAAGTGGCTGATCCCTACCGCTACATGGAAAACATGAAGGATCCCGAAGTCGAGGCCTGGTTTAAAGCGCAGAACGACTATACGCGCGGCGTGTTGTCGCGAATTCCGGGACGCGATGCGCTGCTCGCCGAGATCAAGAAATTCGACGAGTCCGCGCCGGCGCGCGTGTCAGACATCCGGCGGCTGCCGGGCGGCCGCTATTTTTACCAGAAACGGTTGGCTTCCGAAGACGTGCCGAAGATCTACATGCGTGATGGGCTTAGTGGAGAAGAGAAGTTGCTCGTTGATCCCGCAACCTTCGCGCAGTCGGGCGGCCCCCATTACTCGATCAATTACTACGGCCCTTCTTTCGATGGCCGCCACATCGCCTTCGGCGTCTCGCCCGCCGGCTCTGAGGACGCTGTGATTCACGTGTTGGATACCGGCAGCGGAAAAGAAACAGGCGACGTTATTGATCGAGCCCAGTTCGGCAGCCCAAGTTGGCTGCCCGACGGCCGCTCCTTCGTCTACAACCGGCTGCAAAAGTTGGAGCCGAACGCCGCACCGACGGACCGCTACCTCAACAGCCGCACCTATCTGCACGTGCTGGGGCGCAATCCGGACCAGGACCCGGAGGTGTTCGGCATCGGACTTTCGTCCGCCCTAAAGGTGAGCCCGTCCGACATCCCGTTTATAGCCGCGATTCCCGGTTCATCCTACGCGTTCGGGATAGTCGCGCACGGAGTGCAGAATGAAATCACGGCGTATGCGGCGCCGCTGGCTTCGCTCGATAAGCCCGGCATTCCCTGGAAAAAGGTCTGCGACGTTGACGACGATGTGACCGGGTTCGATGTTCATGGCGACGACCTCTATCTGCAGTCGCACAAAGGCGCGCCACGATTCAAGGTGCTCCACACAAGCCTGTCGAACCCCGACGCGGCCGGAGCGGAAGTGATCGTGCCGGCTGGCGAAGCGGTTATCCGCAATATCGCTGCGGCTCGCGACGCCCTCTACGTGCAAGAACTTGACGGCGGCATCGGGCGCCTGCTGCGCGTGCCGTACGGATCGAAGCCTGAGCCTGTTCGCCTGCCGTTCGACGGCTCCGTGAGCTTGTCCGCTACCGACCAGCGGGTGACCGGGACACTTCTCGAAATGGCTTCGTGGACGAAGGTGAACAAGATCTACGCCTACGATCCCGAATCCCACGAGGTCACGGACACGAAGCTTCAGCCCATCGGCCCCTACGACGATCCCAAGGACCTGGAATCCGTCGAGGTCAAAGCCAAAAGCTACGACGGAACCCTGATTCCGCTCTCCATCGTTTACAAGAAAGGCCTGAAGCTCGACGGCTCGAGTCCCACTTTGCTCGAAGGATACGGCGCCTACGGCATCACCGAGGATCCCTTCTTTGACCCGAGGTTTCTGGCGTGGTACAACTTGGGCGGTGTTTTTGCAGTCGCCCATGTGAGGGGCGGAGGCGAGTACGGCGAAGATTGGCACCTTGCGGGCAAGGGACTAACCAAGCCTAACACTTGGAAGGATTTTATCGCTTGCGGGGAATACTTGATCGAGCACAAGTATACCGATTCGGCGCACCTTGGCGGGTTGGGTGGAAGCGCGGGCGGCATCACCATCGGCCGCTCCCTTACGGAGCGCCCGGACCTGTTCGCGGCAATGATCGATGCCGTGCCCTTGTCAGACGCAGTGCGCTTTGAATTCACTCCCAACGGGCCACCCAACATCCCCGAATTCGGTACGGTCAAGACAGAAATCGGCTTCAAGGGTCTCTATGCCATGAGCGCCTACCATCACGTGAAGGATGGTACGGCTTATCCTGCCGTCATGCTCACTACCGGTTTTAGCGATCCCCGTGTCGTTTCGTGGGAGCCAGGGAAGATGGCGGCTCGCCTCGAGGCAGCCACTTCGAGCGGCAAGCCGATTCTGCTGCGCGTCGATTACGAAGCTGGCCATGGCTTCGGTTCGACCAAGACACAGCGCCAAGTCGAACTGGCCGATGAGATGAGTTTTCTGCTTTGGCAATTCGGTGAGTCCGGGTTCCGGCCGGGATCGTGAGGAGATCAGTGCTCGGTCGGTGCAACGAGCCCAATTCCGAGTCGCCCTCGGAAGGGCGGGGCTTTTGAGCCTGTGCGAGAACTCCCTTAGCGTGTCATTCCGAGGAGCCGAAGCGACGAGGAATCTCGCAGTGCCTTGAAAATACTCAGAGCGAGATTCCTCGCTCCGCTCGGAATGACACTCCAAGGGAGGTTTTCACACAGACTCTTTAGCCTCTGAAGCCGCTTTCTTCAGGGCCTAAAGGCCCCTTCAACCGTGCTCTGCCTACCGGCGGTGCTAAAGCCCCGCCCTTCCATGACTCAGAATAATTGCGCTTATTAACACAATTAAGCGCCAGCTTCGCCGCCCTCGCGAAAGCGGGGGTCCATTGTCACCCCGGTGGATTCCCGCTTTCGCGGGAATGACGTGACTCTCGACCCAGCAAGTGAGCCCCACAGTTCTTTTCACCATTCACTATTCACCATTCCAGATTCCTGCTAGAATTTCGACTCTAAAAGACCGTGTTCAGGAGGTTTCCCATGGCAACAACTTTAGGCGTCATCGTTGGCAATCGCGGTTTCTTTCCTGCGATTCTGGCTCGCGACGGGCGGGAAGAGATTCTGCGCACTCTCGAGCAGCAGGGTTACAAG
>JBEKLY010000227.1:0-13124 GCA_050010015.1 Terriglobia bacterium
AACTAGCCCACGGCGTGAGCCGTGGGACCGGATGCGGCGTTCAAATTCACAGCCCCGGAAGGGGCGACAGACCGGGTGTGGGAGCCTCTGCCGCCCCTCCGGGGCTGAGATAGTCAGAAGGCCCCTCGATCCCACGGCTTACGCCGTGGGCTACTCTCTGTCGGCCCTCCGGGCCTGCACAAGCGCTCAATCGGACCGACATTACCACCCCTCGGGGTGTTAAGTTAGCGCTTATGGGCCAGCGGCCTGGGTGGAAGCGGTAAGAGGATAATTCATTTCCGGCCTCAAGCCCTGTAGGGGCGTGATAGCCGCGCATTCCGTAGGTCGCCCCTTGGGGCTGTGAGTTGCAGGTATTCTTGACTCACCTCGGATCGGCTCCGCTCACCTCCACGGGAAGGCCGGAACTCGTCTCTTTAATCAGGACGCCCGAGGCCTGCGCCGGCCCCAGGAGCTGGGTGCAAGCGTAAATCTGTTGGAACAGCTCTTTGGACCGAATCGGCTTGGAAACGTAACTGTCCATGCCGGCGGCAAGGCAGCGCTCGCGGTCGCCGGTCATGCTATGCGCGGTCATCGCGATAATGGGTAGGTGCTTGCCGGTGCCTGTTTCCTTATTGCGGATCTCTGCCGTCGCTTCGAATCCGTCCATCTCCGGCATTTGAATGTCCATCAGGACAAGGTCGAAGGTTTTCTTCTCCAAAGCCGCCAGTGCCTCCCGCCCGTTGTTGACGACCGTTACGACGTGCCCCCTCTTCTCCATCAATCGCGCCGCCAACGTCTGGTTAACCGCGTTATCCTCAGCCAATAGGATGCGGAGCTTCCGTTGACCATCGGGGAGAGAGTGGCTTGAGATCAAGTCAGCGCCCTGGGCGCAGTCGACAAGGATGGCATCACTGGCCGCGCGCGCCTGAGCGGTGAAGTGAAAACGGCTGCCTTGCCCGGGCTGGCTCTCCACCCAGATTTGTCCTCCCATCAGCTTCACCAGACGAAGCGAAATCGTCAGCCCGAGGCCCGTCCCTCCAAATCGCCGCACGGTTGAGCCGTCGGCTTGCGAGAAGGCCCCAAAGATAATCTCCTGTTTGTCCTTCGGAATTCCGATTCCCGTGTCGCTTACCACGAAATGTAATTGCAGTCGATCCCCATCCCGGGCATCCACGGCAACTTCAAGCCCCACCTTGCCGTGATCGGTAAACTTGACAGCATTGCTAACCAGGTTGATAACCACTTGCCGGAGTCTGGTGGGGTCAGCGATGATCTCGTCCGGCACGTCAGAGTGCACGTCGCAGGTGAATTCCAGATTCTTCTGTTGGGCGCGCAGCGCCAGTGGTTTCGTAGCGAGCGCCAAGCTTTCACGCAATCGGAAGGAGATGGGATCGAGATCGAGCTTGCCCGCTTCGATCTTGGAATAGTCCAGAATGTCGTCAAGGATACTCAGCAGGGTCTCCGCCGACGTTTTAGTCATACCCAGATACTCGCGCTGCTCAGGGTTCAAGTCGGTATCCAGCGCAAGTTGCGTTGCCACGGGCACTCCATTCATGGGCGTCCGGATCTCGTGGCTCATGTTGGCCAGAAACTCGCTTTTGGCGCGGTTGGCAGCTTCAGCAGCCTCTTTGGCTTTGTGCAATTCCGCTTCCGCTTTTTTCCTGTCCGTGATATCCAGGTAAAGGCCATAAACCCCAACCAGCTTCCCCGCCACTTTGAGCGGGACTCCATAGAGTTCGACATCGACGAGCGACCCGTCTTTGCGGCGACGCCGGGTAGTGAAATGAGCGTGTTGTCCTTCCTTCTCAACCTTGCTGCTGATCTCTGTCGCTTCCTGGAGCAACTCTCGCGGTGCAATTAGCGGATTCAGCTCAGCACCGACAATTTCTTCGCGCCGGTATTGAAACAGGCCCTCGAAGGCCGGATTGCACATCTGCACTCGGGTTTCCGAATCGACTACGACGATGGCGACCGGGCTGTTTTCCACCAGAGCGTTCAGGTAGGCGGTACGCTCCTCGAGGCTCCGCTCTACCCGCTTGCGCTCGGTGATATCCTGAAGCGCGCCAAAGATGCGGATGGGGCGAGCGTGGGTGTCAGTGACCACCCGTACGGCAGTGATCACGAAGCGTTCTTCTCCACCTGGGCGTCGAACACGAAACTCCTTCGCCGAAAAGCTCCCTGCGAGCGCTTCCTCGATAATCTTGCGAACCAACTCTCGGTCATCCGGGTGAACTCTCGCCATGAACGCCTCCCGGCTCGGCGAAACCTCGCCCATTTGATAGTCAAGAATCCGAAAGGTCTCTTCTGACCAGGTCGTCTTCTGGCCTTGTACCTCCTCTTCCCAGCTCCCCACATGAGCGAGCCGCTGCGCCTCGGCGTACTGCTCCTCCAGGGCAGCCTGACGCTCGTACCGCTGGCGAATGATGTTCGTCTGACGCTTCACTCGCCGTCTCAGAACCAGCACCCACGCGGCGGCGGCCACGACAACCAGCATCGTGCTTCCAAGCGCTTCGAGGGCGCGTTCGAGGGTCCACCAGGGCGGCCGCCGAAGGACAGCAACTCCATCTGGAGCATGAAAACGAATCATGAACGATGTGGGTGCTCCGCTCGAATCGCTGTCGACAACGCAGACACCCGTCACCTGAAGGAGCGTGCCCTCACCGAGCGACTCCAATTCCGCCGACGGAGCCAGGGTTTTTGAAACGGCCGTAAACATGGTCGTCCCCTGGCGCAGAACCAGAACCGTTTCATTCGGGGTTAGAGCAATCTGTCCCACGACTCCCTGCATCTTCACCAGCTCCGAGTCAAACTGGCCCTGAAGCGCCTGCGGCGGCGAAATCGTGACCGGGTCGGGCGCGCGTCCCGTGCTCGTCACCTGGAAGATAGAGTCTTCCAGCACGGGATGGCGATCCACCACGCCGAGGAAGCCCAGCACATCGATCCGGTCACCGGGATTGAGGGGTTTCTGCTCTTTGCTTTGAATGCTGAATCCGCCCGTGGGATCGGCCAGGTACGTCGTACCGTCCGGCTCGTGAAAGGCTACAACACCCCGCACATGAACGCGATGGCCGGTTGGCTGATCGAGGGCGAATTGCTGCAATTCCGCAAGCGGACGCAGCGGCAGCGAAAAAGCCTCCGGGGGAGCAGGCCCGAGAGCCCGGACCTGGGCAAGGCTAGGCACATAAAGCATCAGGCCGATCTGCTGATTCAGGGCGTTCCGAACGGCTCCACAGTTGCCACGGAGGAGAACCTCGGAGTCAATCAGGCGCTGCGCGTCCTCGAGCTTGAAATTGGGGATCTGGGCCGTAATCAGTCCCCCTTCCATGCCGATATCGAGAAACAGGTTCTCAGACTCCGGGTCGATGCCGGCTGTCCGGACAATTCCCTGAACCTCGACCCATTGCCCGTCCTCGTGAGTTGAGGCCATCCGGCCATAGGCTACACTGGGCGCCGCCGGCAGAGCGCTGCTCCCCACCACGCGCCAGCGTGGCTGGCCAATCTGAGGGGCAAAGTCAGGCTGCTCGCTTACCCCCTCCATCTCAATGACGTCGCCGGGGTCGAGCGCCGGCATACCCCCGGGAAGGTCCACCCATACCCCTCCCGAGGAGTCGTGCAGGAAAAGGTCTGGCGGCGCTCCGCCATAGTAGTAAGTCACTACGGCGCGGAGCCGGATGGGGTAATTCTTAACAGCCTCCGATCGGCTCAGTTGCAGGATTTGCTTGACAGTCGTCAAGGGCGGTAGGCCCGCGCCCGGTGTCGCTGCGGGGGAAGCCAATATGCTGAGACTATTGAGAAGGGTTATGGCGAGGCAGCAGGCTAGTTCGGCAGTGAACCTCTTGAGATTGTTCGGCACGCCCCTACGCGAACCACCAGCGCAAGGCGTCGGGCGCTGGAAAGGACGGTTCTCTTCCTTGCCCACTTCAATCCAAGTCGTGGGGAGACCGGAAGCGTGCGGGAATGAAATCACCGCTCTCACTCCGCTCGTCACGGTTGTTGGCCTGCCATCCGCCGCTCACGGGAAGTTGAGTAAGTAGGAGAGCCCGGGTTTATCCGGGTCGAAGGCGAGTACCTCAATGAGCGGTCCGACTTCTTGGTGCCTAGCGTCATTTGCGATGATTCAGGCACACTAACGCCCCGCTGAGCAGATTACGACGGTCCCACGCCCACGTCTATGGTACAAGGGTACCTGCCCGAAATTTCCGATTTGGGCTTCCTACCCGTGTCGATTGTCCACTTCTTCTCCCATCGGCCCAACGAAACTTATGATTAGGTGAGGCCCCGGCCAAGATCGCGGGGCATTTGCCGGACTGCAGGTCGGCGCGACATCGCCAACACGATGTTACGGCATTGGATAGTGAAGTGAAATTACTTCCGGCGGATAGAAGTACGCAGTATACGCTGGACAGTGACGAATAAATAGAAGGCAGACAGCGCCGTCGATACGACTAGAATTAGTCCAGCGAGGAACATTCTTTCCTCAGTCAGGCTGCCACTCTCTCAGGAAACTCACATACACCCGGAACTGTATTGCCCGGCTCAAGGCCTGACCGGGCCAATGACGGAGCCAGTATAAAGAGCCCCATGGTACCGTCCAATAGCACCGAAGTCTTGGTACCACGCCACTCCCTCCGCGAGAGGGAGAATGTCTTTTTGAGCGGCCATGGGCCTGGGGCCCACCCGAGCGAATGAAAATCACCTGCGACGTCGCCCGCGCGAAAGCGGGGGCCCATTGTGGGTCGGGAGGAAGATGGATTCCCGCTTTCGCGGGAATGACATGACTTTCGAGTAGGGGCGGTTCGCGAACCACCCCTACCATCCGAACGCCGAGATTTTCAGGGCGAGCCGCAGGCGACGAGGAATCTCGACGTGCGTTGAAAACACTCAGTGCGAGATTCCTCGCGGAGTTTACCCTGAGCGGCAGAGCGAGATTCTTCGCTCCGCTCAGAATGACAAGCGAAGGGCTCAGGATGACAGCGAAGGGCTCGGAATGACAGTCAAAAGCAGGTCTTAACACAGTGTCCACAGCCGAGGCGTCGACAATCCGGTTCCATAGGACCTGGGCGTCTTGGTGTATAGTGTTGCGCGGAGGCTGGTGGCGCGTCAGACGTGTCCACGATTAGACTCATGTTAACCAAGTCCTTTATGCTTGTGTGCACAATGACCATAGCCGCTCTGCAGGCGAGCGCGGAGGAGCCCGTGCACGTTCTGCCCGTGCCCTCCGAGATCAGCTCCGGTCAAGGTTTTCTGGTTATTGACCCATCGTTCCGCATCGCGCTCAACCGCGACGACTCCCTGCTTCTGAACGCCCGCCGCCCGACTGGCCAGGAATTTAAGCGCCAAGACCGGCCTGAAGCTCGCTGTAGGGCCCGTGGGTGGGGGGCAGGCGGCCAGTCTGCGTATTTTCTGCGATGCCGCCGATCCGCATTTTCTCACTTCCCAGGCGGATGAGTCCTATGCACTGCGAATCGCCACCGCAGGCGCGGAACTGCGCGCCCACGGCCCGACCGGCGTACTGCGAGGGATGGCGACGTTTCTCCAACTTGTGCAAATCGATTCCGCCGGCGTTCGCGCCCCCGCCGTGGAAATAACGGATCAGCCGCGATTTGCCTGGCGCGGGCTGATGCTGGACGTGGCCCGCCATTTTCTGACTGTCGAAACACTCAAACGCAACCTCGACGCCATGGAACTCGTTAAGATGAACGTCCTCGAGCTGCACTTGAGCGACGCGGAAGGCTTTCGCCTCGAAAGCAAGGTCTACCCGCGCCTTCAGGCGATGGGCTCAGGTGGGCAGTATTACACGCAAAAGGAAATTCACGAGCTGGTGGATTACGCTCGCGAACGCGGCATTCGCGTCGTGCCGGAGATCGAAATGCCGGGACACTCGAAAGCCCTGCTGGTGGCTTACCCGCAACTTGCCGCGTTGCCGGGACCTTACGCGCTGGGCGCCGACCGCAACAACACGCACGCCACCATCGATCCCACACGCGAGGAGACCTATCGGTTCCTGGATCGTCTCCTGGGCGAAATCGGCGCGCTCTTTCCCGATCCGTATTTCCAAGCCGGCGGCGACGAGGTTAATGGCACGCAGTGGTCACGGAATCCCCGGATTCAAGCGTTCATGAAGCAGCGGGGACTCAAAGACAAGCACCAACTGCAGGGTTATTTCACCGAACGAGTGCGCAAGATTCTCGCCCAACACGGCAAGACCATGATCGGCTGGGATGAGGTATTGCGGCCGAACCTGGCCAAAGACATCGTGATTCAGGCCTGGCGGAGCTCCAAGATGGTCGAACGGTCAACGGCCGAGGGACACACCACCCTGGTCTCCGCCGGTTATTATCTCGACCACGGCCTCACGGCAGCCGCTTACTACGCCGTGGATCCCTTCGACTCTCGCGCGGACGGACTCCCTCCGGAAGCGCTGAAGCTGGTGAAGGGTACGCCCTTCGCCGGCTATGTGTCGGAAGACAACGTAGCCGTCGACAGCCCGCCCCTGACCCCGGAAGAAGACAAGCTGGTCGCAGGCGGGATTGCCTGTATGTGGTCCGAGTTCGTGTGGGATGAGAAAGAAGAGGTCATGGTCTGGCCGCGAGTTGCGGCCATTGCCGAGCGCCTTTGGTCGCCCGCGAACGTCAAAGACGCTGATTCCCTCTATCGCCGGATGGCAGCCCTTGACGCGGACCTGGAGCGACTCGGCCTCAGGCAACACGCTAACGAAACGCTGATGCTCGAACGGCTGGCGGGCGACCACAGCGTTCTGCCCCTCTCGACCCTGGCGGAAACCGTGGAGCCGCTTAAAAACCTTGCCCGCTTTAAGCCCCGCTTGCAAGCCGCTATGGCTTCCGGGAAGGGAATGGACAATACCGTCGTGACGCACCGCTTCGTGGATGCGCTTCCGGCAGAGAGCCTGGTGGCCTGGAGTTTTCGCTCCTCTGTGCACCAGATGCTTGCGTCTGGCCGGGAATCGGAAGAACTGCGCCGCCAAGTGCGCTCGCAGCTTGTCCGATGGCGCGACAATGACTCGCAATTCCAAGCTATCGCCAGTGACTCCGCGATGCTCCACGAGGTTATTCCCGCTTCACAGGATTTGAAGGAGCTCGCCGAAGCAGGCTTGGAGGCGCTGACGATGTGGGAATCGAAGCAACCTCCCAGCGCCGCGTGGTTGGAGAAACAGAAAGCCCTCGTCGCGAGGCACCGCAAAGTAGCCGAGGCGAGCACGAATCTTCTGGTGGCCATGATGTCGCCGCAGCCGCCGCATGAATTGATGAACGTTATCGCCCCGGCTATCGAGGAATTGGTGAACGCTGCGGGTTCGGTTGATTGATATTGAGGCGAGCGCCAGGTAGCGCAGAGGTACGCGTAGTTTGCGTTCCTCTGCGGCTTTTGCTGCCGGTCACCGACGTCTCAAATCCGAGTGTGCTCATCGGCGGGCAGCAACACCCGGTCGATTTCGAGGCCGCTAGGCGTGGCCACGCGGCGCTCGAGGCTGCCCGTGTAGTCATGCACGCTCGACCACGGCCACTCGTCCGCACGGCTCGCCAACCCCGCCCTCACGGGGTTCAGGTGGATATACTCGACCTTTTCGTTGTACTCTCGCACCGTGCGCAGGGCGCGATCAAAAAAGCGAGGCTGCCACAGTATCCCCGCTTCGTGTCGCCTACGGTTGATGCGCTTCGTGGCTCCGTCCTTGATGGCCTCCATTACCCTGGAGACCGTCAGCGGATGCCGGGGATAGAAAATGGCGTGCCAGTGGTCCGGGAGAAACACCCAGGCAGTCAGTAAGAAGCGATGTTCTGCCCGCCGCTGGTCAATCACCTCGGCCAAGGTAGCAAATTCTGTATCCGAGAGAATGTGTCGCATAGGTAATAGCCGGCAAGTAATAAAGAACCAACGGTCCGATACCACTAAGCGTCGAAGGCGCGACATGCGCGCAATTATAGTCCCCGGCCCGGTATGACGGAATCAGAATCTGCGTCGCCCCAAGAACCGCAGAGGAGGGCAAGAAACGCCCACCTCTGCGCTACCCGCTCAGAATGACAGACGTACGTAGTTATGTTTCACGACGTTATAATTGACTGGAGGCTTTTCCCATGACGAAATACATATCCCGGCGTGATTTTATGAGACGAACCGGAGGCGCAGCGGGCGCCACGCTCGCGGCCAAAACCATTCTGGTTGACCCACCCACTGGCTACGCCCAGAACACGGCGGCTGCTCCCAGCGACAGGATACGCATCGGCATCATCGGAGTTGGCGAGGAAGGGGCGGGCTTACTGCGTAACGCGATTTTCCACAAAGGCGTGGAGTGCGTGGCGGCGTGTGATGTGTGGGATGGCCGGCACACGCTGGCGCGGGAGATCGTCGGCAAGCCCATCAAGGTCACGCGCCGCTACCAAGACCTGCTGGAAGATAAAGAGATCGATTGCATCATTAACGCCACTCCGGACCACTGGCACAAGCAAATTCTTGTGGACTGCTGCAAGGCCGGCAAAGACGTCTACTCCGAGAAGCCCATGTCCCACGAAGTCAGTGAGGGCTTCGAAATGATCCGCGCGGCGGAAGAGAACAAGCGGATCGTCGAGATCGGCGCCCAATCCGCCAGCTCTTGGACATTCAATAAAGCCAAGGAACTGATTGCACAGGGAGCCATCGGGGACCTTCACACCATTGAGGCTTCCACAGGACGCAACACGCCGAACGGCGCGTGGGCAAGTTGGATGCCGCCGCCGGGCCTTTCACCAGAAAACCTGGATTGGGACACTTGGCTCGGGAACACGCCGAAGCTTCCGTTCGACCCCATCCGTTTTGCGCGCTGGCGAAGTTACCGGGCTTATGGGACAGGCGTGGCGGGAGACCTGATGGTTCACCTGCTCACCGGGATGCACCTCGCCGCGGGTGTTACAGCGCCGCCCCAGCGGGCGCTTTCCGTCGGTGCGCTCTACGTGTTCAAGGAAGACGGGCGTGAAGCGCCGGACGTTCACCACGTGCTCTACGACTACCCGAACTTCAAGGTGATCATCAAACTCATGCTCACTTGCGAGTTCAACCAGGGCACAAAGTTCTACGGCACGCGCGGCCTGTTGGAGGTGAATGGCGGTCCGGAAGGAGAATCCTTGACCCTGACTCCGCAGGACGGCATGGATCACGACCCGGGGTGGTATCAACAAGGTTATCCGCAAGCCATGCGCGAGGCGTACGAGAAGCAGTGGCACCTCGACCACGACGCCCAACTGCCCAAGGAGAAACCACAACCCGTGATCTACAAGAACCCTGCCGGGCATGACCCGTGGGGAATCCATATGCAGAATTTCTTCGACGCGGTGCGCAGCCGCAAGCCGGTGATCGAGGACTGCGTCTTTGGAAACAATACGGCCATCGCCTGCCACATGGCTAATGCCTCCTACTATCAACAGAGCATCGCCGTGTGGGATGCTGCGGCCCAGAAGATTCAAACCTGACGTTGATTCCGTGCGTCTAATCAAGTTAAATTAGGAGGACCGGTAGCTCGCCGGTAAGGGAGATTTCAGCCATGAATCGTCTAACCGCGGTCGTAATTTCGGCCGGCTTGGGTCTAGGTTTGGGGGCTGCAGTAGCGCCGGCCCAGAAGAGAACGGGTTCGGTGCCGCTCGGTGACGTGGTGCGCCAACTCAAAGCGCAACAAGCAAAGTCTACGAAAAAACCTCGAATGTTCACTAACGACGACTTGGTCGCCCTTCGGCCCACGAGTGAACTACCGTCGCCTTCAGCGCCGACAGCGGCATCTGCGGATGGCAGGACCAACCGGGAGGCCGCCGCTAATCTGGCCCGTTACCCTTCGGCAATCTATATTGAATGGGGTAAGGCGACGCAAAGGGAAGATGAAATCGATCGAATGAGCAAGGTGCGAGTTGTGCTGGGGGGGCTCGGGAAGGATGCGAACAACGCGCCCTCGGCCAAGAAGCTTGCGCAGCATTCCGGCCCCGCGCCAGAGCAAGCAGCCGTGGAAATCAGGGGAATTGGGGCGGCCGAACCCGCCGTGGGATATACCAAAGTGAATTTCCAGGTCAGCGCTGAAACTGCACAAGCGACAGGCAAGGCAACCGAACATCCCAACCCGTCACACGCGGCTCACGCCAAGCCAGATGAGGCCTCTGCCCCATACGGGGAGTGGGCCAAAGCGAAATACCGGGCCGCGCAGGGTGCGCGTACAGCCAGCGGGGAACCGGGCCCCATTTCAGCCTCGGGCATCAACTCACCAGCGCCGCCACGGGCGGCGGATTTGGGCTACGTAGAGAGAGCGGATGGAAAGGTCGAGGCCATTGTTGCCGAGGGGCAACACGTGGGTCTGATTGAGGAGACCAAGGAGTTTATGAAGAGCTTCCACCTTCCGGCTCCTTCCCCGGCCGAACTGGAAATGGCCCTGGCGGCGCCGCCATCCAATCCGCCGGAGGCTGCCGTTCCTGAGGGCGATCAGCCTTCCCTGGCCGCTTCGGCGCCTGATGCGGGAGCGCCCGCCACGGACAATGGGACCGATGTCGCCGAGCTCCAGCAACCGCAGGCTCCTCCCGCGGACAATGCGCAATCGCAATCCGAAGCGTCGCTCCAAGCGGAGCCGCTGGCTGATTATGCGGGAACTCAAGTCCGCCCCGCACCACCTGAAAACCTCCAGCCTGCCAACGCTCCGGCATTTGCCGCGGCCGCGCCGGATTTGGGTGCTAATCGCTCCTCGGTCACTCCTATTGGATACGTGGAAAAGGCAGGGGGAGAGAAAGAGGCGATCGTCGCATTCCAGGATCAGGTGTTTCTTGTGCACGAGGGCGAGTTGTTCGCCGGCAAGTACAGAGTCCTGCGAGTAACCGCACTTGCAGTGGAAATCGTAGAAGAACCGACTGAGGCGTCCTCCGCAGCCATAGACCGCCCGCGGAATGTGCAGGTCGTTCCGGAGCCCCGATAGCTCACGACTCGCTGCCTGGGGAACTGCGTCCGACTCCCGAAGTTGCGAGGCTCTGTGTGAAGAGACCCCTCACCCGGCTCGCTACTCTCGCCACCCTCTCCCCAAGGGATGAGGACTGAAACAATTATCGCGGACGTCCCTCTCTTTGGGGAGAGGGTGGCCCGCAGCCGGCGTTGTCATCAGCCGGTGCGGGACGGGTGAGGGGTTACTTCCGAAGAATCCAAACACCCGTTCCGTTCTCGAGGTTTTCAAGGCAGGCAATTCAAATTCAACGAGTTGGCCTGGCAGCCCTAAATTCAACAACGGAATTCGGATTAAGTAAGAGCGTGGGTGACTCACTACGCTAATCGAGGCGGTTCAGTACGGACCGCTTGAGGTGGAATCCACCTGCGTTTCGACCCATTCGAGGAAGGTCGAAACGACCTGCGGATCGAACTGCGTCCCGGAGCAGCGGCGCAACTCGACGAGTGCATCTTCGAAAGTGCGGGCGCTTTTGTAGCGCAGGTCGGCAACCATATTGTGGAAAGACTCCGCCACCGCCACCATTCGTGCTCCCAGCGGAATCTGATCTCCGGCCAGCCCGGCCGGATAACCCTTGCCATCGTAGCGCTCGTGATGGTGAAGCACGATGCGCTCAATGCCTTTCGCCGGTAAGAACTCCACCATCTTGGCGCCCCAGGCCGCATGGCTCTTCATGACCTCGAATTCCTGCGTCGTGAGCAGGGTGGGTTTCTTGAGCACATATTCCGGCACATGAATCTTCCCGATATCGTGAACCAGGCCCGCCAGCCGAATCTCCTCGACCTCCGCGTCCGGCAACCCCGCCTTAAAGGCCATCTGCGCCGCGAGCCTTGAGACCACCTGAGCATGGTCTTTCATGTGCGGCCCTCTTGCTTGCACAGCGAAAGCGAGGGCAGTGAGGGTGCTCAGAAGGGAATACGTTTTTGCCCCGCCTTGAGCGGCGGCTGAAGCTGCGGTCTCGGGCCTCCTCCCAGAAGCTGGCGAGTCGCCCGTTCCCTCGTGAGGGGCGGTTGCCGCTGCGCCTTTACTAACCGCCGTCGGGGCGTGCAAGATCCCCTTCTCCGCCGCTTCGAGACACGATTCGAGCAGCCGCTTGTCTCGTTCCGCCTCTTCCGGCTCAGGGCTCAGCCAAGCCACCTTCACGCAATTCCCTCCGCATTATCTTGCCAGGCGCACACCAGAATCCGCCACCTTGAGCATCTCTTCGGCCGTTCCTCCGTGGTCGGGGAAAGCTGCGATGCCGATACTTACCATCACCTCATGCAACCGCAAGAAATTATCCGCTTCAAATGCCGTCCGCAGCCTCTCCGCCAAAATCTCCGCCTGCAGCGTGCTGGCCCCCGGCAACAGGATCGCGAACTCGTCGCCTCCGTACCGCGCCACGATATTGGACTCCCTTGATCGGGCGCTGAGCAGGGCGGCGACCGCCGTCAGTACTTTGTCGCATTCCGCCCGGCCCCGGCGGTCATTGAGCTGTTTGAACCTGTCGAGATCCAACATCGCCAGGCAGAAATGGATGCCGGTGTAGGATGATCTCCGCCATTCACGCTCAAGCGACTCCAGGAAACGGAATCGGGTGATCACGCCCGCCAGCGGGGGGGCAGATTCTTGCGTGCCATACCGCTGGGCGAGCGGCTGTCGAGTCACCACCGTCGCCTTAGGCACAACGGGAGCTTTCCTGTCACTCCTTTTGCGCCCGCTGAGAACGTGCTTACTCCAGTAGTGACCTCCCGATTGTCTCCAGGCCCCGATCGCGGCTCCGGCCAGCAGGGCAATTGACCCGATGATCAGCCACTCAAACCAGGACATCGTTCTCACCTTTGCGGTACTTGGCCCTTCATGTCACTGGAATCATAATATCCCCAAAACGGACTGCAATACCGCAGATTTGGGCGGTTTTGACTATTTTTCCGGCTTTAATTCAGTGTTTTAGGTTTGCCTCTTCGCCGCACGCGGCTGGATCCGGGCGGTGCAAGCGTAGGGCTTGCCCTCGTCGGCGTCAGCAGAACAGCGGGGACGGCAAGCCTTCCCCCCAACGGCAGGGCGGTTATCGACGGATTGGGGTGCGCCCACGGTAAATTTGTTCTAATCGGGTTGCCACAGAATTGTGATTGAGTTTTCTGGCGATTTTGGTCATTGCCCGAAGGTTGTGGGAATGAGTTGGTGCATCCGCCGACGGAGAGGCCCCTGT
>JBEKLY010000228.1:0-13047 GCA_050010015.1 Terriglobia bacterium
CGGTACCTGGGATTCTTAGCAACGAAGTTGGCGATACCTCTCCACAGCAAGGGAAGCGCTCCCAGGCTGCGTTGGTATTCAGGGCGGACGAAGGATCTTCCCATCTCGAGCGCGCAGGAGATTTGGTCCTGGAAGCCGGGAGCGAACTCGAACAAAGTGCTGGTGTAAAGCCCTTCGAAGCCGGAGGCAGGCATAATCTCGTCGGTGGGACCCAGCCGGTAGGCGCCCACCAGTTCAGCGGCGGTAGGATTCCACAAGAAAAAGTGAATATAGCTGGAGTCGAATTCATCCAAGTCGCGTGATTTTCCAGTGCCTTCGCCTACCGCGCGGAATGTGCTCTCCCTCAATCTCCCAATTTCCTGTAAGGTCAGCGGGATCTGGCCGGCTCGCGCATAATAGGCCGCCAATTCGCCACCTGCCACGAGTCGCTGCTCAGACGGCAGGCTTTGGATCTCCTCGCTCAGCATCGGGCCGGGAATTGCCGGGGCAATCGGCGCCTGGGTGGCCTTCCGTAGTCTGTGCGGCCACAGGCGCTGAAGCGATTCGTTGTCCGGCGCGTTGTCTGTTGCCAGGGCATAAGTCCGGTGGCGAAGGTACTGGATCAACTCGCGGCCGGGCTTAAATGCTGCCAGTCGATCAAAGGCTATGGGGCTTCCAATTCTCAGACCAATGGTCTTGTCACGTTTATTTAGAAACTCGTGCGGGAGTAGTGCGGTCCGCAGGCGCGGGTGAACAAGCCCCAATATCTGGAAGGCAATTCCGTTCGCGCCGCTGAAATGGACCGGTAAAGCACCGGCGCCTGTGGCACGGATGATCCGCGCAATCGAATCGTTCCACTCAGGATCGGTCACGGTACGGGACGGAAAATCAATGTGCGAAACCTCTCCCGCCGGGAACGCGGCCAGCATGCCGCCCTGCTTCAGCCAAGTCAGCGCTTCCCGCAGGCCTCTCACGTTTGCATACGTGGAGGTTTGGCGCGCGAAGGGGTCCACCAGTATGAAAAGGTCCCGCAGTTCCGGAATACCCCCTAAGAGGAAGTTCGCCATCACTTTCACGTCGGGCCGCACCGAGCGGAGGACCGCGGCCAGGATGATCCCCTCGACAGCTCCGAAGGGATGATTGGCGGTGACTACCACAGGGCCATCCTTTGGGATGCGAGCCAAGTCGCTTGGCGATACCTCGTAATGAACTCCAAGCTCCTGCAGGAGTTTTTCATGGAAGGCCCGGCTGTCTTCAAGGTTAAGAGCCCGCTCGTAAAGAGCACTGAGCTGATCGAAAAGGAGAACACGCTCCAGCGCCCCGCTGACAACGGGCAACAACTTCGATTGAGTTGTGGACTCCCATCGGAAGCTGAGTTTCAGGACGGGCCCCTGGCGGCTCGACTCGGTATGCATGTGAGACCTTCCCCTGGAAGGGCTTTCGCGATGCCGCTCCCAGTTCGCTGTTCTCGAACGACACGGCTACCTCAAGCGAGAGTCTAAAAGGATTAGTTGAAGGCCATATGAAGGAAGGAAGAATTATAGGTGAAGGTGCTTGGTTCGGAATTTGCTATTCACAACGGAGGGCCACCGTCGGGTCCACCTGGGTTGCGGGTAGCGCAGAGTTCGTGCCTTTCAAACTCTGCGGTTTTTGCATTGAATAATTCCTCTATTATCAATGCCCGCGCACGAATACCTCGCACTAAGGGCCGCAGAGTCCCATTCATTAAGCGAGCGCATTGAAAGATCCTGCCCTTTGTACGCTAGTTATTCGCCGGCCTTCGCTGCCAGCGTTTCCACCACGGCAATGTTTTGCATTAGTTCCCGCGGCACGCCATGCCGTTTTTGCAGGTATTCGGGAGTGTTGTAGGAAATCCAGACTTTGCCTTGGTTATCTTCCCAGACCAGGATTCTGAGAGGAAGATCGATGGAAAGGCTGGGCGCTGCCACCATCAGAGGAGTCCCCGCTTTGGGGTTTCCAAAGATCAGCACCTTCGTAGGCGGCATCTTCATTCCGATCTTTGCCGCCTCACCGCTGTGATCGATCAGCGCAAACACGGCCACACCTTTCGCCCGCAGCATCGCTTGAAGCTTCTCTAGGGTTTGATCCACCGACTGGTGGCTGGGAACGTTCACGATTCCGTTGTCGCTATTGGGCGTCATCGATACCTCCTTCGGAGTTTGAGATTTGGAGCCGGTCGAACTTCGGACCGAAATCAGGTAGATCACCATGACAAGCCCGACCAGCGCCAGAAAGAACGCAATCACTACAGCCACGGTAGACAGATGGGAATGTGTCGTGTCCCCCCGATGCAGTTGCCGTACCAAACGGACGTGGTGCCACCCGGCAAAGAGATTGACGACGACCCCCGCCGCGATCAGCGCGGTGCCGAACCAGAGCGATAATCCGTAAGATTGCGCTTCCGGCGAATTGTGGATGGCCTGGATTTGCTGCAGGAAGAGCCCGAAACGAGCCACCACAAATCCGAAACCCATCAGTGCCAAGCCGGTGCGAATCCAGGCCAGCAGGGTACGCTCTGCCGCCAGGTAATCGGACAGGCCCGCTTGTGACTTCGATTCCGTTTTAGGGACCATACTGCCGTTTCCTTACCGCTTATGCATAACTCGTCGGCAAATCTCTTAAGCGCTTCCGGGATGAAGGCCTTGTCCCGGCAGACGAAGCGCCTTGCTGACGATGACCTCATTCGCCCGAAGGCGTGTCACCGTCAGATCCTGAATTTCGAGTGACTTGAATTTGGCCTCTTCCACGATGATCCGCCGAATGGCCAGCCGCCCAATGGCCAACACGGCGATCGCGGAAGCGCCCACGGCAACAGCGCCGACCGCTGTGGCTATGCTGCTCTGTTACCGCGCAGTTTCGCCGAAGCGATTGGGGGCTGACCTATCGGCGCAATTTCCATACCAGACCCCCTGCCAGCAGCGCCGCGCACAAGATGAGCCATCGCCCGGACCCTACGCTAAAGAACAGAAAATCAGCCAGCAGTACTGAGGTAAGCACTGCCAAGCCAAACATCAAAAGCTTGTGCAGACCCAATTGTTCCCGCAGGCTTGTTTCTTCTGCCGGAGTGATGCCTCCCGCTTCGTCAGGAGACGTAAGGGTTACGACATAAGCTGAGAAAAGACGCCAGAAAAGGAACCCTAGAATGATCATCGCTACCATCTGAACTGCGCCTAACAGGAACCGTCCAACATAGAGGTTCGATATCCCAACGATGTAACACATCACTGAAATAGCGCCAAAAGCGGCGATGAGGAGGCCTTTGCCGATTTTCTTTGAGCCGAAGACTTCGGTTGCGCCACGGCCGCCGTCCGTAGCCGGAGTGGCATCCTGGGAACGAAATGGCCCCCACCATCCCATCGGCCGGGCTCGCGCGTGAAAGGTCTCCAACAGCAATCTTGGTTCGGGCGAGGTGAGCAAGGTAGTGATCACCCAAAGCAGAGTGCTGATCAGCATGATCAGGTACATCCTGGTCCACCATTTCATTTGTGGGAAGAAGAGCACCATCCCCACGTAGATCGCTCCGCCACCGAAGGAAGCGGCTACTCTTCCCCAGCCGTTGAATCTCCACCACCACCACTGGGCCCAATTTCCAGACATCTCTGCGGTGGCCAAACCCACCATGAAGATGGCCACGTCAAAAAGAAAATGCACCCGGTAGACGACCAAGAGAGCTAGGCCCAAAATGATGAAGATGCAGACTCGCCCAACCAGCAAATAGTGTTTTTCTGACGCGTGCCGCACAAAATGCCGCTTGTAAATATCATTCATTAAGATCTGCGACCCGAAATTCAGATTATCGCCGACCACTGCCATGATCCCCGCCAGCATGGCCACAAAGACCAATCCCAATAATCCTGGACCCAGGAACCGGACCATCAACATTCCGTAAGCAAGCTCGCGATCCACCTGGCCGCTGCGAAGTTGGGGCCAGAGGATGACCGCGCCAAGGCAGGGTACGCTAACCAGCCAGACCATAGTGAACAAGCTGACCGTTGCGACCAGGTACATTTGACAGGCTTCTCGAGGAGAACGCGTGGAGAGGATACGTTGACCTTCCACTGCCCCGCTCATCGGCGCCGCATCGCCGCCATAGCCAATGCTGGTGCCCAAAAGCCATGCCAGCGCGGCCATGAAGGGGAGATAAGCGTGGTGGGCCGGAGGCAGGTTGGCAAGAACTTCCTTTCCAAACTGCGAGGTGAGCGAGAGCCCGAGTTTGTGCGGCCCGCCCACCGCCCACAAGACCTTCAGGGCGAGCACCAGCGTTCCAACGACGATAACGACCACCTGAATCAGATTGCTGAGTACAACACCCAGATATCCTGATACGTAGAGATAGGCAATCGTGACGGGAAGGACCAGCAGGAGAGTCTGGGTCTTGCTCAGGCCGAGTACCGGCCCGACGATCTTAGCGGAGGCAAGCAGCGCGATCGCCGTCCAGGCAACCATGGCAATCAACGAGCTCCGAATGGCCAGCCAGGAACGCATCAGGTTGGCGGGCCTGCCGCTGAATCGCAACTCGTAGAACTCCAGGGTGGTAAAGGTGTTCAAGCGTTTCCAGTAGACAGCGAAAAGCACGGCGCCAATAAAGAAGGCGAGGCCGAACCGTGCAAGGTAGAACCAGCAAACAAACAGACCGGTAACCACCGCCATTCCGCCGTAGCCCACGGCGGAGTCGGCGCTCATCATCGAAGCCGCATAGGAAATTCCCGCCATCCACCCGCGCATATTACGTCCGCCCAGAAAGTAGTTCTCCAGGCTCTTGCCGGCGAACTTGCGAGATCGCCAGGCAATGTAGGCGATCATTCCCATGTAAGCGGCAACAATCAAAATATCCAGAGGCGATAGTCGCATGTACAACCAACCGGAAAAGCGAAGACGCTTGTAGCGCCGACCTTTAGGTCAGCGTTCGCCGGGCCAACCTGAAGTTCAGTGCCACGATAACCCGCCAGAGGGGCCCGTAGTCCCCTCGCTTGCGCGGATCATACGCTCAATGCACATCAGATTAAGCATGAGGTGCCGTGGGTGATGGTAGTGTTCCAGCGCGCCCAAATGCAGGGTGGAACGCGCTTCTGACGTGAAATGCGACTGGGGGGCTACTTTTCTGTCCGCCGCAGACTTCCACAGCGGCGAACCGTGCTGTTTGCGTGGGTATTTTTCGTGCACGTATTTAAACATTTTCCCGAACATATCACCTGCCCACGCATTGCCCGTCAGTTCGTAAAGGAAGAGCGATCCGATAAGAACTTCTTCCTGCGCCCACAAGACCTTATCCAGCGTCCAAAGATTCTGCTCCACACTGTTCAGACTGCGGAAGACCCCTCCGTATACGTCATCCCATGCGACCTCGACGTGTCTCTCGAAGCGTTCTGCGCAGGTCTGGAAGAGCTTCGTGTCTTCGAGCCGTGCAGCTTCAAAGAGCAAAATCCAAAGCGTCTCGATGGCATGGCCGGTGTAAACGAACTGCGCCAATTCATTGTCGGGGCGGGAGAAGTCATGGTTGAGAAATTCGTTATTGAGGGAAAATTCCGGGTTGTAATGGTGGTTCAACACGGCATCCACGCAGTGAGAGACAACCCCCAGCAGTTCGTCATCCTCTCTTACTTCGAGCATCTGGCTGATAATTCGAACGAGCACCATGGAAACGCCTTGGATCCTGGCGCCGGGAAAGGGCAAAGCCTTGGGGGCCATGTAGCTGGCGACGATGTTCGGTTCGTAGCCCGGGGAGTCGTAGATTCGTACGCACTTTAGTATGATCTGTTTTGCTATAGCCCAGTACTTCTCTTCTCCGCTGGCCCGAGAATACTCGGCGAGACCTTCGGCAATAAAAAGGTCTCCATAAATGGAGGTGGCGGGAGGAGTAAGCGGTTCTCCCTCTCGAGAAAATCGCTCGGGCCACAACGCGTCTGTGTCCTGAGGCTTCGATTTCAGAATGAACTGGAGTGATTTGTTCGCGACCTCGAGGTGCTCCGGGTGTTTGCCAAAATTTCGGTAGAGAAAAGAATAAACCCAAATTCCCCGGCCTTCGAACCACGTCTCTTTCCTCGCGCTCAGGCGATTCCCGTTTTCGTCGATATCGCACATGAATCCGCCGTATTGGTGGTCGATGACGTACTTTTCCATGAACGGCAAGAAATCGTCGAAGAGGTCCTGCCGGTACTGATCTCTCAGCATTTCCAGTGACAGCCCGCCGAGTTCCACGCCGCCGCCCTGTCTGCCGGCCAACTTCGTCTTCCCGCCACGTCTCATGGTGCCAGGCCTCCGCATATCACCTTTGCCCTTCTCGACCTCCCAGACCTGACGCTAGGGCTCTCCGGAGCGCCTCCACAACAGCGGGTTCCGACCCCTTCGCATAGGGCGCGGGACGACCATAGAAACGGTAGGCGTATTCTGCCTCATAGCCACCCTCGAGGAGGGCGTCATCGGTCGGTAAATAGCCCACCAGAGGAGACGCATAGCCCACCACTGTAATCACCCTGCCGGGAAAGGTCTCCTGAAGCTGAATTGCCGTTTCGACAAAGACCTCTGCGGCTATGAAACAGAAGGCCAGGGGTTCAAGCCTCCACACCTTGATCGCCAGATCGGCGCCTGTGGGGACGTCGTCGTACTTTTCCAGCAATTCCCGACTCCATTGGCTAAGAGCTGCTGCGATGAACCTCGTCATCGCGGGATCAGGCTGCTCGCCGGGCTCCACATTCAAAATGTTGGCCAGGATGGACATGATCGAAGGGGACCCTGAGCCGGCTCCGGCGATCATTTGCATTCCATTCCGGAACGCTTCCAACTCGTCCTTTCTCGGAACAGGCGCATAGGCAAGGCGAACGGTGCGACTGAGCAGAGAGGACGCATTGGCCCGTCGGGCGGGAGGCCAGGCGACGATCGAGAGCGAATTCATCACCTTGTCGACATTCTCGAGCATCTCCTCCCGTACCATCTGACGGAAGGCCAAATTGATATTTCCGCAGGCGCCCTGCAGGTAGATGAACGGAACATCGAACGCAAGGGAGAGCCGGCGTCGCAGTTCACCGGGGTAGTCGGCCGAAATATTCTGGGTGCACACGACAGCAGGGTGCGCCGCCCAATTCGCAATCCCGGCAATCCCGTTCCCTGTCTCATCCTCAAAACGGACGAGCAGCAACCGGTCCCAAGTCGGTCCGACTTTGATAATCGGAGTCGCCGGATTGCGGCTCATTACTACCCGGCCGTCCTCGAGCAGGGAGCGGCGGTTGTGGCTCACATTTGGAATTGGAACCGTGAGATAGCGGAGCAAGGCTGGACGCATATTGGCCAGAGCCTCACGGGCAGCTTCCGACGAAGCCTTTACCAACAGATCCCAATATTTGCGATCAGGAATTCCGCAGCCAATCAGCTTGATGGCGGCCGGCGCACTGTGCGTGTGCGTGCAACAGAGCGCCGGCTTTACCTGCAAACCAGCGCCGCGAGACAGCTTCCGAACGGTCGAGTTTATCTCCGCGGTGATTTCTTCGCCCATGGCCAGCAGGTCATAGACGAGAATCAGCAGCACTTCCCCGTGGTCTTCCACACTTAGCGCGTGCACCCAAATAGGGTCATCAACGCCCGTGGAAGGTTTATTGCCCCGGGAAACAAACCCGCTCAGCGTGACCCCTGGCTCAGGGGTTATATCTCGTTGCGCATGGCCAACTTTCATGGGCGTCGCTTACCTCAACCCTCCTGACTACGCTTTCGCGAAGGCTCTCGCAATGCCCAGTGTGTGTTCTTCCGTTTGCCTCGGGCCATCCTCAAGGCAGCATTTCTTGGCCGTATTTTTCGAGATAGGGCGCTATCGTGGTCTGCGAGGTCAAATCCCAAAGTGAGGCATTCATCCGGCGCATAGCCAGGACTGCGGTGATCCAACTCTGCATCCATCCGGTTTCGGTGCACCAAGCCCCCCAGCCAATGTCGTTGTTCGAGGCCCAATACTCCCAGCGTTTGAAGTCAAACGCGCGGAACCAGGCGCCGTCCAATTCCGGGTGCTTTTCGCTCTTCACCTGAGCCCGGCAGAGGAAGTTCGCCAAGCGGTCCTCGGCGTCCTTGTAATAACGGTCGCCCGTGGCTGCGGCAGCTTCGTGCAAGCCCAGGAACGCGAAGTTCGCCGTGTAGATCAGGTCGGTGGCGGGATCGCCATTGCGCTGGATGAGGCTGCCCTCGGCTGTACCATAAGCGTCGTTGGAAGGGATCAGGGGCGCGGTGGACGCGGGATCGCCCGACTCTTCGCGGATGGCCCCACAGGCATCTTGCACGGAGAGTAAGTCTTCCGTGACCTGCCGCAACCACTGCCGATGTTGCGCGGTGTCCTCCGCGCGCACCAGCCACGCCAGGGGTAACAGCATGCGCGCCTCTCCCATGCGCACAGCCCTCGCCCCCTCGCCCATCCCTATCACCCAGTCTTTGGGATGGACTTCCATCATCATTCCGAGGCCTTTCTTGGTCCTATCGAGAAACAGAGGACAACCGCCATGGCGAGCGGCCCAGAGAAAGCTGGCCCAAACATAGGCTTGGTAATTTGGCGCGAGACTTTTCTCGCGGCTGTCGAAATAGTGTCGCCAGCCGTTCTTTTCGAGCGGTTCAGTGTCAAGGCGGTCCGGCTGGAATCCAAGCTGGCCGGTCAGACGGAGGTTAGCAACCAACCCCTTGGCCAGACGCTCATTCCACCGGTCAGTTTTCAAAGCGGCTGCGGCCAGCATCATGCCAAGCATGCCTCGCGCATTATCGTCACCGTAATAGACTCCGAAACCCTCCATTTTGTCCCAGTAGTTGGGGACGTCGTTCCAGCCAAAAAGTCCATACGCCGGGTCGTGGGGATCGGCGCGCTTGCCGAGCGACATGACGGACTTGAAATAGATGTAGTCGCCAATGTTGCCTGCTACCCGCAGGTAGCGATCGCCGCCGAGCGCCACACCGGCGAGCGCCAGGGTCCCCGCCACTTCGCCGTTGCAATCGTCTCGTCTCCACCAGCGGAGTGGTTGCGTGCCGTCGAGGAGAATGGTTGACGTGAATCCCTCGAGCACTCCCAGGCTGCCGTCACCGACACCCTCCTCGGCGTTCGGCATTAAGGCGATGCGATGGCCATAGGGCCACTCCGCTGTCGGTTCCTCTCGGTTGGCCGGCTTATCGTACTTCGCCATCCAGGAAGGGTGTACCAGCAGTGGCGCCTTGAAGTACCACTCGATTCCACGCTGCAAGGATTGCGTCTCGAAGTCCTGGGGAAGCTTCTCATCAGCGCCGTATGAAGGCCGCACAGTGGGCAACCATTCAAGCGCCGGCAATGAGCCGCCGGGCTGTAGCCAAGTGAGGATCATCCGCCAAATCGGGCCCCAGGCATCCCGAGGCCCATAACGAGCGGTAATAAACTGGCTGAGCTTGGTTGTTGACACGAGCACCCGAGCTGATCCTGAACCGCCGGCGGGCAGTTCAAATAGAATGGGAAACGTCTCCTTGGGTAGCCCGAACGAGGCGTAATCGTAGCCCGCCACTTTCGCCATGACCGCAAGTGGATTTTCAGCAGTCACGGGAAGGAACCGGCAACTGTGAATGGCAAGGATTCGCATCTTCCGGAGCGATGGGCCGAACAGATCCGAGGATACCACTCCACGCTCCCACTTGATCTCGCGCGCTTCGCCCAATTCTGTTTCCGGCAGAAAGGAAGGGAATTCAACGTACAGCCGCAGCCCTTTACGGGCTGCGAGCTTGAACATTTCCGCATCGAGAGGCGTGGTTCGATCCGGGTAGCCATCCGCGAGGATCAGGACGCCAGCGCCGGGCGGCGCCGCTTCCACCGCCTCAGCGGCGCTTCCGTAGCGGGGGACAGAGACGTTCGAAGTCTGCTGCCACGCCACATACAGATCGTTGTTCGCCTCACAACTGAACACGAAGTGGGGGGCCGTACCACTTTCCTGTTTTCCCTCCAAGGAGGGAACTGGCGCCAAGATAAGCACGGCCAGCACTGCAACAGTCGAAGAAGAAGTCATTCTCATGTCCCCATCCTCCTGCGCTTGTTTAAAGGCGGCTGCCACAACAGGCTTTCCGGCCGTAGCGAACTTGCCGTCATCGGCTTCGAGGCCTTCCGCCGCCCTTTGCGGCGATCTGTATAGGTCAATGCTGCTAGCCTACTTTCGTTCAAAGGTCAATCGCGAAATGCGCGAGCCAAACAACCGGACCGCTGGTCAGGATGCAGACGCGAGAAGGTGGGCTCCCGGTCACGCGTTGCCCCTTTCACTACAAAGTCCTCCGGCATTCCGGTGTTCGGCAAAAGCTGAGAGACATGCCCAGCCTCGTTCGGTGGGGGGAGAGTGGCTTCCCTGATTAGTTTTTGAATAGGTCATGAGCGTGCCGATCTTACAAACCGGCACGCTCATGATGGTTCGGTTAAAAGTCCAACCGTAAGGCGAACTGTACAGACCGCGGATTGCTTGACGTGGAAATGATTTGGCCCACTTGCGAGGGCACACTGATGTCACTGTTTGGGTTACCAAAGCTGGGGTGGTTCAGCCAGTTAAAGAGCTCCGCCCTGAACTGCAGGCGGATTCGTTCGCTCAGAGGGAATATCTTGAAGATCCCCATGTCCCAGTTACTGAACCCCGGTCCGTAGAGAGAATTAGGAGCCGAGTCTCCAAAGGTGTACGGTTGGGGCACAGCAAACGCAGCCGGATTAAACCATTGCTGATGCGAAGGGTTGCTGACGTGAGGATTGCCAACAATGTCTGCACGGTTGCTGGGCCATCCCTCCACGCTGCTGTCAAACGTTACTGAGAACGGCTTGCCGTCGGAAATCGTGATAATTCCAGCCGTCTGCCAGCCACTGACGATTTGGTTTAGCGCGCCATGCGCAGTGGAAAGGAAGTGTTTCCCTTTACCGAATGGCAGCTCATAAACGTAGTTGGCCACCAGGTAGGATGGCGCGATAAAGGCATACGGCGCACGATCGAGGCGTATGTTTTGGTTGTCCGTGGGCGTGGCCTGGCCATATGCCCCGTTCGTAAACCACTTGGTCCACGAATACTCGACATCAAATGACAATCCAGATGAGAAGCGCCGCAGTAGCGACAACTGAAGTTCCTGGCAGTTAGTCGTTTCGCCCGACGAATAGTACGAAATAGCTGACCACGGCTGATAGGGTCTGCGAGGCTGCACAGGACCGGGCGCCGGGACAGGGTCATTGATGTTGAATGTAAAGTACTGATGCTCAGTCTCGTTACCCAGATAAGTCGCACGCACCGAAGTGTGTGGCGAAATCTGCGACTCGACCGTGGCGTTCCATTCATGGCTTAAAGGCAACTGGTAATGCTGCTGACCGGCGGTAAGGCCAATCCCGCTGAGCGGAACCCCTCCTGTACCGCTGGGAAAGGGGTTGGCGAATGTGACTGTGGGAGTAGGCCCCTCCGCGGGCTCGAATGAAAATGTACCTGCAAAGGGAGGATTCCCGGTTCCATCCCAACTGGGGCCATATGACGAGGGCATGGGAGTGTAATACATTCCGTATCCGCCTCGAAGCACCAGGCGGTTATTCGCGAGGGGCGAATAAGCCAACCCCACACGAGGCGCCACTTCCCGGCTGGTGCTGGTGGCGTAATTACTAAGGTTTAGCCCGGCGCTGCTGCCAGTTACAATCGGGAGATTGCCCCAGAGGGCCGGATTGTACGTACCTTGGATCACAGCGACTTGGTTAGTATTTGGATACCAGTTGGTGTTCCATTGACCTGCACCCGTATTAACAAATTGCGTGGGCAAGTCGATGCGAAGACCAAAGTTCGCAGTCAGCCGCGGCGTTACTTTCCAACTATCCTGTATCCAGCCGGCATACCGATCCTCTGTTGGGGTACCTTCAGAAGGTCCAAGTGGGTAGCCGTCCGCAGAGATATCACCCAGCAAATAGTCTGCAAAGGCATTGCCCGTATACCGCCCAGTGAACGTGAACGCTCCGTGCGCGTCGCTCCCATTGCCATAATCATAGAACTGCCAACGATACCAGTCGAAGCCACCTTTTACGGTGTGTGAACCCTTCACCCAGGTCAGTGTGTCGTGGAACTCATAAGTCGGTATTAGATCTCCGCTCCCTGACCAGTCGCTGACACCGTTGAACCCGTAGATTGTGAAGGTGGGGAGTCCGGCGTTACCGGGCAAGGAGGCCGGGACAGCCGGAATGACGCTGTGCGTATCAAAATTGTAGTTCTGCGCTCTTAACGTATCCCACTCCTTCGACCAACCGAACGTTGCCAGGTTTACCAATTTCGGGGTAAGTATGTGGGTGTAGTTGATCGCAAGGTTGTGATTTGTGTCGGGCCAGAGCACGGAACCCATCTTCTCCGTCGAGCCCCAATTGTAAACCTGTGGAACCTGGAAAGTGTAGAAATACCGAACCGAAAGCGTATTCTTCTCGTTTATGTTGTAATCGACGCGCCCCTGGTATCGCTGGTCATCCAGTACGCCCGGAATGTTAGCGATGTAGTTTGTCCCAAGCCCGCCTGCGGCTGTAGAAGCCAGGTTCGGAGTATCGAAATATTTAAAGAAATAGCTTGAGATCGGACTGATCCTGTTTGCAGGGATTTGATTGTTTGGAAACGGTTGACCCGTTGAAGGATCCGTAATGGCCGGCAGCCCACTGAAATTCCCTTGCAGCAGCGCCGGTGTGGGCTGTGCTGTCTCCGAAGTTACTGAAGACACATACTTGTACCCCTCAAAGCTGGCAAAGAAAAATACTTTGTCGCGCTTTATCGGGCCGCCCAAGGACCCGCCGTCCTCATTGCGGATGAACGGGGGTTTCGGGAGGCTGGTAGCAAAGTAACTCGCAGCTTCCAAGGCCGCTACCTCGTTATAGGCAAAAAGATTGCCATGGAACTGGTTCGTACCTGATTTCGTGGAGGTGATAACCTGGACGGCCTCCTGGCCGCCCCCCGCGCTACTTGAGCTGTCGGGTGCACGTCAGAAAAGTGATGGAATCCATCAGGCACTCCTTGGTGTGGCTCGGCGCTCCCAGAAATCCTGAAATCGTCCACTTAATTTGCAGCAGCGAAGGGCGATAATGGCGTTGGA
>JBEKLY010000229.1:0-12930 GCA_050010015.1 Terriglobia bacterium
TGGGCCGTCGCCCATCGCCTTTGCCGCGTCGTGTGGAAGATTTTGCATGACAAGGTCCGTTACGTCGAGCAGGGAGTGAACCGCGATCCCAAGGCCCGCGCCCATCGCGCTCGCACGTTGGCTCGTGCACTTCGCCAATTGGGGTACAACGTCGAACTGACACCCCTAACCCCTGCACCGGCACCGACTTCACCCTAAAGGGGTCGGTGATCACAACGACGATTTTCGACGGAGCCCGTTCGCTTCGCTCAGGGTAAACTGCGCGAAGGATCTGCTTTTCTTAGCGCGCCGCGAAGAAACTCGCCCCTTGTACTCCAGAGAAGCGCGTGGCCGCACTTGCGTATTCGCAACGGATTTGGCCATGATAGGAAGATGCCCATGAACGGAAGCACGGCGAGCGAGCGCAGCGTTCATGCGAGCCCCACCGGCGCACCGGCGCCCAAGGGCTTGATCGCCAAACTCCGCACGACCCTCGAGATGATCAAGTTCGAGCACTCGATCTTCGCCTTGCCATTTGCACTTACGGGGGCCATGCTGGCGGTGCGGGGCTGGCCGGCCTGGCGGCAGGTAATCTGGCTGATTGTGGCTATGGTGGGGGCGCGCAGCGCCGCGATGACCTTCAATCGCATCGCCGACCTGAGGTTCGACGCGCTCAACCCTCGCACCCGGATGCGCGCCCTACCCACGGGGCAGATCAGCCTGCGATTTGCGTTGGGCTTCACCTTGCTTTCCTGTGCGCTGCTGGTATTGGCTGCGCGCGAACTGAACCCTCTGGCGTTCAAGCTCTCACCCCTGGCCCTCGCGGTCCTGCTTGTTTATTCCTACACCAAGCGCTTCACAGTCCTCTCGCACATCGTACTGGGAGCATGTTTAGGGATGTCGCCGATCGCCGCCTGGATCGCGCTGCGGGGCAACGTGAGCCTGAGCGTTTTGCTGCTGGGCGCTGCCGTCACCTTGTGGACAGCCGGCTTTGACATCATCTATGCCTGCCAGGACGTCGAGTTCGACCACGCCCTGGGCCTCTACTCCGTTCCCAAACGCTACGGCATCAGGGCCGCGCTTTACACCTCCGCCATCCTTCATGTCCTCATGCTAGGGCTTTTGGTGACCGTGGCCCGGCTGGAGAATCTCGGCTGGGTGGCTATGGCGGGTCTAATTGCGGTGGCTTGCCTGCTCGCCTACGAACATGCCCTCGTGAAGCCTTCTGACTTGTCCCGCGTGAACGCCGCGTTCTTTACCATCAACGGATACGTTAGCGTTCTGTTCTTTGTCACATGGGCCGCAGACATGTTGATTCGTTGAATCCTTGAGTCATTGGGCCATTGATTCATTGAGCCATTGTGCCACCTAAGACATACACGAGCGCCTCTCAATGGCTCAATGAATCAATTACTGAAGTCTGTGGGTGAACCCTATTTCTTTGAAGACCAGGGAATCGAAGATGGCCAGTACGTGCTTGCGATAGGCTAAAATACGAGCTACCGCTCCCTGATAAACGGGGTCCTGATCTGCGAGGCGCTGCCACTCGGCAAGTATGCGGGCCGGCACATCGATGTCCTCCCGGAGTTTTTGCAGCGGATGCCCGCGCAGGAAAAGGCCGTAGAAGAACGCCGCCTCATCCTGCGGCTCTGCGAAACTGTAATTCGTCCACTCCATAGCGTCACGAGCTTCAAAAACTGAATTTTAAACCCAATCGGGGGCGGGATGCCAGAGGTTTTGTGCTGCGGCGGCAGGCTTGTTGATCATACACTCAGGGGCTTTGTCAAGCCCTATTCAGTGTTCATGCGGCATTGGACGTGGTCTTGAACCGAGCCCTTGGAGTGTGGCAGCAGCGCTGCCGCCTTAAAAAGAGTCGAGGAGAAAGGTTAAAGGGTGAAGGGTGTAGTACAAAGACTGAACGGAATAAGAAAGTCCGTTACCTCTAACTCTGGACTTCAGCCTTAACCCTTCACTCTTTGACGCGACGGCGGCTCCGCTGCCGCACTCCACGTCTAGTGACCGGTTGCAATCCGTGCTTCCCGCCGATAGAATGAGAATTTAGCCATATGCTCACGGGCACACTTCGCATCGAAGACTCGCAGCTTGCGCCCATCGCCGAAAAGGTGCTGGCAGGAGAGCGTCTCAGCTTCGACGAGGGCGTTACGCTCTACGAGTCCGCCGACCTGCTCGCCCTCGGCTACCTGGCCAATCACGTCCGCGAGCGGCTGCACGGGAAGCGGACCTATTTCAACGTCAACCGCCACCTCAACCCCACAAACGTGTGCGTGGCCAGTTGCAAGCTCTGCGCCTTCGGCCGCAAGCCCGACGCGCCCGCCGCTTACACAATGGCTCTCAACGAAGCCTTTCGTATTGCCGGCGAAGGTTGGTCTGAGGCAGTCACGGAGTTTCACATCGTGGGCGGCCTGCATCCCGACTTGCCGTTCCAGTTTTACCTGGATCTCGTTCGGGGCTTGAAGGAAAGGTTCCCGAGCGTCCACCTGAAGGC
Source organism: Terriglobia bacterium (assembly GCA_050010015.1). Taxonomy (GTDB): domain Bacteria; phylum Acidobacteriota; class Terriglobia; order UBA7540; family UBA7540; genus CAVROP01. The sequence goes on from JBEKLY010000229.1 coordinate 2,486, forward strand.
CTTCACGGCCGTCGAGATCGGCTACTTCTCGCACATCACGCAAATGCCCATTCGCGAGGTTCTCGAAAAGCTCAAGGAGGCCGGAGTCAGCTCGCTGCCCGGCGGAGGCGCGGAGATTTTCGCTCCGGCAGTGCGACGGGTCATCTGCGACCACAAGATCGGCGCCCACACCTGGCTCAAGGTGCACCGCATCGCACACGAGTTGCGCATGCCCTCGAACGCCACCATGCTCTATGGGCACATCGAATCTTCGCGCGACCGCGTTGACCACCTGCTGCAATTGCGCAGCCTCCAGGACGAAACCCACGGCTTTCAGACTTTCATTCCGCTCGCTTTTCATCCCGCCAACACCGAACTTGGAAAACTCGTGTCCCACACTGAAACTTCCGGCTTCATGGATCTCAAGAACGTCGCCGTGTCTCGCCTCATGCTCGACAACTTTCCGCACATTAAGGCCTATTGGATTATGATGACGCCTCGTGTGGCGCAGGTGGCGCTGCGCTTCGGAGCCGATGACCTGGATGGAACCGTGGTGGAAGAGAAGATCTATCACGACGCCGGCGCACGAACCCCCCAGGCTATGACCCGCCGAGAGATCGTCCGCCTGATCCGTGAGGCGGGCCAGGAACCCTTCGAAAGAGACACCCTCTATCAGCCCGTCACCCGCGCGGAGACAACCGTTGCTGTGCAGGTGTAGGGCCGGTCATCGTCGCACAGTTTGCCTCGTCAGCTGATTCCCGGCTACGTCACGGCGTGAGCACTTGACAATTCGAGTCCAACGCCCCTGCGTTGATTGTTCGCGCTCGTCCCAGGCAGTATAATTCCAACCCCTGAGAGGTGTCTCGATGGACGGGTTGCTGCATTTTACCGATCTGCTGGTGTTTTTGCTGTTCGTACTCATTTTGTTCCGTTCGGGGACGTTTCTGGAAATCGCACAGCGTCTGGAACGGCTGGATTCAGACCTTCGCGGGGAATGGCGCAGCTTCTGCTCCACGCTGCTCATGACCAAAGTAGCCGGCCCTGATGCAGACGGCGAGGCGAGAGACATATTTCCGGAGGAAGAAGCCCGGCGAAGCAAAACACAGGCGCGAATGCTGCTTGCATTTTTGATGGGAAACCTGCTCTACTTCGTTTCGTCTCCCTTTCTTCCGTCCGCCGCGGTGCTGAAGGCAGCGGGTTTTCCGGGCGTGCCGGTTTTGGTTGATATGTGGTTTTGCGTGATGGCGTTTGGACTTTTGAACCTGGTTCGGACGGTCAAAGCTGGGCGGAATTAGATCAAAGACTCGTTTCTCGAACCGCCGCCTACGGCTTGGAAACGATAGCTCCGGTAGATGAAAAACAAAGTCCTCCTCCTTGCCTTCGCCGGCTTCACATTGACTGCGGTTCTGGGCTTCGTGAGCCAATACCTGGCATCGCTACCCCCCGCCTTGCTTCTCCCTCTTCGCTGGGGCACCATCGCAGCGCTCGTTCTCTACGCGCTGTTGAAGCGTACGCTTACCACTTGGATCCTGGTGGCCATGGTCATGGGCGCTGTGCTCGGTCACGATTGGCCCCACGCGGCTCTCGACCTGCGCCTCCTCAGCATGATTTTTCTTCGGCTCATTCGCTGCATCATTGCCCCGCTGCTTTTCGGCACGCTGGTGAGCGGTATCGCGGGGCACTCCAACCTGAAGAAGGTGGGGCGCATGGGCCTGAAATCGATCATCTTCTTTGAGGCGGTCACTACACCGGCGTTGTTCATCGGGCTCGCCGCCATCAACCTGAGCAGAGCGGGCGTTGGAGTACACTTACCACCTGCGAGCGGCGAAACGTTGCAAGTCCAGAGGATGACGGCCTCGGAAACCATCCTGCATATTTTCCCGGAGAACCTGGCGAAATCGATTGCGGAAGGTCAGATCCTGCAAGTGGTCGTGTTCAGCATTCTGTTCGGCATCGCGCTGGCGATGGTGCGCGAGGAGCGCCGCCGGCCGCTGGTCTCGCTCGCCGAAAGCCTCACGGAAACGATGTTCAAGTTCACTAATCTCGTGATGTACATGGCGCCGCTGGGCGTCGGTGCGGCTATCGCTTACACGGTGGCCAGCACCGGCATGGGCATCCTGTTCAACCTCGCCAAACTCCTCCTGACGCTCTACGCCGCCCTGCTGATTTTCATATTGGGTGTTTTGTTGCCGGTGGCGCTGTTGGTACGTGTGCCTCTGAAGAAGTTCATCGCGGCGGTGGCGGAGCCGCTCTCGATTGCCTTTGGAACCGCGAGTTCCGAGGCCGCACTGCCGCGCGCCATGGAAGCTATGGAAGCGATTGGAGTGCCGCGCCCGGTAGTGGCCTTCGTCATGCCGACGGGCTACAGCTTTAACCTGACCGGCAGCACGCTTTATCTTTCGCTCGCCGCGATCTTCGTCGCGCAAGCCGCCGGCGTGCACCTGAGCCTAGGCCAACAATTGCTTCTCATGCTCACGCTCATGCTGACCAGTAAAGGCGTGGCGGGAGTCTCTCGGGCCGCAATCGTCATCCTCCTCGGTACTGCGGGTTCGTTCGGCTTGCCAACGGAGCCGATCTTCATCCTGCTGGGCATCGATCAGTTGATGGATATGGGGCGTACCTCGGTTAACGTTTTAGGCAACTGCCTGGCCACCGTGGTGATCTCACGCTGGGAAGGCGACTTCGGCAAGGAGCAGCCATCCCCGGTGGTGATGAACGCGGTCGCCGGCTAGGGCGGTACTCGCCCGTTTTCAGCGGGGCGGGGAATTTGGGCTCGATTGAGTCGGTGTGAGAGCCTCCTGCACACTGTCATTCCGAGCCCTTCGCTGTCATCCTGAGCGAAGCGAAGGATCTCGCTCTGGACGCTCAGGGTAAACTCCGCGAGGAATCTCGCTCTGAATGTTTTCAAGGCAGTGCGAGATTGCTCGTCGCCTGCGGCTCCTCGGAATGACAGACTAATCGAGTTTTCACACAAACGCGCGGTTCCCCTCCACAGCAAGGAGGGCGGCGAAGCTCATTGCAGAATTCTGAAACGAGAAGAGACGGGGGCTCCGAAAAGCACGGAATTTGAGCGCCTATCGCCTCCGAAAACCATCTAATGCAATAACCCATGTCACGCAAACAGTTCATCGCCCTTATAGCGCTCACGTTTCTGGCGGCAGCCCTGTCCAGGGGCTACCGTCTTTTTTTCGGTCGGCTGGTTCCGAGGAAATGGGGCTTTATTGACAAAAGCGGTGCTCTTGTTATTCCGGTCCAGTTCGACGATGTGGCGAGGGACCAATATGGCGGGCGGACCCTGTACCACAAAGCGTTTCGAACGTTCAGCGAGGGACTGTGCGCCGTCAGATTCGGCAGGAAATGGGGATTCATCGACAAGAAGGGCAATTTCGCTATTGAGGCCCAATACGATAACGCCGGCACATTTTCGGAAGGATTAGCTTGCGTGCGCGTCGGAAGCAAATACGGTTATATCGACAAGACAGGGAACGTGATGATTCCCATGCAGTTCGATTGGCCGTCCCAATCGAAGGACGTCAGCTCCGACAATCCCGACTTGGACATGACCAAAATGCTGGCCGAGCCCTTGGTTTTCAGCGAAGGCCTGGCGGTGGCTCGCAAGGGCGACAAATGCGGTTACATGGACCACACCGGAAGGGTGGTGATTGAGCCTGCATACTTCGCGGCGCAGCCGTTTGAGGAGGGCGGTTATGCCTCCGTGACCACGATGACGGGAACGAGCTTGATTGATAAGGCGGGCAAACTTGTGGATCCGGCCAGTCATTGCCTGGGTTTTGCCCAGGGCCTTTTTCTGGCGTTTAACGGTATATATCCAACGGACAAGAGACGACTGTTTTATCTCACCAAGGACGGGCAGCGGCTCTTCCCGCAGGAATTCGTGGATGCGCGCGTCTTCAGCGAAGGCCTGGCCGCAGTGGCCTCCGGCCCTGGTCCCCCTGGCATGAGCAGTGCTTACGGTTATATCGACGCCAGCGGAACGGTGGTGATCAAACCGCAATTCTTCATTGCCGGTAACAATTTGGCAGCGGACTTCGTAGACGGCCGTGCCGTTGTGTCGCAAAGCGGCCTGTTACTCTCTGTCCCTCTCAGCGGTGTTATCGACAGAGCGGGCCGGTGGATTGTGCGTCCGGAATACGATAACATCTCGTCCTACTCTGAAGGATTGGCGCGAGCGCTCATCAACGACCACTGGGTGTTTCTGGATATGGACGGCCATGAAGCGGTTCAAACTCAAGCAAGATGGGTCAATAGTTTCAGTGAGGGGCTGGCAGCGGTGATGCAATAAGCAGCAATGAAGAAAGGGGGAAGCCACCGTGTTGCAGCGGGCTTTGCTGGGAACATTCTTCCTCTTGTTAGCTCACCTCTTTGCGGGACTGGCTGCCGCGCAGGAGCATGTTTCATTTCCAACCCAGGATGGCGGGACCCTCTTTGCCGACCTCTACGGTAACGGCGAGCGCGGCGTCGTGCTGGCCCACGGGGGGCGTCTTAACAAGGAGAGTTGGCAGAAGCAGGCGCGGATTCTTGCGGCGGCAGGATTTCGCGTGCTGGCCTTCGACTTCTGCGGCTATGGCAAGTCACGGGGACCGGGCGACTCCGATCCGCTCGGTGCTCCCCTCCACTTGGACGTGCTGGCCGCTGTCCGCTATCTGCGCAACAACGGCGCGAAATCGATAGCTGTAGTGGGAGGCAGCATGGGCGGCGCGGCCGCCGGCGACGCTTCGATTGCATCCGCGCAAGGGGAGATCAATCGGCTGGTCCTGCTGGGCGCAGCGCCGAACGGCCCGGCGGACAAACTCAAGGCGCCCACACTGTTCATCGTTGCTCGCGACGACGCAAACGAAGCCGGCCCCAGGCTCCCCAGCATCCGCGCCCAGTATGAGAAGGCCCCCGAACCTAAGGAGTTGATCGTTCTCGACGGCTCCGCGCACGCCCAATACCTCTTCGAGACGAATCAGGGAGCGCGCGTGATGCACGAGATCCTGCGGTTTCTTTCGTCGCCTTGAGCAGTGATGGACGAGTGCTTAGTTGCATTCGTAAGAGATATCATTTGTCGGGAATGGAAGGGCGGGGCTTTAGCGACCGTGTGAGGGCCTCCCTTTGGAGTGTCATTCCGAGCCCTTCGCTGTCATCCTGAGCGCAGCGAAGGATCTCGCTCTGAGTATTTTCAAGGCAGTGCGAGATTCCTCGTCGCCTGCGGCTCCTCGGAATGACAGCAATAACGAGTTCTCACACAGACTCCGAAGCCCTGCCCTTCCGAGGCCCGTCAATGAATTCGCTGATTTTTCCAATTAAGCTGGTCGCACCGCAGAGGCGCGGAGGCGCGGAGAAATCCACCTGCCGACTTCGGAGGTTCCCGGTATGCTTACCAGTCCACAGTTTCAGAAGAGCGATCGCCGCTCGCGACACGGCGGCGGATTACCGTATGCCGTTACAACCCAGATTGCTCTCTTGGTCCTAGGCGCTTTTCTCTCCAGCCCGATGGCTCTACCCGCCCAAGTCGCAGGGCCGCTCACGGCCTCGAGTAACCCGAACTATTTCAAAGATGCGAACGGCACCGTAATTATTTTAAACGGCTCGCAGACCTGGAACACCCTTCAGGACTGGGGTGCAAATGGCTCCGTCGAGAGACTGGATTTCGACGCATTCATCAAGTTCCTCACAGCGCACGGGCACAATTTCACTTTGCTTTGGACCATCGAATTGCCGAAGTTCTGCGGCCTTCCGCTGTTTGAGGGCCCCGCTCCAGATTTGACCGCTACCCCATTCCCCTGGCAGAGGACCGGCCCGGAGACGGCGACGGACGGTGGCCTGAAATTCGATCTCAGGAAGTTCGACCAAAGCTTTTTCGACCGCTTGCGGGCGCGGGTGCAGGCTCTGAACAATGCCGGCATTTACGCGGGCGTCTATCTATTTACCGGCGAATTCCTCAACATCTATCGCTGCTCGAGCGACGGCTACCCCTTCACAGGAGCTAACAACCTCAATGCTATTGACGATGGTTACACAAGCGGCAGAAAAGGCAAGGGCTCAGAAACGATGACTGCGCCGAACGCGATTACCGCGTTTCAGGACGCCTACGTGGAAAGAGTCATCGACACGTTGAACGATCTGCCGAACGTGCTATGGATCGTCTCTGAAGAGGCGCCTCAGGATTCCACCTGGTGGAACAACCACCAGATCGCCCACATTCGGGCTTACGAGTCGCGAAAGCCGCATCAGCATCCGATTGGTTATGCTGCGCTCGAGGGGCCGTCGGATAACATACTGTACAATTCGGACGCAGACTGGGTCGCGCCGGTCGCGCGAATCTCGCCGACCAAGTCCTGCGGAACCGGGAAGCCTGCCTGCAAGGTCAACGTCAATGACAGCGACCATAGCTATTGGGAGATCTGGAAGGACACGTCTCAGCAGGCGCGCAACTATGCGTGGGAAAACTTCCTGACCGGGAACCAGGTCCTGTTCATGGACCCTTACCTGGTTTATTATCCGCGCGAGAAGCGTAACTTGTGCCTCTCTCCGGTGAACGACATTTGCCGCGCGCCCGACCCGCGTTGGGAAAACCTCAGGGATAATCTTGGGTACATACTGAAATACTCCCGCCGGCTGAATCTCGCGAGAGTCACTCCGCGCGGCTCTCTCTCTTCGACAGGATATTGTCTCGCCCAAACGCCGCCCGCCGGCGCGGAGTACCTGGTCTACGCGCCATCCGGTGGCTCGTTCACCGTCGATCTCTCCGCGATGCCGCACTCGAGGACGCTGGCCGTCGAGTGGTTCAATCCTTCGACAGGGGCTACAGTTGCCGGAAAGCCCATTCCAGCCGGTTCAGCCTCGCAATCGTTCACGCCGCCATTCAGCCAGGATGCAGTGCTTTATCTTGTGGACACGGGGGGACATGCGGACGCCGTCAAGCAGTAGATGGCGGCAAATTGCAGGCCCGAAAATCCAGGGTGGCGCATACGTCCCGCCGTACTTTGGCGGGATGTATGCGCCCTCTGGACAGGGACGCAGACATGCCAAACTACGGCACGTCCCCGATTCATTTCGTCGACGGCGTTAGACCCTGCAAGCGTTGCTTGTTGATCTTAAGCACCACCCCCGCGTTGCGGTCCGCAACCTCGCTCACCTTATATTCCGCCGAGGTACCCAGCACCTGCGCCACTTCGGTGGGAGTTAACTTGTATTCGTCCGTCAGCCACTGCGCCATGCCGGATGTGGCGGTACGGAACGCGTCGTCGATGGACCCGGCAAGCCCCACCGCCATGATGTGGGTTGCGGACTCGACCCTGGGAGTCTCGATGTGTTTCCCCGGCAGGACATCGACCGAAAACTCGACCTCCATGGAAGTTTCAAGGGCGTTACCGTTGAGTTCGCCGTCGCCTTGGGCTGCGTGGCCATCGCCCAGATAGAAGAGAGCGCCCGGTACGTTCACCGGCAGGTAAAGCGTTGCGCCCTCGACGATCTCGTTAAAGTCCATGTTTCCGCCATAGCGTCCGGAGTCGCCGGTGGGCGGCGGGGCCTGTGCAGGCCCGGGCGCCGTCGCGACACAGCCCAGCATGGGTTTAAGCGGCACGGAGTAACGCGTCAGGTGCTCGGCGGGTTTCTCCGGCGTGGCTACGCCGCGTTGCGTGTCCAAATGCCAGCGCACCGTTTTGCCGTTGTCCTTCATTTTCACGGCAAGATCGCTGTCCATTCCGCGGTCCACCACCGCATCGTCGCTGACCGCCCAGTCGCGATTCAAGCGTACCCTCGTGAGGTGCACGACGAGCGTGTCTCCCGGCACGGCGGTTTCGATGTAGAAAGGTCCCGTCTGTGGATTCCCGCCCAGCACACGCGTCACTCCCTTTTCATCGGTGCCGCCCGCGTCGACGGTGGTGGTGTGAACGGTATCTCCCGGTGAGATGGTCAGCACCGGCTTGTTCAGCGGCGAGAACTGGCGATAGAACGTTGTGGGCGTGAATTCATGGCGCTCAGGCCCTCCCGCGCGGCGCTGCGGAACGACTGTTCCGGTGAATTCATGCGTGGTGGGGTGCTCCCGGTCGTCGGCGTCGGTGAAGACGATGCTGCCGGACATGGCGCTGCCGTTCACCGTTGCCTGGCACTCCTCGGTCCCGCCCTGGTCGTCTTTGGCCACAAAATGCACGGAATTGCCGCTGATAGTTCCCTCCAGCTTGTCTCCCCCGAACTTGCCGGTGAGTTTCCCTTCCGCCTGCTTCAGTTCCAATGGAAAGTAGAGGGGCGTGCCGTAAAAGTCCGCCGTTATCGTCCATCGGCCGGAGGCGGCGGCGTTCGCGGCGCCCGCGGAATTTTGCCCGGCCTGGGCGCGAGAGTGATGCACCGCGAGCAGTCCTGGGACGAGTAAAACCAAAAACGGAAGCCTGCGCATTAGTCTCTCCTGAGTGGATTATTGACGGTTCGCTTATCCACCTCAATTATGTCAGGTCGATTGTCTCACGAGAAGTCGCGACTTGGGCCAATGGGCTGGGTGGGATTAGTGTAGGGGCGGCTCGCGAGCCGCCCCTACGAAACCATAGGAAGTTAGAAGTCGATTCGCAGGCTGGCCTGGCCTTGACGCGCACCCGCGAACTGGAACAATCCCTGGGCGGAGGTTATGCACCCGAATCCGCATAACCCTGATGAGGGATTATTTACGTGCGTGATGTTCAAGTCGGGATTTCCCAGGTTGAGATGGTTCATAACATTGACGAAGGAAATCTCGAACCTCAACTTGACACGCTCGGTAAGGCTGAAATACTTGGAGATTCCCGTATCCCAGTCAATGGTGCCTGGACCATTGAGAATTCCGACACCGGAGGTTCCAAAGCGGCCGATGGGAGGCGGGGTTGACCCACCCTCACCGATGCTGCAACTTCCGCCGGGGCACGCGAATCCCGAGCCGTTGATCCATTCGCCGGCGTTCGGCGAGGACGGAATGAAGCTGCCGACGCGGTCCGGACGCTGGGCGCGGCCGATAATCCCGGAACCCGTTCCGGAAGGATCACCGGACGAGAAGTAGGGCGTCAGGAAGGGGCCGGTGTGCAACGTCAGAACGTTGTTCGTTTGCCATCCGCCAATCACCGCGTTGAGGACTTTGTTGTCGGTATTCGCGAAGCGTTTACCCTTACCCACCGGGAGTTGGTAGACCACGGTAGTGATCCAGTTATGCCTGTAGGGCGCAAAGGGGTTTCCTTTTTCGCTGCGCCGATCGTAAAAGTCCTCCGAACGGTTGCAAGCCGTCTCACCGCATAGGCTGCCCGCATTCCCGGCGCCCAAGTTGTCTGCCAGGCTGTGGGACCAACTGTAGGTGCTATCGAGCGTCAGGCCCGAGGCGACCCGGTGCGTCACTTCCACTTGAGCCTCCTCAAAAGTGGCGGTGGCGCCGTTGGCGCGTGTGTTCACAACACCCCAATTCGGGTACGGCCGGCTGCTGAGGGGTTGAGCTTCATAGGGAATGGTTGAGGGCAGCGATTGGTTATCGTCGGGCGCCCAGACGAGGTTGGTGGTGTTCATGCCGACGTAAGTGAGACGCAGCCCGGTTCCTTTCCCGAGATCGCGCTCGAGCGAAAAGTTCCACTGGAGTGAGTAGGGTTCTTTCCAGGCGATGGAGTTGGCCGTGCCAAAGTAAGCGCTGCCGTAGGGGGCTACACCTCCCGCAGTGCTGAGGGAGGAAGTGGCGGGCCAAACGAAGGCGGGGCCAACGCCCGGTGTTTCGACGTTATAGTACTCATTCGTGTAGGCCTGGAGGGTTCCGGTGAGCGAGTAGTAGACGGACCCCAAGGTGGAAGCTTGGTAGGCGCCGATGCCGCCGCGCAGCACCGTCTTATCGTCATTCGTAAGCTTGTAGGCAAAGCCAAAGCGCGGCAAAGCTCGTTTCGAGGTGGCGCGCAGCCCTTGAGGTATTCCTGCCTGCGACGCGGTCTCGACGGGGGTGCAAGGAGCGCCGTTGGCCGACATGGGGTCGCTGGCCAAGCCAGGCAGTGCTGCGTTTGGGCAAGCGTCAAACGACTGGAGGAATGCGGTCGCCAGAAGTTTGGCCGATCCATTGGGGTAGACGGCTCCGCCGGAGCCGGGCGTCTGGATGAAGTTGCCAATCTGCCCGCTGGCGTCGGTGTAACCCGGGTGATAGTCAAAACGCAGACCCAACTCAATGGTCATGCGCTTTGAGACCTTCCAGCTATCTTGAGCAAAGAAGGCCAGGATGTAGTTTCGACCATCGTTATCCAACTGAACGTTGTCCAAGAACGACGTGGCGGGGGCGCCGATCAGGAAATCGGCGAAATCGTAACCTGTGAACATGCCGTTGAAGCCGTAGGTGCCATAGTTGTCAGCACCCTGGAAGCCCAAAGCGTCTACAGCACGCATCTTCATCGCGTCAAATCCGAATTTGAAAGCGTGGCGGCCTTTGACCCAGCTCAGGCTGTCCGAAAACTCGTAGGTCCGCGATTGGCCCA
>JBEKLY010000230.1:0-12917 GCA_050010015.1 Terriglobia bacterium
TGATCGTCGTGGGGGCGGGGAAGGCGGCCAATGCTATGGCCAGGGCGGTCGAGGAGGCTCTCGGCGATCGCATCTCCGAGGGGCTGGTGATCGTGAAACAGCGAGAGCCGGGCGACAACCTCTCACGGGTTGAACTCGTTGTTGGTGGCCATCCCCTCCCCAATGAAGATGGCCTTGCAGCCAGCCAGCGCATCTTGAAGCTCGCAAGCCAAGCTCTGCCCGAGGATCTTTTTCTCAGCGTTATTAGCGGGGGGAGCTCCGCGCTCATGAGCTGTCCGCTGCCAGGAGTCAGCCTTGAGGATGAGCAGCGACTGACCGAGATATTGCTCAACAGCGGCGCGCGCATTCTTGAGATTAACGCCGTGCGGCGCCACACCTCCGCAATGAATGGCGGACGGCTGGCCTCGATCATCGAGAGCAGAGGGGCGGAGATGATAAATCTCATCATCTCTGACAGCTTGGGGGCCAAGCCGACCGTCAATCCGGCAGAGCCGGTGCGACACTTCGGGACGCCCGTTGCACCGGACGGTACCACGCTCCAGGACGCCCGAAATGCGATCGAAAAATACCGGCTGAAGGGGCGGATTCCGCGCGCTATTCTCGATTTTTTGTGGAACGCCACTTCCCAGAACGAAACGCCGAAGGCCTTTGGAGAACGCATTCACCATTATGTCCTGGAACGGCCCGCAAACGCCTGTATAGCTGCGAAGCGCGCGGCTGAGGAGCGTGGCCTCCATGCGTGCGTCCTGACCACGGTCCTCGAGGGAGAGAGCAGCGCGGCGGGAACATTTCTTGCTTGTGTGGCCAAAGAAGTTGCGTCGAACGGCCAGCCCGTGCCGGCTAACTGCTTACTCATAGCTGGAGGCGAAACAACCACTCGCATCGAAGGACCATCCGGAGAGGGTGGACCGTCACAGGAGCTGGCCCTGGGATTTGCCGCCGAGATCGCGGACCGGCGTGGCGTTTGCCTCTGCGCTTTGGATACAGATGGGACTGATGGCCCCACTCGTATTGCCGGCGGACTAGTCGACGGCACCACAACGGCGCGGGCTAGGGCTAAGGGACTGAATCCTCATCAATCCCTGCTGGCTCATGACAGCTCGACCCTTCTTCGGGCTGTTGATGATGCGGTTGTGACGGGCAACACGAGCACGAATATCTGTGACCTGAACCTTATCTACGTTTCCAACGAGGAGGGGGGCGCCTGATGCCGGGTGACACTATTGTTGAACTGAAGGCCCGAGAGACTTTGGACAGCGAGGCTCGCCCGATAGTGGAGGTGGATGTTTGGACCGCTGACGGAGTTTTGGGGAGGGGTTCGTCTCCCTGCGGCACCTCCGTCGGTTCGCACGAAGCCTTCCAGTTGCGGGATGGTGGAAAACGATACGGCGGATTGGGTGTACAGCGAGCCGTGCGGAACGTGAGCGAAGTGATCGCCCCGGCGCTGACCGGTCGATGCGTGACAGACCAGGAGCAGATCGATTCCATGCTTATCGAACTGGATGGCATGCCGGACAAGTCCCGATTGGGCGCCAACGCCATCTACAGCGTGTCCATCGCCGTGGCGCGCGCCGCCGCCGCGACCCTTCGTGTGCCTCTCTACCGTCATTTGGGCGGACCCGCTGCAAACGTTCTTCCGGTACCGATGTTTAACATGATTAATGGTGGCCGCTACCCCGGCGCGAACATGCCAATCCAGGAGTTTCACGTGATCCCCGCCACAGCACGGTGCTATGCTGAGGCTCTGCAGATGGGCGTTGAGATTTATGCAGCCTTGCGCGGAGTCATTCAGCGCCGCTGGGGGAGGGAGCGACTCTTTCTCGGGCCTTCCGCCGGGTATGGCGCTCCCTCCGGGGAACCCACGGAGATCCTGGAAATTTTGCTGGCAGCGGCAGATGCGGCCGGCTACGGGGGCCAGTGCCAGCTCGGCCTGGACTGTGCCGCCAGCGAATTCTACGACTCCGCCGCCGACCGATACCAGTTCTGCGGGAAAGCGATTGACCGAGAAGAGCTCATCGACGTCCTGGAAGGGCTTGCCAAGACGTACAAGCTGTTCATGATCGAGGACCCGTTGGAAGAAGATGACTTCGAGGGTTTCGCCGCCATCACCCGCAGGATTCCTGCCATCATTGTGGGTGATGACCTTTTTGTGGCGAATCTCGAACGGATCAAGCACGGAGTTGCGGTCGGGGCGGCCAATGCCATGATTTTGAAGCCGAACATGGTGGGAACCATTTCCGAAGCGATCTCGGCTGCCCGCTATGCCCAGTGCCACGGCTACCTAGTGATCGGTTCCGGGCGGGCGGGCGGAACCATCGATGACCCGATCACCGACATTGCCGTCGCGGTTGGTGCTCCCTTGGTGAAACTTGGTGCGCCGCGGAGCGGCGAGCGGCTTGCCAAGCACAATGCAGTTCTTCGAATCGAAGAGGAACTCGGCGCGGCTGCCCGCTTCGCCGGTCCGGAAATCTTTTCTCGATCTTACGCCCACACGCAGGAGATCCGATGACCCGAGTGGACTCGAAACAGCAGGCATTCAGCATCGTTACAGATACGTGAAGAAGCCGTGCGCGCCACCTCGTGCTCCCCCTGGCCTCTCCTGTCCACAGCGATTAACGATGCTGATTGGACAGCGCTGCCCATCAGGGGAACACCTATCTCCTGGGAACTCCATCCGGATACGGCTGCGCCTGGTCGCAACACTCCTTGCGTGGCGGAGGTTCTCCCCGGCCCGTTTCACGGGGCACCGGTATGGCGCCCCTGACCAACAGCGGGAGGGAGGTGTCCGGCCTGGACCAGGGGGAAGCCACATAAACGCCAAGAGCCATAACTCTTAAATGAGAATCCGCACGCGGTATTTGACACTTGCAGTGTTATTTCTGGTCACGGCGGTGAGTTTTGCCGACCGGTCGATGCTCTCGCTCACAGGATCGGCGATATCGCGGGAACTCCGGCTAACTCCCGTGGCGTTGGGATACATCTTCTCTGCGTTCGGTTGGGCCTACGCGGCTGGACAAATTCCCGGTGGTTGGCTGCTGGACCGCTTCGGTTCCCGCCGGATCTATATCCTAAGTGTCTTCTCGTGGTCGGTGTTTGTGTTCTTTCAGACGTTAGTAGGCTATTGCCCTGCCGCTGTGGCCTCGTTTGTGCTGTTCGCCCTTCTCTTCCTGATGGGGTTGTGCGAAGCGCCGGTATTTCCGGCGAACAGCCGGATCGTCGCGGCGTGGTTCCCGACCGCGGAGCGGGGAACTGCCGCCGCGGTTTTTAATTCAGCCCAGTACCTTGCCGCGGCGTTATTCGGTCCACTCATGGGATGGATCACTCATACCTTCGGATGGAGATACGTTTTTTTGTTAATGGGGGCAATAGGATTTGCTGCGACCGTGCTCTGCGTTAGGTCGATTTACAACCCCCGGGACCATCGCAAAATCAGCATTACCGAGCTGGCGGACATCGAGCAAGGGGGCGCCCTGATAGACATGGACCGGAGGGCAAAGGATGGTGGTGGCGCCTTCCACAACCGGCAGGAGACGCTCAAGATATTGCTTGGAAACCGGATGCTACTCGGTGTGTACATTGGGACGTACTGCGTAACAGCCGTTATGTATTTTTTCCTCACCTGGCTCCCGATCTACCTTCAGGCGCGTGGCATGTCGATCCTTAAGGCTGGCGCAGTTATCGCCCTTCCCGCTCTATGCGGGTTTTCCGGGGGGATTTCGGGCGGTGTGGTTTCGGATTACCTTTTGCGAAAAGGCCATTCGTTGACGTTTGCAAGAAAGGCCCCCATCGTCGTCGGGATGTTGTTAGTACTTGTCATCCTCGCCTGCAATTATGTCAGCGCTCAATGGGCTGTTGTTCTCATCATGGCTCTGGCGTATTTCGGGAAGGCATTTGGATCGTTAGGTTGGGCCGTAATCGCCGATGCTGCGCCCAAACAAATCGCGGGATTGACCGCTGGCGTCTTTAACACTTTCGCGAACATCGCGGCAATTACCACGCCAATCGTGATAGGCTACATTGTCCAGGCCACCGGAAGTTTCAAAGGCGTGATGATCTTCCTGGCGGCTAACGCATTGGCCGCCATATTCAGCTATCTGCTCATCGTCGGCGAGATCAAGCGCGTGGAGCTTCATTAGTAATGCGCGCTTAGATTAGAAGGGGCGAGGTTGACCAGGTGGTGTGGGGATTGCGTGAAGCGCGAGGACTGTCAAATCGGACGCATTGGCGTAAGTTCGGGGATCCTCGACGCCGTGGACCATCGATTCCTGCTTGAACCCAAAAGTCCAGAAAATTGGGATCTTGTTGATGCAGTCTGAAACGTTCAAGGCACTGGGAGGCAGGGCGACAGCACAGGATTGACGATTCCGCCCTCCACTGGTTTACATTCTCGCGAACAGACCGGTCTTCCAAGGTGATCTGCTGAACATGACGATTCGATTAAACGCCAGCCACGAATTCACCCCATAAGACTCCCAGGACAGGAGAAGACAGTCATGAGTGAAGAGGATGTCCTCGACGAAGCCAAGTGGAACCTTGTGGGTCGCAGGGAATTCCTGAAGCGCTCTTCCTACGCAGCGGTCGGCGCGGTCATCGCGCCTTCACTCCATTTAGGGCCGGCGGGGGCAGAGGAGGGGCAAGGCTCGGGCGACACCTTGGAGCGAGCCTTCAAGGTCCCGCCGAATTCAGCAAAAGTGCGCGTGTGGTGGCACTGGATGAACGGCAATGTGACCAAGGAGGGCATCACTCTCGACCTGGAGTGGATGAAGCGTGTGGGTCTTGGCGGCGTGCAACATGTCGAGGCCGATCTGGGCACAGCCCAATACGTGGACAAGCCGGTAAAGCTCTTGAGCCCGGGTTGGCGCGAGGCGTTCCGCCACGCTGCGGATGAGTGCCACCGGTTGGGACTCGACATGACCACCAACATTTCGCCGGGCTGGAGTGAGAGTGGAGGGCCGTGGGTCAAACCCGAGGAGGCAATGAAAAAGGCTGTCTGGAGTGAGACGCGCGTGGAGGGTCCGCGCAAGCTCTCCGTAAAGCTGCGGCCGCCGCCTTCAGTGAATGGCACCTTCCAAAACCTGGAACGTGCGCGCCCGGTCATCAAGCCTCCGGAGATGGCCGCCGGCGCTAGGCCGTGGCCGGTGCCGACACCGGTGCCTTACCACACACATTATGCCGACAGCGCGGTGGTCGCCTATCGTCTGCCGGAGGGTGAAGTGCTGATGGCGGATCTCCATCCTCAGGTGACGTCGAGCGCCGGTAATATAGACTTGACGACCTTTGACATCGGCGACCTGACCAAGACTGTGGCCCTGCCCTTCCCGGAGCATGGTAAGCCGGCCTGGATCCAGTTCGAGTTTGCGCAACCATTCCGCACGCGCGCTTTCTCCATCGCGATTCTACAAGATGGAACCGTGGCAATACCTGAGGGTGAAGTCCAGGCAAGCGAGGATGGCACGAAGTTCATCACCCTCTTGAATCTGCCTGGTCCGGGGCATGCCGGCGCCCCGTTACGCACTTTCTCATTCGCGGAGACCACGGCGCGATTCTATCGGGTGCTACTGACACCGCCGGACTGGACTTCCCCTCCCCCCGCTACCATTATCCCCGCCATGCGGCGACCAGTCCCACCCAGAGAATTCAGGATTGCCGCGATGGAGTTCCACTCTGGAGCGCGGGTGCACCGCTGGGAGGAAAAGGCGGGCTTCGGCATCATGTTTGAATACGACTCTGTTCCAACGCCAGCCGTGCCTCCCGCGGCCACAATTCCCAGCGCCAGCGTGGTGGATTTGACCTCCCTGATGGCCAAAGATGGCAGCCTCGAGTGGGACGTGCCCGCAGGGAATTGGGTGATTCTGCGCTTGGGTTATTCACTCACCGGGGCGACAATCCACCCCGTTCCACCGGATGAGAAGGGATACGAAGTTGATAAGTTCAGCCGCAAGCACGTCGAGTCTTTCCTGCACGGCTGGGTCGATCCGTTGGCAGAGACGCTGGGTTCCGAGTTTGGCAAAACCTTCCTCTACTTTTTGATGGACAGTTGGGAAGCCGGCCTCCAAAACTGGACCGATGAAATGCTAAAGGAGTTCACCGCTCGTCGCGGGTACGATCCGATGCCCTACCTGCCGGTGTTGACAGGCCGGGTGATAGATAGCGCAGAGGTTAGCGATCGCTTCCTCTGGGATCTGCGCCGCACGATCGCGGACCTCGTTGCGGAGAATCACTACGG
Organism: Terriglobia bacterium; assembly: GCA_050010015.1. Taxonomy (GTDB): domain Bacteria; phylum Acidobacteriota; class Terriglobia; order UBA7540; family UBA7540; genus CAVROP01. Next base: position 6,227 of record JBEKLY010000230.1, read on the forward strand.
AGTTGTCACGGAATTCTTGCGCCAGCGGGGCTTGCAAGTTTTCGCAGAGGCGGCGGGCGTAAGCTTTCCAACGATTCAGGACGCTCTGCAAAACAAGGGCCGTGTGGACATCCCTATGGGCGAGTTCTGGACGGTCGAGAAGCCGGGAGATTACATGCCTTGGCACGTCGCCGACATTCGGGAGGCGGCCTCGGCAGCGCATATCTATGGCAAAAACCTGGTCGGGGCCGAGTCCTTTACGGCCTTACTAACCGGCGATTGGGGCCCTCCCTCCGCCCTCAAGGAACTGGCGGACTACATGCTTGCACTGGGCGTGAACTGTTTTTCCATCGCCAGTTCCGTGCACCAGCCGTTCGCTGAGGGTCATAAGCCCGGATTCACGCTTTCGATTTATGGTCAGCATTTCACGCGGAATATCACTTATGCCGAGCAGGCAGGCCCCTGGATGTTGTATCTGGCGCGTTGTGCCTACATGCTGCGGCAGGGGATGTTCGTGGGTGATCTCGCCTATTACTATGGTGAGGGCGCTCCCGTGGCGGTTCCCTATTGGGAAAAAGTCAAGCCGGAGCCCCCGGAGGGCTACGCATACGACTACCTCAATACGGAGGTGCTGCTCACGCGCATGTCCGTCGAAAACGGGCGCTTGGTATTACCCGATGGCATGAGCTACCGCGTATTGGTGCTGCCCGACACTCTCAACCGGCTCACCCCGCCTGTCCTGCGTAGGATCCGCGATTTTGTAGTGGCGGGCGCTACCGTGGTGGGGCCGAAGCCCACGGGTTCCCCAAGCCTCTCCGGATACCCTTCGGTCGACGATGGGATAAGGGTGCTGGCGAACGAAGTCTGGGGTGACTGCGACGGCAGGACGATTACCGAACATACTTGCGGGAAAGGAAAAGTTTACTGGGGCAAGCCGATGCAAGAGGTCATGGAGGCGGTGAAGACCCCGCCGGATTTTGAGTACAACCGGCCCAAGGTTGACACTTTCCTGGCGTCGATTCACCGGCACAGCACGGACGCGGACGTCTACTTTGTGGCGAATCGGAGGGATCGCATTGAAGAAGATGTTGAAGTCACATTCCGGCTGGAAGGTAAGGCGCCAGAACTCTGGCATCCGGATTCGGGCGAGATCGAACGGGCCGAGTACAGGGTTGCGAACGGTCGGACAACCGTTTCCCTGCGCTTGGATCCCTGGGGGTCAGTGCTGGTGGTGTTCCGGCATCCGGCTACTGCGCCGTCGCGAACCTTGCTGCACTCTGCCCGCACGGTATTGACTACAGTCGAAGGTCCCTGGGACGTATGCTTCCCGCCGAACTGGGGAGCGCCGCCATCCGTACACATAGAGGGCTTGACGTCGTGGACAAACCATTCCGACATTGGGGTGAAATACTTTTCCGGTACGGCGACTTACACGAGAGAGATTGAGGTACGGCCGGAATGGTTCCGGCCGGACACAAAACTGGTGCTGGATCTCGGGGAGGTAAAGGAGATCGCTGAGGTTTCAGTGAACGGGATGCCGCTGGGGATCCTTTGGAAGCCACTCTTCCAGGTGGACGTGACTACTGCCTTGAAACCGGGCCGCAACCGTTTGGAGATCAAGATCACCAACCTCTGGGTTAACCGGCTGGTCGGCGACCGGAAACCATCCGCGCACAAAAAGTATACCTTCATCACGTTCCAACACTATACGGAAAACACGCCGCTTCTCGATTCTGGTCTGCTTGGCCCTGTGCGGCTTTTTAAGGTCACTAAGACTTAGGCCCTAGGTCGATCGGAGAGCTCCGCCTCTGCCGGTGAGGCACTAGCGGTTTGACAAACACCGGATTCCATTGGCGAAACTCCTTAACGTCAGGCGCCGGAGCACTCGCAAAGGAGCTGCACGATGGATGACAACGAAACCCTCAAGCACTCGAAGTGGGAGTGCCAATACCGTCTTCATCCCGAAGTCCCGCAGGAATATTTTGTACCGAACGCTGAGACAGTATCTCGGGGGTGTATTCTGTTGGCTGGACAGATACGTTTTGCCATTTTGCGATATGCGGGAGGAGGGGGTGGAGGGACTTATCGATGCCATGCATCTCAAATCTGACCATGAGGCATACTTTCTGAAGGTTCTTTATGTCAGGATCACAGTGGAAATCGACGAATGATGAAGTGAGCCGCACGTTCAAAAAGGAATTGCCGGCCACGGCAGAGAGCGGTGGTTCACCTATCGTTCGCCGCCGGGACTTTTTCTTCAAGGTGATGGCAGGAATCCTCGTGGCAGATCGGTCAAGGCAGTGCGAGGGCAGCAAGAACGATAACAGTTCTCAGCCCGCGGCTAAAAACACTGCCATAACAGAGTTAGCCACCCGCGTGCTCGGGGCACGGGCTGAAACCCTGACCTTCGAATCTATTGAGGGTTCAGACGGTCTGGACGTATTTGAAGTCGAGACCATCGGCGATCGCTTAATGCTGCGAGGCAGCAACCCTGTTGCGCAGGCGCGCGGACTGAACCATTATCTTCGCGAGTTCTGCAGTGCCCAAGTTTCTTGGACGGGCAACCAACTCAACTTGCCGAGACATTGGCCTGAGGTAACCGGAAAGGTTCAAAAGGGTTCTCCATACCGTTATCGGTACTACTTAAACTATGACACCTCCCGCTACTCGATGGCCTTTTGGAACTGGCAGCGCTGGGAACGTGAAATTGATTGGATGGCACTGAACGGCATTAACTTGGTCCTAGCTGCTGTAATGGGGCAGGAGTGTGTCTGGCAAAACGTTCTGCGACGCATGGGCCAGACCGAGGAGGAAATTCGCAACTTTATTCCTGGGCCGGCTTTCATATCAGACTTGCAAATGGGAACCTTGGAGGGATGGGGCGGTCCTGTTTCGCAAACCCTGATCGATCGCAGGGTAGAGCTGCAATTGAAAATCCTAGGGCGAATGCGCGCCTTGGGCATTGAGCCTGTGCTTCAAGGTTTTTACGGGATAGTCCCGACAACACTAAAGATTCATTACGCTCACGCTAGAATCATCGACACCGGGAAATGGGAAGGTTTCCAGCGACCTGATATGCTCGCTCCCGGCGACTCGCTCTTCGCGCAAATGGCGGAGATCTGGTATGAAGAGCAACAGAAACTGCTGGGGGATGCAAAATACTTTGCAGCCGATCCCTTTCATGAGGGAGTTGCCGCGAACATCGACCTCGAACAGCTCGGCGCCGCAATTCACTCCGCTATGCGCAAGGCTCAACCCGGTGCCGTGTGGGTCATGCAAGCCTGGCAAACGAATCCTCGAGACGAAATGCTCAAGGGAACAGTCAAAAAGGACACCCTGATCCTCGATCTTTACGGTGAGGGCGAGCCTCTGCATAGGCAACGAAACGGTTTTAACGGTCACCCCTGGATATGGTGCATCATCAACGGTTTCGGGGGAAGGGTTGGTCTTTATGGACAATGGCAAAAAACCGTAATAAATCCGATTGAGGCTTGCAACTGGGGCCGGATGAGTGGGATCGGGGCGATGATGGAAGGGACCATAGTTGATTATCCCTCTTATCAACTCCTCTATGACATGGGGTGGGAGTCGGAGTCACCCGAGCTGACACACTGGGCGGCAGCGTACGCGAAACAGCGTTACGGTTCTCGCTGCCCTGAAACTGAAACGGCATGGATACTTCTCAAAGATACTGTGTATGGTGTGAGTTCTTCCGATGACCAGGGTCCGCCAGAGTCCGTCTTTTGTGCGCGCCCGGGGCCTGTCAAGAGTCTGATGACCTGGGGACCCATCCAACGCAAGTACGATCCCGCAGTCTTGGTTGAGGCATGGCAAATCCTCTTGAGAGCGGTAGACACCTTTGGCAAGATCCCTACCTTCCGATACGACCTCATCGATGTCACGCGTCAGGTGCTTAGCAATTTAGGGTTGTGGCAATATTACAGAATGGTTAACGCTCTCGAGGCGAAAGATTCCATTGTAGCCAAACACGAAACCAGCCTGTTTCTTGAGATGATACTCGATCAAGACCGCTTGCTTGCGACCCAGCAGGAATTCTTGCTGGGCACGTGGATTTCGGAGGCGCGCGGGTTTGGAACGACACTGGCGGACAAGGACTTGTTAGAACAAAATGCGCGGACCTTGGTCACCGTTTGGGGGCCAGAGCTTTCGGCGCAATCATTACATGACTACTCGAATCGTGAGTGGTCTGGATTGTTGAAGGGTTTCTATTACGAGCGTTGGAAGCTATGGATTGATTTGCAGCTCAAGGGATTGGTCAGTCAAAGCACAGAATCGATCGACTGGTTTAAGTGGGAAGAGGGATGGACGCGCCGGCGCAATACGTTTCCTTCAACTCCGGTCGGTGACCCCATTGCTCAGGTCAAGCGGATTGCGGAAAAATACCGCACTCTCTTGAACCAATCTGCAGAGAATGCCTAACAGAAGGTGAGGGAGAATGAGGCACCCACGGACTCTTTTGGATAAATGCGGCCTTGTTGCCATTGAGGGCATCGCGACACCCGCCGACAGAGGGTCACCGCATTACGCAGCATCTGCTCACTTTCATCGGTTGAGGCTTGGCAAAGTGATGCCAGGTAGCCGGGTCAAGGCGTCGCCAGTTGCAAGTGACCTCATATTCTGGAAACCCAGTTGAAGGAAGTTTGCACTTCAGCGGGGGAAGTGCGTCCGTCAATCGATTTGCCCCGAACCGGGGCCCCCGGCCCTTCACTCCAGTCCACCGCAGGTCCTGCGATGCCAGGGTTGCTCGGCCGGCCCGGCGTCGAATTTCGTCGCGTCCACCAGCTTGATTCCGGACCACCGACATCATAGGACCTCGTTTTGACTGAAATCAAAATATCCCTACAGGCAGGCGCAATGTGAGCGTCCGAAGCTCGCCGTATTGACAAGTGACCCGTGGATGTCGCTGTCCACTTGTTCCTTTTAGTGGGCACTTAGGAACTCAGGTCGTTATTTGAAGTCCGAGAGGTGGTCTGGTGTAGCACATTCCAGGGTACCCACTCTTCGATGCGATTAATGGGGTGGAGGGCGATGCGGGAGAGGACGTCGCGCAGATAAGGGGAAAAAGGCAGGCGAACATCTGCACCTAATCTGCGGTTTCGGGCCACCAGGCAGGTGGATTCGTAAACACGGCGCCTTTACTCGGGAGCATTTCGCCGGGGACGCGGCGGACATCGCATGGACCAGCGACAGTTCGCCGCGCTCGAGCTATCGGATCGTGTTCGGCCGCCGCCCGGCCAAGCTGGACAAGGCTCCTTGCCGAGCCACGGTTTCGTAGCGCTCGACTCAACCCTCCCACGGATTGGCATCACCAAGCAAACCATTAAGAAGCTGGAAGCCATCCAGATGGTCCGCGACCAGCGAGAAAATCGCAAGCAGGCAATCGCCTTCCACGCCCGGCCCTTCGTTCTTTGTGGACTGCCTCTCTGCAAGCCTGCAGCCGACCAAGTCATTTACACTCGCCGAAACGTCAACTTCCTCCTTGAGCTCACCGCCCACCCTCGTTTTGGACTACCGACGGTTAGAGCAGACTGCACTTGTTCACAGTTCGCCTTTGGGATGGGCAGAGATCTCCCATCCCTTCCACCCGCTGCGTGGCCGGCGATTTGAAGTTCTCAAGAAACGGCGGGTCGCTGGCGTCGAGACGCTCATTCTCCGCGAGCTGGAGCGTGGTACCCTCAGCATTCCGCGCGAGTGGACCGACTGGGCTGATCCGACTCCGTATGACTCATTAACCCGGCCGCCGCATTACCTCGCTGCCGATTGCCTTTTCGAACTCGTCGCCTTATTGGATGCCCTGGCCGCGTCCCCTCCCTCCTTCCCGGGAAAAGACACGAAAAAAAGCATTGACAAAGGAGATTCCTGATGCTAGCTTCAGACCAGTTGTTAGCGTGGTCCGATGAAAATATCGAAGCAGACCACCGCCGCCTTGCGAAAGCGCCGCCGAGCGCTCCTGCACCAATTGCCCCCACTCAAAGCTGTTCTTCGCGGTTCCCTCATCGAGCGCTACAAGCGCTGTGGCAAGCCCGGCTGCAAGTGCGCCGACGGCCCCGGTCATGGCCCCAAGTACTACCTGTCGGTGAGCTTTCCCGGCCAGCGTCCCCAAATGGACTACGTCCCGCAAGAGTCTTATGTGCAGGCGAGCGAGTTCCTGGCCAATTACCACCACGCACGCCAGATCCTGGAGGAGATCTGCGAGATCAACCGCGAGCTCCTGCGCCGTCGCGAGAAGCTGTAAGAGGCCTCCATGAGCGAAGCGCTCCCAACCCTCCGCGCACCGATCGATCCGGGACAGGGCGGCGTGCTCCTCGCCAATATGCTGGCCAGCTGGCTCGACCACGACCGCAGCTTGACGGCCGCCGCGGAGGCCAGGGATGAATCCGAAGATTCAAGAGCAGCACCGCCGCAAGCCGGCTTACATTTACCTGCGCCAGTCGACGCCGGGCCAAGTTCTGCACCATCGGGAGAGCACGGAGCGCCAGTATGCCCTGCGCGAGAAGGCGCGGGAACTGGGCTGGAGCGACTCCCTGATTCGCACCCTCGACCAGGATTTGGGCAAGACGGGAACGGAAATGACGCGGCGGGAGGACTTCAAGACCTTAGTGGCCGATGTCTCGATGGGGCAGGTGGGTGCGGTGTTTGCCCTGGAAGTCTCGCGCCTGGCGCGCTCGAATCTCGATTGGCAGCGCCTGCT
>JBEKLY010000231.1:0-21844 GCA_050010015.1 Terriglobia bacterium
GCCACCCCAACTCTCTCCGGTCGTAGCTTTCGATCTGGTTCTGCTGGGCGAGCGTGAAGACCCGCCGCCCGACCTGCTCGCGAATCACCCCCCAAAGCGAAATCAGCATGCGCAGCCGCACCGAGGGGTGGGTGGGCTTGCGCAGGTCGAGCGCCACCGCCTCGCACTGGGAGGGTTCGAACGTCACCTCAGCGAGGGCCCGGGCGAGCCCGCGCCGCCGCTCCTCGACCCCCTCGAGAGCCTCCCGCATCAGGCCCGTCTCCATGCGCTCGATCCGGTCGCGCCGCCAGTAGAGCCTCGCCAAGTCATCGATCTGCCGGTCCCAGAGCGCGTCGCCCGGCGCGTAAGCCGTCGCAAGCTCGCGCTTCAAGGCGGCGTAGCGCTCGGGATCTTCACCCAGCGCCCGCATAACGGCAGCCTCATTTTCAGGCGCCGCATCACACCCGTGCTTCAAGGCGTTCATCCTCATGCGCTCTTTTCCGGCCTCGCTGCGAGGCCCGGTTGAGCGCTCGGAATTGTGCCGCGCGGCATCGACACGCCGGGGAGTAAGACAAGTAGCTTTGCGTAAAGACATAGTATTCTCCATGGTCAGGAAAGTTCGGGGGCAGGGGCGGCAGACGAACCGTCCCCACAAGAGGTGAGTGAAACGTTCAAAGCAATTCACCTTACCACAAGGGAAGAATGTTGTCAATAGCTAACTAGTTAACGCACTGCCAGCCCATCTGAACAGACAGCCCTCTCCCTTGGGGAGAGGGTGTCCGGCGACGGCGCCGTCATCAGCCGTCGCCGGACGGGTGAGGGGTCGCTTGCTTCTTCGTCGCGTTCGGAAAGAGCGAATTCAAATGGCAAGCGGCAAACGGCAATATTCAAATGGTTTGCAATTTGCCGATTTTTCAAATCCTAAACCATTTGCCATTTGACCTTTGCCATTTGCCGTTTGAATTGCCTTAGCTTTGCCGATCGCGTTCTGAATCTCGACTCGTCCTGATGATCCTCCAAACGACCCCTCACCCGTCACGCTCCGGCTGATGACAGCGCCAGAGCGTAACACCCTCTCCCCAAGGGAGAGGGCTGTCGACGCGGGTCTGGCTGGCCGCGGAAACGCGGGTGGGAACGACATTGCATTTTATGTCGAGGCTGGCGCAGGGCGAAGCCCTGCGTTGCGTGGAGCCGGAATGAACAGAGACCGCAGAACTGCGCTCTGCGCCGGCGAGATCATCAACCGCGAGCTCGTCTGACCGGGTTTACCGGGGGATGCCCCACAACTCGCTGAAGGGTTCAAATGGCGCGGATAACCGAACATAAAGGACGTTATGTTGTACTAACTGGGGGTTCTCTCGTCGCGGGGGTTTGGACGCCCGCACCTTGCTTAATGTCCTCAGGCTTGGCAGTCAGTAGCTGACCACCCAAGAATTTGGGCAGTATATCTGCGCAGTCACCTGTCATCCGTATGATGCGACTCACGTCGAAATTTGGGATACTGGCTTTGAACTTTCTGCGAACCCGCGACACCACTTGTTCCTCAGGGTCCACGATGAACAGCTTCTGATCTGATTTCGTTTGCATAGACTTGCTTAGCATCCTTGAGATGTAGAGGTCGGCGTCGGCAAAGGAGAAACCTACGACAATGATTGCGTCGGCAGCACCAAAAGCCTCGTCGGCTTTCGCAGACAATGGCGTAAGTGGTGGAGCAAGGTCGAATTTCATTGCGAGTGGCGGCACTAGAAGCCCACGGCTCTGCCCGCCACAGCTCCTGCAAATTCCGATTACGGGGTATGGTGCTATGTCTTGCAGAAAGTTATCAACCATATGGCGTATATCGAAAAGTTGAACCTTTTGACAGGTCTCACAATAGAACCAATTAAGACTGCCGTGCAGCTTAATGAGCTCTGTGAGAATCGGTATCGGAAGTAATTCGTCTGTGTCGTTTTGGCCCGTGTTTTCAGTTCGTAAGTTTGCAAACTCGAGTCGATAATCGAAGTCTTTGATGACCTCACCCAAGGCGAGGTCCATGCAGCAATCGTAGTTGGTTGTCACGATTGTGGACCCGCCATGGTCTCTCGCATAAGATGCAATTGCCTCATGGGCTGGGTTGGGTTTGGCCGGAAGCATGGTGCTCGACAGTAGTCCAAACAGGACTTGCAGGGTGTCTTGGAGAAAGGCAACCGACGAAAGGTCTGCGGCGAGTTCGCGAGGACGGCGGCGGACTACCTCGCCTAGTGAAGTCGTTCCCATGACAAATTCTGGCTCGTAGGGTCGGGAATCCGCTCCGTAAAGTAGATAGTTGACGAGTTGGAGTATACTCGGATTCCGGCTGCAAAACGTGGCAACCTGTGCTGCCGTCAAAAGGTCTTCAATATTATTGATTTTGCGCCGCTCACAAAAATCAGCCAACTTTGTAACGTCGTCGCGGTCAAGTCTTCGCCCCCGCTCGAGGAGCTCTGGGAGGAGTTCCTTCACGGTCGGGATATTTGATGGCTCGGGTTTAGAGGCACCTGCACCCAAGAGAAATGACAGGCTAAGCGACCTCGGGTCCAAAGTGGTGGCCAAGTCATCGAATGGTTTCAATCCGTCAAAGAAAGCATTGATTCTCTCGAATTCGTGTGGTGGGAGAGCGGATCTCAGGGAATCTTTTCTTTGCGCGAACAACTGCTGCCACTCAGGATGAATCTGCTCTCGATTTTCAAGAATATCGTCGCCCTGAGTAATTAACTGGAATGCGTCCGCCGCACGGGCGAAGCTGGCGCTGCCGGCTCGGTTCAGCAGTGTTAGCTGTCGCGATGAAATTCCCTCGGTCCCGATTTGCGGCATGGCGGGGCGCTCACTTTCTGTGCTTTTAACGTGAAAATCAAAAGCATCGAGCAGCTTCCATATTCTCTGCTGTTGGTGTCGTTTGTGTCAATCTCGAAGCTGGGCTTGCGTCACCGGGCAAGCGCCCTGTAAAGGGTGGTGCGGTCCACGTTCAGGAGCGCGGCTACGTCCTCGCGGCGCTCTCCGGCTTCGATCTGCTTCCGGGCGTGAGTGATCTGCTGCGGCGTCAGTTTGCGCTTGCGCCCGAATTTGACGCCTCGTTTCTGTGCGGCCTTCACTCCGGCGCGGGTCCGTTCGCTTATCAGGCTGCGCTCTAATTCAGCGAGTACGCCAATCATCTGCCACATGGCGCGGCCTGTCGGCGTCTCGGTGTCGATGGCCTCCGTGAGGGAGCGGAATTTAACCCCGCGCTTTTTCAGGTCGTCGAGCATGGTTATCAGGTCGCGCAAGCTGCGGCCTAATCGGTCTAGCTTCCACACGGTGAGCGTGTCGCCGGTTTCGAGTTTCTTCAGGCAGCGGAGAAGGGCGGGGCGCTTCGTCGTGGCTCCTGATAATCCGTCGTCTTTGAAAATGGTTTTGCATCCGGCCTTCTTCAGGGCCGCGAGTTGCAGGGCGGGGTTCTGGTCGTTCGTCGAGACGCGGGCGTAGCCGTATTTCATGCCTTCCATTTTGCACTAGACATTTGCAACATGCCAGCCCCTTTGTTTATGGGCGTTCCGGCAATGATGCAAAACTTACCGTTTTTGAGACGGCTAGTGCTCTGTTATGGGCGATAAAACGCCGTCTAAGTCGTGTACCCTTAAACCGAATGACCGAATGGTAGAAACCGGGCCACAGCCGAGGGGGGCGAAGCCCCTTTGCGCTAGCGCTTGAGAGCGGCGATGGTACCTGGTATCATCGGTCAAATGGCTAGATGCACAGCACCAGTATATGGTCATCGCACAGCGAGCGGTCGGGCGGCCTGCCCTGCATGCGGTGGCGGCTACCGTGGCTACGGCGGCTACGGGTCGTACTCGTACCCGTCCTACTCCTCGTCGGGGAGCAGTGGGAGCGGCCGGAGTAGCGTCGGCGGGTCCGGCAGCAGCGGAAGGCCGAGATGGTCGCGAGCCGGTTCGTCCGTGGCGTACACGGCTGCTGAGGTGCGCGCACTCACGCCGGTCTGCGAAACCGTCGAAAAGCTAGCGATCCTGCCTGAACGTCGGGACGTCTTCCTCTGCCATGCGTGGGACGACCGGGCAGGGGCCGCTAAGGAACTGCACGATCTGCTCGAGTCACGCGGTGTCTCGGTGTGGTTCAGCGAGAAGGACGTCGCCCTCGGTACACCGTTGCTTCGCGAAATCGACAAGGGATTGGCGAAGTCGCGAATCGGAATCGTGCTGGTGACCCCTGCGCTGCTGCGCCGTCTCCAAGGAGAGAGTATCGCTGACAAAGAGCTATCGGTACTCCTAGCGCGTGACCAGCTCGTCCCCATTGTGCATGGCACGACGTACGAGGCTCTTCGCGAAGTCAGCCCTCTGCTCGGCTCGCGAACCGGCCTGAGTACTGCAGAAAATCCGATGGCAGACGTCGCGGCCAAGCTCGCCGAGCTGGTCGCCCTCTAGCTCTATTGCCGGGGTGCGTCACGCGGAGACACGTTCTCAAAACCTACCCTTTGTGAAACGCCCAAACCTTCCCCTGGTGTTTTTTCAATAGGTGTGATAAAGGACATTATCATACGCTATGGGGGTCGTCGACGGCGAAATTGAGTAAAGGCGGACTGGCGCAGACTCCTGCCTTTTGGAGACTGCGATGTCCCGAAGGGACAGGTCTGATGTGCTGCCCGCTCAGTCCAGTCCATCCATGCGGAGCACGGACAGGTCATTCAAGTAGTAATACCGCCAGCTTGACCACGGCCAATCCCCAGGCGAACTCTCGAGGCCGCGCCGGACCGGGTTATGGTGCATCTATACAGAGCGACTTGAATAATTGCGCATCCCTTCGTGGCACGGCCGTCCCGGCCGTGATCACGGGCGGGACGCCCGTGCCACAATTTATGTCGCTCTGCATCGTTCAGTTTCTCCCGGCGCTTCGTTTCGGTGCAGGCGTTGAAGGGGTGAAAACGCCGGTTCCAGAGCCGGTAGCGGAGAGTGCCCGGTGTTGGGACTCTGCTGTCTTTAGTGTAAGGTGTTCGTGGACGGGTATTGATAATAGAGGAATTATTCAATGCAAAAGCCGCAGAGTTTGAAAGGCACAAACTCTACCTGCCAAGTTTATTTTGCCGTCTCACACTAAGAGAACGTGATCGGCTCTTCCGGCCGGCGAGACAGAAGGTCGTATAGACTTCTGAAGTCTTCGGCTTGCCGGCCGGGTGCCTGGTGTTTTTCCCAAATCGCTCCTGTATCACCGACCGACAGCTCGAAAACTCCGTTCACAGCAACCGCTATTCGATTCCGAGCGGAGGCCTTGCGGATCGCGGCGAGCAACTGCGGCGACCCACCTCGAATGGCGATTTGGCGTTGAAACGTCCGCCCCGCATTCACCTCGCGCACGACGTTCTTTGTCACAGCCAAGGTGATCGACGCCTGCTTCTGTTCCTTCGGCCGCATGACGACCTGAATCTGCCGGTTCAGGGCCTTCGCGATGCGGTTCAGCATCGACAGCGAGTGCCCATCGTAATCCGCGTCCTCCAGACGGCTAATGACGGATTGCGTTGTATCCACCCGCTCCGCCAACTCTTTTTGACTGAGCCCCGCTTGTTCGCGAAGCTCATAAATAGTGCGGGCGACCTCGGCGTTTACCCGCTCCCGCTCCAAGGAGGCCTTCCGCTGTGCATCTTCGCCTACGTAGCGGCGATGAAGGATCCGAACGGCGTTGGATGTCTTCCGAGGGTTATGCATGGTCAGGCTCCTCATAGGTATATTTGGCTGGGTCTTTCTCGAATAGCTCGCGGTGGCGAACGGCCAATTCAATCTCCCGGTCGGGAACCTGCTTCTCCTTGGTCAGTCCGTGGGAGATCACCGCCGTCTGTCGATGAAAAAAATAAAGCATTCGATAGTTCACTGACTGGAAGCTAACCCGGAGCTCGTAAATCCCGTCGCGTAGAAAGTCCGCCTCCGGACGGCGCAGTTCGTATCCCATTTCTGCCAGGCGCTCGATTCGCACGATGCATTTATCCTGCACTTTAGCCGGCAACCGGTCCAACCAAACCAGCAGTGGGCATGATCCGTCTTCCTCCGTGAAGAATACCACCATGGTAACGGGCATTCGGTTCCTTTCCGAGCCAAGCCGGAATATATCGCAATATTGCGATAAAGTCAACAACTTTGTTTGGGCCGTCGACCCTCCCGACGGCGGCTGGGACGCGCCCATCGAACCCTGGCAGGCTGGCGCAGACTCCTGGCTTTTGGAGTCTGCGATGTCCCGAAGGGACAGGTCTGCGCTGCCCTCAGGCCCGCCGCCTCGACGTTGGTGAGCCCGGCTACACCTACGCCTTCACTTTGAAGGTTTCTTTAGCGGAACGCTTGGAGAATTGCTCGCTGCAAGAGCGGTGATGGGTGCGGGGGGAGGGGGGTTTCTGGTCCGTTCGCTCATCACGCTCTTCCGGCTTCACGAAGGGCGACGCAGGCTTCCGACGCTGCTCACTTTTGCGACGTTTGTCGCCTTTTCCAGGGCGGTTGTTCCCGTGGTTTTCGGCGTCGTCACCGATTCGGGCCGATGGAACCTGGCGTTTCTCATTCTGGTGCCGGTAACGCTGTTGGCCGCGGCTATCCTGTACCTCTTCATACCCGGCCATCTCGAGCTTGCGCCCCAACCGCCGCCCACGGATTTTCTGTCCACAACGCTGGCGATCGTAGGCCTTGTCGCTCTGCAGATTGCAGTCAGCCGAGGTGAGCAGGACATGTGGCTGCAGTCGAGCCTGATTCGTTGCATGTTCATGGTCTGCGTGGTCTGCCTGGGTGTGTTCGTTTGGTGGGATACCCGGCTGGACAACCCGAATCCCATATTGAATCTCCGCCTCTTGCTGGCCGAGCCCATGCTAGCCTCGGGAGTAAGGCTAGCCATCATTTTGGGCGCGCTCTTAGCGGCGGGACTCTACGTGCTTCCTCAATACCTGCGAGGTATCCAGGACTATAGCGCAACTCAGACCTCGTTATTCTTTTGCGTGGACGCTTTTGGCGTCTATCTTGGAATCGTGTCTGCCGCAATTTCGCGTGCTAAACTGAATCTCCGGTTGATTGTGCTGGCAGGCCTGGCAATAGCTGCCGGTGCGAATTTGCTGTTCGTCTATGAACTCGTTCCGGACATCCCGGCGTACAAGCTCTGCGCGATCCTGCTGTTACACGGGTTTTCACTTGGCATCCTGCTGCCCGGCGTTACCAATTTGCTCTTAGGCCGCACCAGCTTCCGTTTCATAGAATTCGGCATGACGATCTATTTCTTCTTTCGACAACTTGGTTCTGCCATCGGAATTGCCGCCACGGTGGCGCTCATTGATATCCGCGAGACACTTCATTCAAGCCGGCTGCTCGATACGGCCAATCGATTGAGTCCCTCGGTCGATAACACGGTTCGTCGGCTGACTGTGCTGTTGCACAGCCGTAACCTGCCGTCAAACGTCGCCGCGGCAGGCGCATACCAGTTGTTCCGTGGAAACGTTGTTCAACAGACGACTCTGCTTGCTTTTATCGATGTGTTCTGGTGTTTTGCTCTTCTGGCCGTGGCCGGAATTCTGTTGGTCCTGATACTTGGGTGGCGCGACCGCGCCGCGCACCGAGCGCTTTCACGACCCGCGGAAAGCCGGTAGTGTCTCAGTTTGAATTCGTAGCGGCGAGTTTACCTCGCCAAATGGCGGCGTAAAGCCGCCTCTACTTCAAACTGAGACACTACCGGAAAGCCCATGACTTGAACCAAGCATGTTTTGCGGCGCCAAGTCATGCCCGTCCTTTTCGGGACTCGGAGGATCTGCTGCGAAGTCGTTTGGCTCCTGTTTTGGATTGGTGTCACACATGCACGTTCCTCAGCTTTCCTGAGTCGAGCAAGCAGGGATGTTTTGAATCGTTCAAGCGATGGAGCGGAGAACCGACTTGATAGAAGCCGCAAAGAGCCTGTTCTTGATTCTCAGCGCGCTGTTTCCAATTATTGACCCGCTGGGGGGAAGCCCGATCTTCCTGGCGATGACGAGGGAAGACTCTCCGAGAACCCGGAGGGAACTGTCTTGGCGGATCGCCAAGAACAGTTGTTACTTGCTGGTTGGCTCGTACTTCATCGGGACCCACGTTCTCTCCTTCTTCGGGATTTCGCTACCCGTCGTCCAGGTGGGCGGAGGATTAATTGTTATCTCCACGGGCTGGACGCTTTTAAAGCAAGGCGGTCTTGATGACCAAAAGGAAATGAAGCAGCGTATTGAATCAAAGGACCCCTACCACGACGCGTTCTACCCCCTAACCTTGCCCTTAACCGTAGGACCCGGATCGATTTCCGTGGCGATCACATTGGGCGCCAACGCCCCGCACCATCACGGAGTTGATCTCTTGAGTATTCTGGTGGCGGTTGTTGGGTTTGTCCTGCTCTCAGTCAGCATTTTTTTGTGCTACGGATTCGCGGATCAATTGGGACGCGTCCTGGGGGCCACCGGGATGACTGTAATCTTGCAACTCACGTCATTCCTGCTTGTGTGCATCGGCGTGCAAATCCTTTGGAACGGCGCCAGCGCGCTCGTAAGCTCGTGGTTCCTGCACGTGCGCTGAACGAGACGGATTGGGCGTTGGCAACCGGACGCGGACGGGCGCGAGACACGCAGGGCCGGACTCCGGACGGCGGGCCAACGAGAACTTGACGCACGGGCCGAGCACCTTAAGGTTTGCCGGCCACTCGTCCAAGGAATGCGCTTGAAGCTCGAGTTGCCCGACGAACGCCGCTTCAGACGGGGTGTGGTCGTTCTGCGGGACGCCGTCCGTGGCTGATCGTGACAGGTTGCGGCAGCCCGACCGAGTACGATGGGCGGCAGCATTGGCCCCAGGACCTGACTACGGTGGTGGCCCGCTCCAGCCGACACCTCTCTGTCTGACGGCCTACCCGCTCTCTGGGTCTGTGATCGCCATCGCCAAGCGGCAGAGGAGTGGCAAGCCGACTTACCCTCAACTGAGCGCCCGGATACTCTCCGAGTGGCTAAAAATAACCGGTCCAAACTGTTTGCACCTCTAAGTCCAATCGAATCAAACAGTTTGGCCGGTTATTTTCGGCTTAACTGGTCCAATCTGTGCACGCGCCCTTAATCCACAGATTGCACCGCGCCCTTAATCCACAGATTGCACGAGAGTTAAGCTCGCGCGGGCATCACGATTGGCCAGTTAAGCTGACCATCCAGGAACTGAGGGGCATCGCTCTGTGCCGCGCCCTTGAGTGTTGTATTTCGACCGGAGTAGGGATGACTATTCGTAAAGCAGGCCTAACCCGTACTCACTCCGTCGTTCCGAAGTATCCGTATCGGACCGGAAGCAGCAGATGGAACATGCGAAGCCGCCCCGTGTTGAGGCTATGCTGAGTTTCGCCCAAATGAGTTCCGGTCATCGCGATAAATATTGCTTTTGAGAGTCCTGATCTAACTAAGCCGAAGCTTCCCGAAAGCTTAAGTCGGTTCCGCCTAGCATCAATTCGTTTTCCCAGACCATTCCAGGCGTTATCCGTCTTTCCATCCATGACATAGCCAAGCATGCCGCCGGCTGGCACTCCCTTACAGTATTGACCCTCAACAAATGCCATCATCCCGTCCTCACCGACATAGGTCGGGTACTCCGTTGAAAATCCGGCTTTAGGATGGGTCACGTGCAGCCGTTTTGACTCAAAGGTGAAGTAATCACGCTGCGAATGCCGGTGCCTAAAACGAAGGTCCAGCCGCCCAAGGAGATCCCCATTCAAACCAAGCAACCAGTACTGAGGAACGATGTCATAGGGAAGATCGGCAAAGTGAGGGTCATTCAAAAGTCGTCCGGCTAATCTATAAGTGATTCTGTCTTCGATTTCGCTTTCGGTCGGATGCTTCATCCGCTTCCAAGCGACCCCGGTTGCTTCCAGAATCTCGACGAGGTAGTCATCATCAAAGGGATTGAATTTCGCCGCAAGCCTGCCATTGAAGGATCGGCCGCTCATCCGTTCTTCCTCACCAAGTGCTCGAAGATAGCGTCGGCATCGTTGAGGGCGGCTGTGCCGCACCAATTTCGCATCGTGGCGGGTTTAAGCATGTGGAGGCGGTCGGGTTCAAAGTAACTGAAGCCTCTTAAATAATTAAATGATCTGTTCTCACGTTGGGCTGCCTTGGCAACCCGGTCAAGCGCCTTCCAAACGCCCTCATCGCCTCCAGTTTCAGTGTAATGTGCGCGCTCGTCACCGAAAATTGTCGTGAAAAAAATCAGGTTCAATTTCTTCGAAACCATCGCCTCTGCGCGGACTTTGATATTTCCTTTGCGGGCACGGCGGTTGAGCACCCCGCAGAGGGTTTCCGCATAGCCTTTGCGGTCGGCACTCTGAGGGAAGGCCAGCGATGGCACCTCATTATCAAGACTCGACCGATGGATGCTTGGCTGAAAGAGAGTGAGCGCGTCGTCAATGAGAATTCTCTCATCGTCCGTAATCCGATAGTAATGTTCGACTAGCGGCTCAAGTTCCAGCTTGGCTTGTTTGATTAGGGCCGTCCGCTGGGAAGCGTCTGCGTTCTTGCCAGCACGTTCTAACTGTTTGAAGACGCTCGCTACCTCGCGAATGATCCCCTTCGCGTTGGCGGGGGCAAATTCATGGTCGGGGAGGGGGAACGGAAGCCCGAGACTTTCGTAGAGGTGCAACTTCTCGCGCCCGATTCCGTTACTCGACCCAGAATGGAACGCAAGGTACTGCATCAATCGTGAGGCCAGTACGGCAGTCACAAACCTCAGTAAGTCAGCGTCACGCCCGGGTCCCGTGATCGACCGAAGAGAGTCCTGAAAAAGCACTCTGTGGCGGCAAAAGGCGAACTTTGTGAAGCCGTTGCTGAAGATTACCATTGGCGGCTTAAACGTAGAATCCGCTGGCTTCCTCCGTAACCCGTCTAACAGGGCTGGAATCTTCTTTTTCCGGTGGATCGAAGCTTCCAAACCCTTCTTGAGGGTCGTCAAATCATGATCGGCCAATACTAATTGCGGGAAGTCGTCATAGTTAGGAACATAACTGTTCGATCCATTCCATGGATATAGAGGCTTAGGTTTGCCAGGTGAAACTCCCGGATAAAACGGCTGGAAGCCCACGCCGCCTCCCCAATTTTTTCCCTTTGCCGACTCGGACAATGATGGGTAGAAGTCCAAACGCCTCAAGAAGGCTTCGTCGCGTGGCGTTCCCCAAAACTTCCGGCTCCAGAGCGACTGCAAGCGATCTTGGAGCGCCGCCTCAAGGATATCGTGCTGTGGTACGAGTTTCTGGTCGTCCGGTTCAATGACGAAGACCCCGCTCCGACGGTCGAAACGATTGAGCTTGGGAGTTTCGTACGCGACTCTGTGCTCCATCGCGGGAGTCGCTTTGACGTAGCGAATAATAAAGCAGGGGTGCGTGGCTTCGAATAGAAGAAAGCGAAAGTCCGCAAGCTGGACGATTTTCTCGACCGCCACCGTGCGAAACCAACCGCCGTCGAGCGTGCCACAGCGGTTGACGAGGATGGTTGAGGGGAGCAGAAGGCAACCGATACCGCCGCCGCGGAGAAAATCAGCGGTGCGCACAGCGAAACGCAAGGCGATTTGCTCCTTGCCCCGGCTTTCCCAAGGCGGGTTGCCAATGACAAGGTCAAAGTCGTTTTCCAGAGGCAAATGGTCCTTCAGGAAATCGCCTTGTAGAACAACCGGGTTGGGTATCGGCTCCTGCGCACTCCACAGCAGCGGGGGCAAAAATGGCCCTTGGCTTACTTTTTCCTTGAACTCCTCCACATCTATTGGTTCCAGCTTCTCGAATAATGCGAGGTAGAGGCTGAAGGCCGTTATGCGGCAGGCGTCCGGGTTATTGTCCACTCCCCGAATTTGCTTCCGGAGGATATCCAGCAATGCTTGTGCTTTGGTCTGCTTGCTGCGAGTTGAATTCTCGCGGCGCCATTGCTCGGCGAGCAGATTGAACATTCCCACGAGGAAAATCCCGGAACCGCATGCTGGGTCGAGAACTCGCCAGTGCAGGGTTCCGGCGGCGCGTCCCTCGAGCGCGACGTGGAGTGTGGTTTCAGCTAGATGGCGAGGCGTGTAATACGCGCCCTCGCTCCGCTTCTTCTCCACGTCGGCGTCTTTCATGAACTCCTCGTAGATAGCGCTTATTATTTCCACGGGGATATACCGAAAGTCGTAGGCCCAAAACCCCAATGTCATCTGGCCCGATTCCATGTCTTCGCGCCCCAGGAAATGGGCCAGAACGTCGAGGTGAATCTTATCGATATGGCTTTCCTCGTCCTGCAAGGCCGTATCGAACATCGTCCCGTTGAATTCTTGCCTGAGCCTGGGGAAAAACTCCCGGTAGAGGAGACGCTTCGCATCGTCCACACTCGGCTGGCTCAGTATGTCGCGCAGGCAAGTCGCCCCGTCCGGATAATAGCTAGGCTTGATGAATTTGCGGGCATGGAGAAAAGACACGAACAATGCGCGACCGAGCAATGCGTGCGCGCGCGGCAGATCCCATCCTGTTTTTCTCAACCGGCGTACCGTGTGTACCAGATTCTTCAGGAGGCATCGGTCCACCGTTTCATCGGGCGGAAAGAATTTGACATGGTCCTGGAAGAACTGACCGGTCTCGATGGAACGCACGAAACGGGCTATTTGCAGCGCCTCCGCGATGTTGCCGAGGTTTGGAATCAGACTGGAAGCTCCGCCCTCGAAGAGCCCTTGCTCCGCTGCTTTCCTCTCCGGCATTTTGACGGCGCTGTGGACCTCTACCTGGTCCGGAGTGAGAAAGACAAGGAGCGGAACCAGTCCTTGGTTCCACACAAAGCGGTGGCGCTCTCTCTTCTCGTCGTGTGTAAAGCGGGCAGCCTCACAAAGGTAAACGACCGGGCGGCCGTCCACGCATAATACGCCGCTTAACTTGAGTTCCTTCCAAGCCTGCCGGAGATAGTAAGAATACGGGAGCAAGTCCCGCCGTTCCTCAATCTCGCTTTCACTCGACAGGAACCAGGAAGCCGGTGACGATTGCCTGCGGAACTCTGCGACTCGAGGCTCAAATGTCTCGGGCATCAGCGCACTCTCCGCGCGTTAACACTGGCGATTTCTCTTGCTATGCTCAAAGCCCTCTTTCAGCAGTTCGATCATCGTTATGCCCTGGCTGACGGCGTATCCTTTGAACTCCTTCTTGAACTCGCGTGTGACCTTGAAGTTTAGGGTTTCCGTCTCTGAAGAGGAGGTAATTGCTCCTTCATTGCCTCTCCGTGCTGTCGGCCTTTTTGTTCCGTCCATTACTCAGGCTGCTCCCGTCCAAAACAACTCCCGGCGATGGCGTCCCCACGCCGAATGCAGTATATGCGGAAAGCCGGATTTCTGTCAAGACGGAAAGCCAGAATCACTACCGGATTTGATGTCGCGCTTTGGCCGTTGCGATGGCCGCGACTCGTTCGCCGCATGTCCCTGGCAACGAGACTCCCGACCGGACCCCTCTTATTGGGAAGAGTTTACTCTACGGGTCCCGCAATTGCTGGACTTGTGCGACGCTCCATAATACACGATTCGCCTTTTGTTCGCCATTGGTAAACTGCAAAATAAAGGGACAGATCCTCCGTACTTGCCAAGTGCAATCGACGAATCTGCCGAGAATTCAACATTATGGCCGGATTACGCAACTCGGAAGTTGGACAGGGTGGCCAAGTTGCCGATAAACGGCCTACCTTGAGAACCGCCGAGTGGACAGGCGAAAGGATAGACATGGATGAATCCATGAGTATGCGTGCCTGGCGAACGGGGGATGCGGGTATCCGCCTTCTGGTCGCGAATCTCGAAGAGGGGCTGCGGGATGTGAGCGACGCGTCGTGTCATGCAACAACGCTGCTTCCGGCGACTTAGCGAAGCGCCACGCTGAGCGATATTTGGCCCGGCGAGCCGGTTGCGCAGAGTCCCTGGTGTTGGGACTCTGCGGTTCTTCCTTTGGACATGTTCAAGTGTGAGTTTGAGTGACAAGCAAATCCCTAACGTCAAAAGCCGCAGACTCGCAATAACAGCAAGTCTGCGCTACCCCCTCTTGAACGGGTAAACCGGTTCCGTGGATGAAAGGGACTTTAAACCTCGGCGCATTTTTTTCTTGACAAACGGTACAGAATAGGCTAGAGTTGTTGCGTGGGATTGGGCAGGGGGGTAGTCCCTGCCGGACAGGTCATGCCAGAAAGTCCTCTTTTGTTTTCATCCGTAGTCCCTGCCTGTGGTTCCTGCTTACAATTGCAGTCGCGAAGTCGAGGAGTCAAAGAGTCGAGGAGTGAGAGACCCCAGCGCCGTCCGCGACCGTCACGTGCGGGCAGCAGGCCGGAAGGTGGCGGAGGGCTCCCAACGTTCCGACTCCTCAACTGATCGACTGCAAGAGTGGGGGAACAAAGCGAGAATGTCTATGAAAACAAACAGTCGAGGTGTTGAGGAGTCGAAGAGTTGAGGAGTTGTGGGGTCCAATTCAAGCGGTCGGGTCGGATGGTGACGGTTTGCCACTCTTCGACTCTCAACTTTCGACTTATCGACTTGAATTCGACGGAACAAAGCGAGAATGTCTATGAAAACAAAGGACAAGTACAAAATGTCGCCTAGCAAGGTAGGCTTTTCGTTGTGATCGGGGAAGAGCCGCGGACCTACAAAACAGGTCCGCGCTACACGTCAGTGGAACAAGCCACTTGGGGTAACTTCCTCCCGCCCGTACAACTCCCTCTGGAGGTGCGGATACTGCTTTAGCGGCGATGGTGGGGCCGACGGGAGCAACACTCTCGGCTCACCGCCTGCCCAACAGCTCTTTCGCAACCGCCACCACCCGCTCCGGCTCGAAGCCGAATTTGCGCTGCAGTTCCTTGAGCGGCGCCGAGGCTCCGAAGGTCTTCATCCCGATCACGACGCCGGAATCACCCACGTATCGCTCCCATCCGAAAGTCGAAGCCTCCTCAATGGCGACGCGCGCCTTCACGGTTGGGGGCAGTACGCTGTCACGATATTCCTTGGTCTGGTGCTCGAAGATGTCCCAGGACGGTATCGATACCACTCGCGAACGAATGCCCTCGGCAAGCAGCGTCTCGTGGGCGTTCACAGCCAGAATCACTTCACTGCCGGAAGCAATCAGGATCAACTCGGGATGGCCGCCCGGAGCGTCTGCCAGGACGTAAGCCCCGCGCGCCACGCCCGAAGCCGGTGCATATTTGATTCGGTCGAGGGTGGGCAAGGGCTGGCGCGACAACGCCAGCACGGCGGGCTCGTGGCGCAATTGCAGGATGTAACGATAGGCCTCAACCACTTCATTGGCGTCGGCAGGCCGCAGGGTCACCAAGCCGGGAATGGCGCGTAGTGAAGCCAGTTGTTCAACGGGCTGGTGGGTCGGGCCGTCCTCGCCGTCGCCCATGGCGTCGTGAGTGAAAACGAAAATCGTGGGCAGTTCCATGATCGCCGAGAGCCGGATGGCGGGGCGCGCGTAGTCGCTGAAGATGAAGAAGGTGGCGCCGAAAGGCCGGAGCTTGGACAACGATAGCCCGTTCACAATCGCCGCCATGGAGTGCTCCCGGATGCCAAAGTGCAGGATCTTCCCACCCGGACTCTCGGCCTGCAAGTCTTCCGCGCCTTTGTAGGTGAACAGGGTCCTATTGGATGGCCCGAGGTCGCCTGACCCTCCAAGAAACCAGGGAATATTCTGTGCCAGCACGTTCAGGACTTTGCCGGAGGCATCCCGCCCCGCTACGCCCTTCGGATCAGCAGGAAAGACGGGTAGGTTGCGGTCCCAGCCGGCCGGGAGTTCCCGTCGTTCCATTTGATCGATCTCCGCGGCGAGTTTAGGGTAGTTGGTTCTATAAGCAGCGAAAAGGTTGGTCCACTCCTGCCGGGCCTTGGCGCCCGCTTGGCCTACCCCTTCCGCGAAGTGCTCGTAGACACCGTCGGGCACAAGAAACTTCGCGTCCTCAGGCCATCCGTAGAAGCGTTTCGTGAGTCGTACTTCCTCCTCGCCTAAGGGCTCGCCGTGCGCTTCCGCGGTGTCGTGTTTATGCGGTGAACCGTAGCCAATGTGGCTGTCCAGAATGATCAAGGTCGGCCGCCCCTTCGTCTGGCGGAAGACTTCCAAAGCGTGCTGGATGCGATCCGTATCGTTGGCGTCACCAACCCGCAGCACATTCCACCCATAACCCAGAAACCGCGTCGCCACATCCTCCGTGAAGGTGAGGCGTGTGTTCCCTTCGATCGTGATGTGGTTGTTGTCGTAGACCCAGCAGAGGTTGTCCAGGTTCAGGTGGGCGGCCAGCGACGCCGCTTCCGATCCGACACCTTCCATCAGGCAACCATCGCCACAAACGGTGTAGATCTTGTACTCGAACACCGCGAAATCAGGCCGGTTATAACGGGCGGCGAGCCACTTCTGAGCAATCGCCATGCCTACGCTCGTCGCAATGCCTTGGCCGAGCGGCCCTGTGGTGCATTCGACACCCGAAACCAGGTGGTACTCGGGATGGCCCGGGGCTTTGCTGCCGAGTTGGCGGAAGTGGCGGATATCATCGAGGGTCACCGAGGGTTGTCCGAGCGTCTCGTATTGGGCATCCACCGCCTGCGTTTTGGTGAGGTGGAGTATCGACCACAGCAGCATGGAGGCGTGACCGTTCGAAAGCACAAACCGATCGCGATTCGGCCAAATCGGGTTCTGCGGATCGAAGCGCATCTCGCGGTTCCAAATGGTGTAGACCAAGGGAGCAAGCGCCATGGGAGCGCCGGGGTGCCCGGAATTGGCCTGCTGAACTGCGTCCATCGAAAGCGTGCGGATGGTGTTGATACAGAGTTGATCGAGTTGCGTGCTGGTCATGGGCCGGGCAACTTGCGTGGCGCTCATTGATTCCTCCCTGTACTACCTGCTGAGGATTGCAGAAATAAGAGACATGACCCCCTCGCCCACCGGCGCGAGAATAGGCTCGATCGGGTTTCGGAGCCCGTCAGCCGACGGGCGCAAGAATGTGGCCCACGGTGACAGCCGCGGGGAAAAAGCAGGGCCGATGCGCCTGAGAAGCCCCAGAAGGGGCGACAGAGCTGTCTTGATGACCGCAAATATTCTGTTGCCACTACGTGGCTCAGCGTGCTCTTTGTGTGCCCTGATCCCACGGCTTGGCGCCGTGGGCCACATTCTTGCGCCGCTGACGCGGCTTGGCTTGGGGTCACAGGGTTGTTCTAGCGCCTATGCCCCGAGCCCTCTCTCTCGAGGGTGCAGCAAGGCTCAGCTTACCCGGCCGTCCGACGGCGCAAAGCCGCCTCTACGTCGAACTGAGCCTCTCCCGCCGACGCACGATCGGCCAACACCAGAGCTTGTTCTCTCTGCACCCGTCCGGCGGGAATCGACACATCGCCATCCCATAGGCGACGCAGCGCGTCCTTCTTCTCGCTCCCGGTCACAACCCAGAGTATGCGCCGGGCGCGATTGATCGCCGGGTAAGTTAGCGTCATCCGGCGCCTGCCCTGGTAGATTCCGGTCAGTGCCACGTCCGCGTCGGCAACACCGAGTACCGCATCGCCCGGCACCAGCGAGGCCGTGTGGCCGTCCGGGCCGAGTCCCAAATGGACGAGATCGAGCACCGGCGGCGCCCCCAAAACTCTCCGCAGAATATCGTCATACTGCATGGCTGCGGCTTCCAGATCGTGGGATTCCACCGGCATGGCATGGATCTGGTCCGGTCGCAAAGGGGCATGCTCGAGCAAGCTCTCGCGCAAGTGGGTGAGGTTCCGGTCCGAGTCTCCATCAGGCGCCACGCGCTCGTCGCCCTGAAACACCTGCACCCCTGCCCAGGGGATATCCTCGCCTGCCAACTCCCGCAGCATGATCCACGGAGTGTGCCCACCGCTGACCGCCATAGCAAAACGGCCACGCGCAGCGAATGCCGCACGAGCCTCACTGGCGATTTTCGCGGCGGCGGCTCGCGCGACGGAATCGGCGTCATCAAACAGTTCAATCTTCATCGAAGACTCCCCGTAGGGGTAGGGCTTCCCTGCCCTGGTTGAGTGCACACGGGCCGATAGGGGACGGCAAGCCGTCCCCCTACATCCAGGTCGTGGCCGCATCGGCCGGCATGGGCCGCAACGCGGCTATCTTCCAGTTCCTCCGCCGGCACCATCAGCCACACTGCCCGGGGCTTCTCGAGCTTCGTGACAAGATCCTCAAGTGAGGAACTTCCTTCCGCCTTCTCCCGTACCAACTCCTCCACTGCTTTCGACGAGCTATCGAAGACGACCGAGCGGTGGCCTTGTTTGATAAGCCGCCGCACCATGTTCGCTCCCATCCTTCCCAGCCCAACCATTCCAAGTTGCATAAATCACTCCGTTGCCGATGTCATCGTCACTGGATTTTTTGAGGTTGCTTCTCCCATCCCTTGATTCCGGCTCTCAGACGGTCCATCGCTGCAGCCACTTCTTCGCCCTCGCTTTGTCCATATCCCAAGTTCCTCGTGGTTACAATCCTCAAACCGTTCGCGTGAACCGCGGCCCTCCAACCGATTCCTCTCCAGTACTCCGGTCATCGCCTGACTTATTGGTGGATGCTTCGTAGATACTCTGAATGGATGCATCCAGCAGAGCGTTGAACTCGGCAGGGGATTGCTGGGCCGAGAGGCCCGCGAGCAGCGCCCGCGAAAAGCTCGCCACAACCCCGTGATTCCGGCGCAGGCGCCTGTTGCTTTCTTCCCGTGTATATCCGCCCGACAGTGCAAGCAATCTCACGACCTTGGGGTGCCTGACACATTCGGCATAGAAATCGTCTTGCTCCGGCAGGGTGAGCTTGAGCATGACCATCTGACCCGCTGGCAGGACGTTAAGCTTCTCGAGCAGAGCCGCCTTCAGCAGCGCTTCGGCCTGGGCTTTTTCCGGGCAGTGAATATCCACTTCCGGTTCGAGGATCGGTATGAGGCCCGTGGCAATAATCTGCTCTGCCGCTTCGAACTGCTGGCTCACGATGTTCTTGACGCCCGCCGAATCGGCTTGGTTGATGACCGACCGCATTTTGGTTCCGAATATGCGCTTTGCTTTGGCCCTGGCCAGCAGCGCGGAAAGGTCGGGCATCGGCTTCATCAAATGGGCACCGTTCTCCTCCGCGGCCAGGCCCTTGTCCACTTTCAGAAATGGCACAACCCGTTTCACATTCCACAGATAATCCGCGCTCGGCTGTCCCTCGATGTCCCTGTCCATGGTGTTCTCGAACAGGATGGCGCCAAGAATCCGCTCGCCGGTGAAACTCGGGCTCGTAATAATGCGCGTGCGCATCTGGTGCACGATCGCAAACATCTCTTCCTCGTTGGACCATGCGCCTTCCTTGATTCCGTAAGAGGCAAGCGCCTTAGGGGTGCTGCCGCCGCTTTGATCCAGGGCTGCAATAAAACCGGGATGTGTCTTCATTTTCTCAAGTTGCTCGGTGAAGTTGCCCATCATGCCTCCTTGATTTTCCTGTAACGGCGAATGAGGTTATTCGTGGAAGTATCGTGTCCAAGCGCCGGTTCCTGCGCGCCTTCGAGTTCCGGAACAATGCGCTGAGCCAGCACCTTGCCCAGTTCCACGCCCCACTGGTCGAACGAGTTGATCTGCCAGATAATGCCCTGCGTGAAAACACTATGTTCGTAAAGGGCCACCAGTTTCCCCAGCGTCTCCGGAGTGAGTCGTTCCGCCAGGATCGTGTTCGTCGGCCGATTGCCTTCAAACACTCGATGCGGCACAAGCCAATCCGGCGTGCCCTCGGCCTTGACTTGTTCAGGCGTCTTGCCGAACGCCAACGCCTCGCTTTGCGCGAAAACATTGGCCAAGAGCAGATCGTGGTGGGGGCCCAGCGGGTTGAGCGCCTGGCCGAAGGCAATGAAGTCGCAGGGAATGAGCCGCGTCCCCTGATGAATCAATTGATAGAAGGAGTGTTGGCCATTGGTTCCCGGTTCTCCCCAATAAATCGGGCCGGTCGGGTAATCAACCTCGGTGCCCTCGAGGGTCACGTGTTTGCCGTTGCTCTCCATGGTCAACTGCTGGAGGTAGGCCGGGAATCGTTTCAGATACTGCTCGTAAGGCAACACGGCCACGGTCTGAGCGCCGAAGAAATCGTTGTACCAGACAGATAGGAGACCCATCAGTACCGGCAGGTTGCGCTCAAACGGGGTGGTGCGAAAGTGTTCGTCCATCTGGTGGAAGCCATCGAGCATGGCTCGAAAATGATCCGGGCCGATGGCCAGCATGGTCGATAGCCCAATCGCCGAATCCATGGAGTAGCGCCCGCCAACCCAATCCCAGAAGCCGAACATGTTAGCCGTGTCGATGCCGAACTTCTCGACCTCCGCCGCGTTCGTCGATACCGCCACAAAGTGCTTGGCTACCGACTTGTCATCACCGCCGAAACCCTCCAGCGACCAGGAGCGAGCGGTGTGGGCATTGGTCATGGTTTCGAGCGTGGTGAAGGTTTTCGAAGAGACAATGAAAAGAGTCTCCGACGGGTCGAGATCGCGGACGGCTTCTGCGAAGTCAGTGCCATCAACGTTGGAAACGAACCGGAAGGTCATGGCTCGCGCGCTGTAATGCTTCAGCGCCTCGTAGGCCATCACCGGACCCAAATCAGAACCCCCAATGCCGATGTTGATGACGTTGCGAATGCGTTTGCCGGTATGACCTTTCCACTCACCCCTACGGACCCGGTTACAGAAGTCAGCCATCTTATCGAGGACGCCGTGGACCTGGGGCACGACGTTCTCGCCGTCAACCACAATGGACGATCCTTGGGGGGCGCGCAGTGCCACGTGCAGCACGGCCCGCTTCTCCGTGACATTGATCTTCTCGCCGCGAAACATGGTGTCGATCCGGGATTGCAATCCTGATTCCTCGGCCAGCCGGATGAGTCGCTTGAGGGTCTCGTCCGTGATGCGGTTCTTCGAGTAGTCCAGGAAGAGGCCCACGGCCTCTGCGGTCATCCGCTCACCGCGCCCGGGGTCATCAGCGAAGAGGTTCCGCAGATGTAATTCGCGAACCTTCTTGTAGTGAGTCTGGAGGGCCTTCCACGCCTTCCGCTTCGTCGGTGGTTCGAGGCCCACCTTTGCGGTCAGTGTGGCTACCTGTGTTGCCATGTTTCTACTCCTTTCGTTGGTGCGCGGCAGCTTGCTGCCGCTTTCGTCCAGCAAGCTTGCTTGCGGACGCACCTACCCAAGCACCGCGTACCAGCCAGCAAGTTGGCAGCCGAGAAAGCGGCAGCAAGCTGCCGCACTCCAAAGCCTTCATCCGGCTGCGGCCGCCTTGAGCGCGGCGCTTTTAGAGGCAATCACCGCCAGCAGGTCGTTCCACGACTTGACAAACGACGCCGCTCCTTCTTCCTGAAGCTGGGCAGCCAGGGCATCGACATCGATTCCAGCTTTGCCAAACTGCGCCAGCACCTCCTCGCAATCGCCCCCGTCGACCGGCAGAATCCTGCCCAATTCGCCGTGATCGGCGAGCGCTTTCAAGGTGCCCTCCGGCATCGTGTTCACCGTGAAAGGCGCAGCGAGAGCCTTGATGTAAAGGACATCGGAAGCCTTGGGATCTTTAGTTCCCGTGCTGGCCCAGAGGAGCCGTTGGGGACGGGCGCCGGCGTTGACAACCCGCTGCCACTGGGGCGAATCAAGTAATCTACGGTAAGCTTTGTACGTGCGCTTGGCGATGGCAACGCCAAGCTGATCACGCAACGACTCGGGGACCTTGCCCATCACCGCCGCGTCCCAACGGCTGATGAATATCGAAGCGACGGAGCCGACGTTGGGATTCAGGCCGGCCTCGATGCGCCGCTCGATGCCGCGCAGAAATGCCTCGGCAGCCGCCACGTACTGCTCGCGGGAAAACAGCAGAGTGACGTTGATCGGCACGCCGGCAAA
>JBEKLY010000232.1:0-12708 GCA_050010015.1 Terriglobia bacterium
GAATCGGGGTTTAATTCCACTGCCCGCCCGAAGGATTTGAGGGCGTCAGTCAGATAGCCGAAGTTGGATTCCGCTGTTCCCCGCAGCATCTGGGCGCGGTAGGAGTTCGGAAACTTCGCCGTCGTCTCTCTTCCCAAATCCAGCGCCGGCTCATCCCGGTGGTGATCCAACAAGACAGTGCCAAGATCCAGGTAGGTAGTTTCATTGGCAGGATCCAAAGCCACCGCCTGATCGAAGGCGTTTAGCGCATCGCGGATTTTGTCCTGCTGGGCGTAGCACCACCCCAGCACCGCGTAGAGATCGCGGGTGGCAGGTGCGGCGGCGAGGGTGTCAAGAACGGTATCCTGGCAGGCACGGAATTTTCCGTCGCGGTAGCGGGAAAATGCGAGGAAATACCCCAGTTTCGCGCGATCGGGGTAGCCAGGTTGAGCTGCGGCGAGCAACTCCTCCGCCATGGCGAAATCCTCCGCCTCGAGCGCAGTTTGGCCGCCCAAATAGAGGGCCTCAGGCGGTGTGTTGTCCTGAAGAAGGCCGCGCAAAGTTTGGCGGGCGCCTGCCGGGTTTTTGAGTTGGTAATCGGATCTCGCCAGGGCCGCGATGGACTCCGGGTGCTGTTTGACGAGGGTCGGGACGGAATCGAGCAAGCGCACCGCACTGGCAAAATGCTTCAGGTTCTCCTCCACCATGCCCAGGATCAGCGTGCTTTCTCCATCGCCTGGATCTGCTTTCAGAACCTTTTGGAGATTCGTCTCGGCGCCTTCGAACTCGCCCAATCGCCACTGGTTCTTTGCCAGATTGCGGCGGATGGAAACGTCGCCGGGATCAAGCCGGAGAGCCTCCTGGAAATATTGGTCGGAGTCGGCGAGCTTCTGCTCCATCCCCAGAACCACACCCAATTCGGCAAGATTCGTGGGGTCACGCGGGCTGAGCTTCACGGCTTGGCGGAGTTCGAGTTCTGCCGCGGGCAAGTCCCCCTCACGCATGAGTTGCAGGCCTTTTTCCGCACGGAGCTGGGCCTCCTGAGTGGCCTGCCCGAACGCAGCTCCGCTCGAGAAAAGAAGCACGGCGATTATCGGGACCGCTGATCGAAGCATCACACAACATCCTTACGGGGTACTAAGCGGGATCGCTCGCCGCGCCGCCGAATATTGCCCAGGGCGGCGAAGAAAACCGGAGATTGTGGCGTCAATCGCGGCAGGACGTCCACGGTGTCCGCCCCCCTTTTCGAAAATCCTCCCTTATTATCTCCCATACTTCCTGGGATTCCCTACTGACGCTTGATCCGTAATGCGATGTCCACGGCGTGCTGGGGCGTCGTAAACAGGCGATCGCCCCCTTGGTGAGTAAACGTCTCCGCACCGACAATGGACCCGGTTGCGGGGTCCACCCAATCTGCTTTGTAGCGACCGCCGGGCAAATTCAACAAGAGATCGTCCACGTAGTTTCCTGGATGCACGACATAGGAGCTGGCGCTTCCCCCTCTCCGGGAATTGTATTCGCTATGGTGATGATATAAAGCGTACTGTTTTCCCGCCTCACTCATCCCCCGGCAGAAGACCTCGGGGGGCACGCCGCTGACTATGAAATCCGTATCCGGGCTCATCTTCAAGAAGTCGAAGCTATACATGAATTCCCTGAGGTTTCGCAGCGCCCCCAGGACTTGCGCATTATCGGGAGTGTTGCCGGCGGGGTCATCCACGGTGTATCGCCCGTTCAAGTGGTTGAAACTTCCACCCCCTCCCACGATGAATTCCCAAGCTTCCACTCGCGAATCAGCAACCACATCGCCCTTATACCACACGGGGTACCAGTCAGTTTCGTTCAGCTCGATCGGCTTGTTGTGCTGGTACTCCAAGTCAAGAGCCTTCATGCCTCCCATCTGAAACCCCGACTGCCAAACGTACTGGGTCACGATGATTGACACATTCGGGCTGCCGGACAAGTCCAGCGGTCCATTCACCGGCCCCTCCACTTGCGCCGCCACCAGGTGTTTCTGCGGAAGGCTGGATTCCGTCTTCGTTACCACCTCTGCCAGATGCGCCACCCAAGGCCCGGCTTCGTCGAGGGGCGTGGGAGGAACCCCGATGTCAGGCGCTTCGTCGCACATCTCCAGCACCACGTTGTCGAACCCATTGACCTCCTGGGTGATCTTGCGCACGTAGTCGTCTTCGCGACGCAGCAGGTCCGCGTGCCGCATGGTCTGGGCGTACTGGTAACGGCATTGGCCCACACCTTGGATGTTGTTTTCGTAATACAAGGGCGAAATCGGCCAAGTGTCTGTATACTGCGCGTTGAACATGGCAATTTCCACCACAATTCCTCTTTCGCCGGCTTTAGCGATGAAATCCTTCAGGCGGGCAAAGTACTCCGGATTCCAATGGTCGAGGTCAAATTTATTGCCCCCCTGCAAGTATCCGGGCTCAGTGCTTCGCGCCCACGGCAACACGAGGCTTCGCGGTTTAACCCCGAGGGGATTGTCCTCGATCCACTTTCCCATCGGCTCCCACATCGCCCCCGCATAGATACGCGTGTAATTCATCCCATAGGCCTTCAGAGCGTCAAAGTATTTGACGTAGTCGAATTCTTTGTTGATCACGCCGCCGTAATGCTCGGCGGAGGTAATCAGAATGGTGGGCTGGCCGTTGAAAAGGTAATAGTGGGGATTGGCGGGATGATGCTTGAGAGACTCCGACCGCAAAGGTGCGGCGACAAACAAGAGAATCAGGCCCAAAATTCTGAACGATTTGAACATGGTGTCCTCCGCTTGTGAAAGTTAAAGAGAATGGCGGAAAAGGGTGGCTCCATTCCCGGTGCAAGCCTGTCCATATTGCGATCGGTTCCTTCGATGGCGACCTGCGGCTTCGCCGCCTGACTTGCGGAAAGGCTACGAAGCTGTGAAAAAATCGGCGAAAGGCAAAAACATGCACGCGCTGTCATTCTGAGCGAAGCGAAGAATCTCGCTTTGAGTTCCTTCGCCATCAGCCAGTTCCATCGGCAGAGCGAGATCCTTCGCTGCGCTCAGGATGACACCGAAGGACTCAGGATGACAGGCTGGCTGATTTTTTCACACCTTCTAGGCCTTTCTGCAAGTCAGGGCGGCAGGGCCGCTTTCCGGGCAGCTAATTTGGGCAGCCGTATTCCCGGTGCTTTCCTACTGAGAATTGCAAAATATAGTGGCGACTACGTCCGTAGCGCGGGCAGAACCTGTCCTGAGCGCAGCGAAGGAATGCCCACGCCCCAGCGGGCGAGACGCCCGCGCTACGAAAACAGTGCGGCGCTACGTTCAATCAGGGCGAGCGGAAACTCACGCATCATTGCGATCCCCCTTGAGCGTCGACAGGATACCGGCCGACGATGCGCTCATCTCTCATCAGCCACACCTGCCACCCATCAGGTGGCGGGTTCGTCGCCGCCGGCGCGCAGGAGCGAAGCCGCTGCCGCCTCGTAAGCCTTGAGGCGATCGTTGTGGAGTCCCCCGCGCCGGGGATCCGGCTCGTATCGCCTGGAAACCGCAAGGCAGGATTTTGCGCCGTGCTCGAGCGAAGTATAAACACCCGCCGCCAAGCCAGCGAGCAAAGCCGCGCCCAGGGTTCCAGGTTCCGGCTGATTGATGACTTCGATAGGGACTCCGCACAGGTCGGCGGTGAGTTGCATCCACCAAGCCAGGTGCGTTCCACCTCCCGCGGCGCGAAGCATACTGATGGTCAGGCCCGCTCGCCGGAGTGATTGTAGGGCCAGTGACAAATCGTAAGTAATGCCTTCCACCAGGGCTTTAATCACGTCGAGCCGCGAAGTGGACAGAGTGAGTCCCATAAGCGCGCCGCGGGATCTCCGTCCGTTAACCCAAGCTACGGTGGCTCCCGAGAAATGCGGTATGGCCATGACCGGACTGGGTTCCGGGCCGCTCCGCTGGAGTTGGTTATCAAGCTGGCTCAACGGAAGATGCAACAGGTCTCTTGCCCAGTCCAGGACGGTGGTGCCATTGGGGCTGAGAGCATGAACGGCCAAGCCGGCGCTGCCCGGATGCGGCCCCACGGCCATGCCAGTTGGCACAGTTTCGAACAGCGGGGCGTGATCGGTGGGCACAATCAGGTCTTCCCAGGAGCCGCACACTAGCGCCGCTGTGCCCACCTCAGAGGCGCCGCACCCGGCTGCGGCGCACGAGCAATCGAAGCCACCGAGCGCGATCTTGAGGTCCTGAGGCAAGCCCAATTTTCGGGCCAGTGTCGATTTCAGCGCGCTTACGCACGACCCCCAAGGCTGTATCTCGGGCAAGATGCGGCGATCGAGTTTAAACTCGGCGAGGCGCTCGGAGGACCAGCCGCGAGTCGCGTTGTCATAAATCAGCCACTTACCCGCCAGGCTTGGGTCAGTAACGGCCCTACCCCCGAGCCGTAGCGTCAGGAATTCATGCCAGCCAAGAAACTGGGCGCTGCGTGCCGTAACTTCGGGGTGGTTGCGCCGCCACCAGAGCAGTCGATTGACCGGGTCCATGCGTTCCGGAAGATGCCCGCATGCGGCGTACCATTTTTCCGCGCTGGCTCGTCCCAAGGTTGACGCTTCGATATCGGCTCCGCGCGTATCTCCAGCCATGATGCACGGCCCGAGCGCCGAGCCCTTGCCATCGACAGGGAATATCTCGCGCCCCGAAGCCGAAATTGCCAATGCCACGGGGGGGTTACGCCGCACCGTCCCCGCCGTGGCGATTCGACCGAGACACTCCATCGTGCGGCTCCACACTTCACGGGGATCGTTCTCCCACCAGCCGGGCTGCGGCCTGTGCGCGGTCAGGCCTTCTTTGGCCTGGGCGAGAAGTCTACCGTCCTCGCGATAGGCGGCAATCTTTACTGAACTGGAGCCTATGTCAACGCCAATCAAGCTCATTTGATTTCGAGGCCGCTTAACGCGGGTAGGAGTAATGGAAGTTCAAAATATTTGACCGCGCCCAACGGCACGTCGATCTTAGCATACGCGTTGGCGGCTTTCACGGCGAAAAAACGGGAATGGTGTGTCGTTCAGGAGCAACGGGACCCTCGACTCACTTGAGGCGAGGCTCGTCGGCCGGACTTTGATATGGACAGGGACACCTTCCCGCAATCTCTCATGCCATTCCGCAAGCTTTTCATGTTACCTTGGTGAAGAGTTCGACGGGGCGGCTCATCTTCACGCCAATTGAAAACCAGAAGGAGTCAGTTTTGAGCTCTGATGCAAATCCCACGCAGACCGAAGCCAGGACCGCGGCAGCGGCTCGCGTCCCGCACCTGCGCCGCGTCCTGTCGCTCTGGGACCTTTTTCTCTACGGAATCGTTTCCGTCACACCGAGCGCGCCTATAACGGTGTTCGGTTTGGCCTTAGTTAAGTCGCGCGGCCACGCCGTTGATACCATTCTGATTGCCATGGTCGCCATGCTGCTCACTGCCGTCAGCTATGGGCGCATGGCGGCAGTTTATCCCTCCGCAGGTTCTGCATACGCCTATGTCGGCCGTGGATTGAATCCTCACTTGGGCTTCCTGGCGGGCTGGGCCATGCTACTTGACTATCTGGTGATCCCTACCATCTGCGCGATTTTCGCGGCTCTAACCATTCAACGTGCTGTCACGGGAGTTCCTTATGTCGTCTGGGTGGGGGTATTTGCCGGCACTATAACCTTTTTGAATCTGTGGGGCATCCGCGCCACGGCACGCACCAACCAGGTCCTCATTGCCGTCATGGGCACGGTGCTTGTGGCATTCATCGTTTTGGCGGTTCGCTACCTCATGCGCGCCTCCGGCTGGGCCGGGCTATTCTCCACCCTGCCGTTCTACAACCCTCAGACTTTCGACTTCGGCGCGCTTCGCACCGCCACGGCCTTCGCTGCGCTCACTTACGGCGGGTTCGATGCCGTTACGACGCTGGCGGAAGACGCCAAGAACCCTCGCCGTGACGTCCTACTGGCGACTGTTCTCGTGTGTCTCTTTACAGGGATTTTCGGCGGCTTGCTGGTCTATTTGGGTCAACTCGTTTGGCCGGATTATCACACCTTTGCGAACATTGAAACCGCCTTTTATGACTTGAGTAGGCGGGTGGGGGGAAGTCTGCTGTTCCAAGGGATGGTCGGCATCCTGGTCGTGGCGATGTTCGGCAGCGCGCTTACGGGCCAGGTGGGAGTAGCGCGCTTGCTTTTTGGCATGGGTCGTGACAACGTGCTGCCGCGAAAGGTCTTTGCCTACCTTTCCCCTAAGCGGAACAATCCCACTTACAGCATCCTGATTGTCGGCATAATAACCTTTGTTGGTTCGCTCTTCATCAATTTCGAACTGGCCGCAGAGATGCTGAACTTTGGGATGTTTCTCGCTTTCATGGGGGTGAACTTAGCTGCAATCCGGCAGTTTTATTTCGTCCCTGGCCGGGGGCGGCTCCTGCGAGATGCGGTGGTGCCGGCGCTCGGTTTCTTGTTCTGCCTGGGGATTTGGTGGAGCTTGGCGACGCCTGCGAAGATTGCCGGGGGCATTTGGTTTGCGCTGGGCCTTATTTATAATGTGGTGCAAACCCGGGGTTGGCGGAAGGCTCCGCCCATGATCGATTTTACCGACCTCTGACCTTTTGTTTTCCTAAGGGACTTCCTCTCACCACAGTGCACGCCCCCCTCGCCGAAGACGCTAACGCGCTAGAAAGCCACCATCGACAGGTAAGATCACCCCCGTCACCATCGAGGCAGCATCTGAAGCCAAGAACAAGGCCGGCCCAGCAATCTCCACCGGTTCCCCGATCCGTCCGAGCGGGATGTTCGAAGTCCAGAATTTCATGCGCTGTTGAGGATCTATCCCTTCCTCTTCCAAAACACCTTTGAGCGCTGGCGTAAGAAACTGACAAGGAGCGATGGCGTTAACGCGAATGCCTTTGCTGGCCCATTCCGTTGACAATTCCATGGTCAAGCCATTAATACCGCCCTTACTGGCACAATAAGCGCTTACACCCCCTCCAGGTCCAACCACTCCGGCGATGGAGGTGAAATTGATGATGGCGCCCTTGCCTTTCCTCAGCATGACTCGGGCGGCTTCCTGACAACACACGAACGTGCCCCTCAAATTGGTGTCGATGATTCGAGCCCATTCTTCCAGCGGAATTTTTTCGGCCGAATCATGGGGGTTTTGTATCACCCCTGCAACGTTCACCAGAATGTCGAGCGAACCCAGGCTGCGCACCGTCTCTTCCACCATGAGCTTAATTTGAGCTGGATCTCTGACATCCACCCGGATGGCGATGGAGCGCCGGCCCAATGCTTGGACTCGGCTGGCAGTGCGATCTGCTGCGGTCGTATTGATATCAGCCGCTGCGATGTCGCAACCATACTCCGCAAAACCCAGGGATACGGCTTCGCCAAGGCCCCCTCCCGCCCCTGTGATCAACGCCACGCGACCGCTTAAGTCGAAGAGCTTCCCAAAGCTATGATCTGGTGGAACCATACCTATTGATCCTCCTCTATAGATTTTCGGCTGCGCCTCGGACGCATCCCCGGATCACTCATCTTTGTTCGTGACGTGCGGGATATGAGTTGGAGCCAAGGCGAAAATCTTAAATGACATGCCTGCTTCCCAACCGGATAGATAGCATCTTTCGGTCGTCAAGAACGTTTTGCTACCATGGAGACATTAGCTTCGGTCTGGATGTTGAGTGAAATACCAAACCACAAAGCCCCAGCGATTACCGAAATTCCCCCACCTACACACAGCGCACTTTTCCACCCCAGGTGCGCTGCGAGAATGGGAGTGAGCGCTGGGGAAATGAGGCCGCCGATATTGCTCCCCAGGTTCATCACGCCTCCGGCGGTGCCACTACGGGGTCCGGCAAGTTCCATCATGGTGGCCCAGCATGGCCCTTCCACGGCGAGCACCGATGCTGTGGCGAGAGTGAGATACGCGACCGCGAAATACGCATTCGTGGCTACCGCTCCTAAGGCCAAGAAGATTCCAGCGGAACTGAGGCCCAGCATGGGTATAGCTCTCCGCCCCCAACCGAGACCCATAGACCCAGCCACCAGACGGTCGGAAATATATCCACCCAAAGGGATTGATATCACAGAGAGTAACCAAGGCAGGCTGCTCAAGCTGCCAGCGCGTAGCAAGTCAAAGTGCCGGACCTGAACCAAGTACAAGTAAGTCCAGAACACGAAGAGGTTAGATACATATCCTTCCAGGGTATAGCTTAGGGTGAGAAAGACAAAATCGGAGGACCAAAGCCGGCTGGCACTTCGCTCGGCGGCACGCGGATGGATTTTAGGCGCCGATAGACTCTTGGGTTCTTGGACGCAGAACCAGGCAAGGGCTACCACCAGAGCTGGGAATGCCGACGTCAGCGTAGCGACCCGCCATCCCCCCAGCACCATCACGCGGGAGAGCAGCAGAGGAGCAACGGCTGAACCCACCCCCACAGCAGCCAGAACTACGCCGTTTGCGAGGCCTTGTTTCGAAAGCTGAATCCATTTGGCTACGCCCTGCGCGGCCGCGGGAAAAGTAGGAGCCTCTCCTATACCCAGCACAAAACGTAGGACCAGCAGCAGGGTCAGCATACCTCCCACCGCACGGCTCAAAGGTCCCCAACCTAACGTCGCCAGGAATATGGTAACGATTACCCACCAAACCGCGGCCCAGGCCAGCACTCGACGTGCCCCCCAATGGTCGGCGGCGGCCCCTGCGGGGACCTGAAAAATCGCATATCCTAGTACAAACGCACTGAATAGGCGCCCCATCTCGATTTGAGAAAACCCCAAATCGCGCATCATCAGGGCGCCCGTCACGGAGATATTTACCCGGCAGAGATAACTCGCTGTCGCGGTCAGACACAGCAGAACCACCAGGCGCCAACCTTCATGACGACACCCCGCTGCTTTGGGTTCGCGCTTCCGATTGCTTGCTGATTCCGGCGCCGGCTTCGTTGACCATATCTCTGCCAAAGTTACATCAACGGGGGATATTTACAGACGGTGAAGAGGAGAAGGCCTTGATGTTCGGAACCAAAATCTATTTCCGAGAGGTTCCTAGCGTGCTCAATCGCCGAGTCGCGAAGATTGACGCGAGACATTCCAGCCTTCCACCTCCACTACGGGTTTCAGTCCAGGCGATTGATCAAACTTCGCGGTCACTTCTTTGCGCTCGCCCGGGAGTAGAGAGAAGTAGCTATCTTGCAATAGAATGGGCAGTATTTCCTCCCCGTCATTTTCATTCACAAGACGTACGCGCAGAAAGAACGCAAGCTGTTTGCTGGGATTCTCCACCGTAATGTGCGCCAATTCCCCGTTACCGTCTTTATCCATCCTTCCCGTCACCCTCACTTGTGCGGGAGCCAGATCTTCGAGAGCAGTAAAGTCAGCAAAGGCCTTATCGGGTGTGTAGTAAAATTTGCTTCGGTCCCAATCGAGCACGTCGGGCTTAGTGGAAAGCCAATAGAAATTGGAGCTGACTTCGACACCTGACGAGTTCACCATGCGAAGGTCCAAAAAGTAGGTTGTGCTCAGACCCTTCAGGTCGGGAATCGTGAACAGGTTGTTCGTGGAGTCGGGCGCGGCATCAAACGTCACCTGTTTTGAAAACCGCTGGCCCAGATTCAGATCATAGACCGTTGCCTTTGCCTGGAGGTTCGTGACGGGCAGATAAGTCGAATTCACGGCCACGATTGAGCGATTGTCGTAAGAGTATTGGATATGCACTGGCTCGAGAGCTTTCTTGGTGCCGAAGTAGGCCCCCGCCGGTCGAAGGTAAAAGTCGTAGATATGCCATTCGATTGAGGGCCATCCGTTGTTCATCGACTGCTGGATAACGCCTGTGGAGACGTACTTGTTGTGTGAATAGGCCTCAAACATCGCACGCTGAGCCTCGTAGGACATCAACTGTGCCTTCTTCGTAAAGTCCTGCAGATTGTTCGCGCGGCCATAGCGTTCATTCAGGGCCTGCGTGAAAATCTCGAGGTCAACGCGGGTTGCCCATCCCCCCCCGGCGTGGAGGCTCCACACTTCGTCCGGGGGCCACAGATGACTGGGCGGCAGGAACTTCACCAAGCTTTCTACCGGTGGGACGACAAGGCCGGGGCCCACCTCCGTGGCGAGGCCAAAGGCCCCTCCCCGTTGGTCCGCATACCAATAAATGGGAGGCACCCATTCATACGGTCCATTCATCTTTACGCCCGAGTTTTCACTCAGCGCACTTGGCTGAGCTGAGGCCGAGGTGATCACAGCATTCGGCCAGTTCACCTCCTTGATAACGTCCTTGTACATGGCCTCCGGGCGCCGCACGGGTGGATTGTCGTCGCCCATGAGCCACACGAGCGCACTCGGGTGATTTCTAAAGGCACGAAGCCGGTCGCGCAAGGACGCCGCGGCAACGGTGTAGTCCTCCGCGTCCCAGTCCTTCCAATGTTCCCAGTGATCGCAACAAGCCCAGCCGGGCAGAAGGAGAAGCCCCAATCGATCCGCAACATCGGCAAAGTTTTCGTCCTCAAGCTTGCCCTGCAACCGGAGCGAATTCAGACCCAGATCCCGGGCATACTTGAGCTCCTTTTCCTGCCTCTCCGGCGAGGACTGCACCATCATGTTCGACCACCACATCGCTCCCCGGAGCATGATCTTCTTTCCATTGACGCTGAACACCCGATGATTCGCC
Organism: Terriglobia bacterium; assembly: GCA_050010015.1. GTDB lineage: Bacteria > Acidobacteriota > Terriglobia > UBA7540 > UBA7540 > CAVROP01. The sequence goes on from JBEKLY010000232.1 coordinate 10,635, forward strand.
GCGTCCAATTGCGAAGTCACTTCACGTATCCCGAACTTAACCTTCTCCGCGTCCGACACCTGGCCGTCCGTTACAAACTCCAGCGCGAGCTCGTACATGTCCTGCGGCCCCATTTGCCATGGCCACCAGACGCGCGGATTGGAAATATTCAATTGCGAGAAGTCCTGCGGACTAAAAGTGATCGTCTTGCCTTCGCGCGGCCCGAGGTCAACGTTCTGAGAGATCGCGGTCGATTCGATGCGGCCATGGAGAGTCCCTTTGATCGGGTTGTCTGTAGCATTCTGCAGGTCTGCCGTAATGGTCAGATGCGCGACCTGCGTGGACGGAAGGTCCAAATGCGAAATGACTTGAGGATGGCGGATCGCCACGGGACCGGTGGTGATAATTCTCACCGGCCGCCACAGTCCCATGTTCTTGTCGGCGGGAGTCGGATTCACGTCGGCGAACTGCATGGACAGATCGGTCGGCTGAGGCGCGAACGCTTCCACGGCAAGGACGTTTGTCGAGTCCGCCATCACCGCGTCGGTGATATCAAACTCGTACATCCTAAAAGTGCCTGCCACCTGCGTCGAATCGGCGATTCGCGAGCCATTCAACCAAATATTCGCGCGAAAACTGATGCCGTCAAACTGCAACCAAACCCGGCGCCCGGAAAGCTTTCCAGGATCTGGAAATTCCGTCCGGTACCACCACGAACAACGGAATGGGCTCTCCGGCGGCATCATGACGTTGTTGAAATAATCAACCGCATTGTACTGCGTGCCCGGAATATGCCGAACGTTGGTTCCGTAGTTGGGATCATCGTAGACCTTGTCCGCAACCAGCGCTGTGAGGACCGTAGCGGGAACCGTCGCGGCGTACCAATACTGTGGCTTGTAATTGGCTGTCGAGATAACTTCGCCTCTCTCCTTAACGTCCGCCGAGGACTGGATCATCCAGCCAGCTTTCAAATCGATCATCCTGCGTCCTGCGGCATTGTCTGCCCATAAGTGGCCCAGACACCCGGAGACAAGCACGATGGCAAGTATGAAATAGGATTTGAACCTCATGATCGACACTCCTTGTCGAGTGACTCGATGGGATTCGGATCGAGCGCAACGACTTCGAAAAGTCCGCTCGGGCTCATCCATCTTCATCTTTTGCTGAGTAGAATTTGCCAGCCCTTGAAGTGTCACCGGGAGCTTTCCTCACAGTGATACTCGTAGGCTGGAGTCTTAACTTCTCGGTGAATGTTTTGTCAAGGGAAATTTCATAATCCCAGAGATTTCGCGTCCAGATGCAGCACGGGCAGGATGCCCGTGCCACAGGGAACTGAGCCATTATGCGAATTTGGCGGGGCGTGACATTGCCGTCCATGCCCAACTAGATCTTGTGCGGGCTCGGCCGCCTCTGACATACTGCCTGGGGGATGGAGTGGGCAAATACCGCTTGGAATTGTCCGCTTTGAGATAGTGTCGTGTCCCAGAAGTTCGTTGAATATGTCAGCCCGCGGAGCGGGCGCAAGCGAGTAGCCCACGGCGTGAGCCGTGGGTTCGTGAGGCCCTCCCTCACCCCCGTCCCCTCTCCCGCTCGGGCGGGAGAGGGGTGCCGCAGGCGGGGTGAGGGCCTTCAAACCCAGGGCTCACGCCCTGGGCTACTTTATGGCGCCCCTGACGGGGCTGCTGACGCGTGGCCGAATCGTCTCGACTTATATTGCGAATCACTGGGACAGGACGCTAAGAAGAACACCTTAAATAGTGCTCCGGTGTGTTTTGACCCTCTGTCAAGATCTCACGCGAGGAGGAAATATGAAGGACACTAGCAGACGGGAGTTCTTGGTGGGGAGCGCGGGGTTCTTAAGCCTCGCGGCGGAGGCGGAGTTGTTGGCTGAACCGCATCCGGCTCCTATGCCCCAGTCAGGTGAGATCGATCTGGTGGCCCCAGACGTCTATTTCACATTGTCGGATCAGCCGGACGAAGTCTGCAACAACGGCTGGATCATATTTGAAGATTACGTGTTGGTGATCGATGCCAATTTCCCGGCCGGAGCAAGGCAGGTCATCGGCAAGATCCGTTCCCAGACCGACAAGCCGAT
>JBEKLY010000233.1:0-12619 GCA_050010015.1 Terriglobia bacterium
TTCGGAAGTGTCATCCTGAGCGCAGCGAAGGATCTCTGCAGTTGTTCGTAAATCGCTGAACCACAAGAAACTGCCGGGATCCTTCGCTTCGCTCAGGATGACAGCCATCGATTTTTTCACAGCTTCTTTCGCCATGGGCCACATTCCGCCGCCCGTCGGCTGACGGGCTCCGATGGTCGTGGCGATCTTATGGTAACGCTTATGGGGCGTTGCCCCCGGCTACTTTATAAATCCCCTTCGGGGATTCACGGCAAATGGTCTCCCGTTTGCCCATTGAATTTTGAATTTCTATTAATCGGTCAAGGTCATGAACACGAATTCTGGTGGTGGCAGGGGTCTTTCACCGCGGCATCTGATGCTGGTTTTCTTGGCAGGGGTGGCCGTTTGCGGAGTTTTCTTTTCGCTGGGTTTCCTGGTTGGTTACAACGAACGGACGGCGCGCATGTCGCCTGCTACCGAGCGTGTTACAACCTCGGGCGCCATTCCGCCTACCGTTAATCCTCCTCTCGAGACGGTTCCGATCGGCACCAACAATGGGGCGCCGCCCGCATCTTCGCTCGCAAACCCTCACGCCGGTTCCACCTCTTCGTCAACAAGCCGGCTGCAACCCGAAACCACCGCGAGAGTCGAACCGCCGGTGACCTCCCCTCCTGCAATGGCGTCCAAGCCAGAGCCGGGACCTGATACCTCTCGAACCTCTCCTGGGGAAATGAGCGCTGCCGGGAGCGCATTCTTTGTTCAGGTTAGGGCCATGAGAGCAAAGCAGGATGCTGAAACTGCGGTGAGGGTCTTGAGAGGGCGTGGCTATCATGCGCTGCTCGTGCCGCCCCAACAGGCCCATGCGAAAGACAGCCTGTACCGCGTTCAGGTCGGCCCGTTTGTCTCTCGGGAAAGCGCGGAAAAGACGCTGGCGAAGTTGAAGCACGAAGGCTACAAGCCTTTCATCCGCCACTGACTCGGAAACGGAATTAGAAACTGGAAAATGGAAACTGGAAATTCGTTCGAACTTCGCTCAATGGCTCAATGACTCAATGATTCAATGACTCAATTCCACAAGTGGCTTGCCAGCGCTTTGAGTGGTTTCCTGCTGGTGGCTTGCTTCCCAAAGCTCAGCATTCATCCCCTGGTTTGGATCGCGCTTCTCCCGCTACTACTTGTATTGTCGACCGAGCCGCGCCCCTGGTGTGCCTTCGGTTGGGCGTATCTCACCGGAGCCATCTTTTTTGCCGGCAGCTTTTACTGGTTTGTCGAAGTCATGCGGCAGTATGGTGGGCTCAATTTGGGCCTTTCTTTGACCGGTCTGGCAGCGTTCGTGGTGGTTTTCGCAGTCTTCTTCGGGTCGTTCGGTTTGGTGGTTGGCACGCTGGCGCGCACGTCGCCCGATCTCGCCTTGCTGGCCAGCCCTTTGCTTTGGATGGCCCTGGAGTTGGCCAGAACCTACTTCATCACAGGCTTTCCCTGGAACCTCCTCGGTTACAGCGTGTCACCTGCGGGATTAAGGCAGGCCGCCACAGCGACGGGTGTTTACGGGCTGTCTTTTCTTGCGGCAGCGACAAGCGCGGTGGCGGCCGGGGCAATGCGGCACTGGAGGGAGAGAGGCCCTTGGCTGGCACTGGGCGGATGGGTAGCACTCCTCGTGATTGGCAATTGGGCCTTTGCCCCGCCCGCGTCCGCCCGGGGTACGGATCTCGCCGTTTTGGTGCAACCCAACGTGCCCCTCGACGAGCAAGCCGACAACGCTTGGGTGCCTTGGCTTAATCCCGCCAAGCTGAACCAGCTTGTGGATATGTCGTTGGACGCGCTGGCAAGCGAAGAACGGAAGGAGGGCGTTGGATCTGACGTGCAGGGCCTTTCGCGCCTCAGCGTTCCGCCGCTGATTATTTGGGCGGAAAACCCTGCCCCCTTCTATTTCACGCGCGATCCTGTTTTCCGCAGCGCCGTGGAGCGGATGGCCCGCCAAGCCGCGTCCTACGTGGTTGTGAACACGGTCATACCGTTAGCCGCCGGACGCCACGAAATCACCAACAGCGCCATCGTGTTGGACCCCGAGGGACGCGAGATTCTGCAATATGATAAAATGCATTTGGTGCCGTTTGGGGAGTACGTACCAGCCTGGGCCTTTCCCGAATTGATCGGCAAGATCACCACCGAGGCGGGGAACTTCGTCCCGGGCGCAAGCTACGGTGTGGCGCCGACACCGCAAGGAGCACTGGGAGTCTTCATTTGTTATGAGGACATTTTCCCGCAACTGGTCCGGCGGGTTACTTTGGCGGGCGCCCGTGTGCTGGTGAATATCTCGAATGACGCGTGGTTTGGCCGCTCCTCGGCCGCCCAGCAGGAACTGGAAATGGCGCGCTTGCGGGCCATTGAGAATCGCCGCTACCTGCTGCGCGCCACGAACGACGGCATCACCGTGCTGATCGATCCATACGGCCGGATCGAGAAACAGATTGGGCGCAATCAAACGGCGGCCGTGGCTGTGAAATACAGTTACCTTGGGGCTGAGACCTTCTATACCCGGCACGGCGACGTCTTTGCGTGGCTGTGCACGGCGCTGGCGGTGCTGCTGTTTCTGGCCCCGTTGTTGAGCCCCAAAGGGGCGACCTAACACAGCCCCGGCCAACGGCCTGGGTCAAGATTACGCGAGCCAGGAACTGCAAGCCCTGAAAGGGCGTGGCAATCCTCTGGATCAGGTTGTGACGGCTGGCCACTGGCCTCCCCGAATGATGTCTCGCCCTTTCAGGGCTTGGGGTAACGATTGAGGACGGTGCGCTGACCCAGGCCGTTGGCCTGGGCTGTGTTGGACCGCCCCTTCGGGGCTTTTGCCGGAAGCAAAAAAGCAGACTGGCGCCGCCACAAAGGCCACCGCAACGCATTAGGAGTAAACATGCTCGAAGAACTGCAACGATCGTACGACAACTTAAAGCAACGCGCCAACGAATTGCGGAGTTTTCTTTGACGCCCCCCAGCGGCGCAGAGAGCTTGAAGCGCTCGAGAAGCAAATTGCCCAGCCCGATTTCTGGCAAGACCAGGAAGTCTCCCAAAAAACTCTGACCGCACGCAAGCGTTTGAGCGAGAGGATTGAAGAGGACGACAGGCTCGCCAAACGCTTGGCCGACGTTGATGCCTACTTCGAGTTGGCCCGAGAAGGAGAATCGGTCGAGGGTGAACTGGGTGGCGAACTTGAGACGCTTCGTCAGGAGCTTGAGCGCGTCGAGACGGAAACCACTCTGGCCGGCGAGAACGATCATCTGAATGCCATCGTGGCCATTCACCCCGGCGCGGGCGGAACCGAGTCGCAGGATTGGGCGGAAATGCTGCTCCGCATGTACAAGCGATGGGCGGAGCGGCACGGTTTCGGCTTTACGCTTAACGACTACCAGTCGGGAGAAGAGGCGGGTCTCAAGTCCGCCACCGTCACGGTGTCCGGCGAGTATGCCTATGGCTTGCTCGACGGCGAGACGGGCGTGCACCGCCTGGTTCGGATCTCTCCTTTCGACCAGGCCGCCCGCCGCCACACTTCTTTCGCCTCGGTCTTCGTCAGCCCCGAGATCGACGATACCATCAACATTGAAATCAAGCCGGACGAACTGAGGATCGAAACCTATCGTTCCGGCGGCAAGGGCGGGCAGCACGTCAACACAACGGACTCAGCCGTGCGCATCACTCACATCCCCACAGGCACCGTGGCCCAGTGCCAGAATGAGCGCTCGCAGCACCGCAACAAGGATATGGCCATGAAGTTCCTGCGCTCCCGGCTGTATGAGTTAGAGCTGCGCAACCGGCGGGAGGCCTCGGATAAACTCGAGGCTTCCAAGGCTGACATCGACTTTGGCAGCCAGATCAGGTCTTACGTCCTCCACCCCTACCGCCTCATCAAGGACCACCGCACGAAATTTGAGATGGGTGACACCGACCGCGTCCTGGACGGCGACCTCGACCCCTTTCTTAAGGCGTATCTGCTATCCCGCCGGGCCGTCACAAAGCCCGCGTAGCGCCGCATTGTTGCCGTGAAAAGGTCTTCCATGTTATAACGTTGTTATACGGAGGAGTCACCCATGGTTACGGGGATCAGGCGCATAGGAAACTCGCGGGGAGTCATCATACCCAAACCCCTGCTGGAGGAGGCAGGGTTGGAGGAGGAGGCGGAAATCGTCGTAGAACGCGGAGCCATCGTGCTGCGCAGGCCCCGACGTAACCCGCGCGAAGGCTGGGCGGAAGCCAGCCGCCGGATTGCCGAAACAGGGGACGACAAGCTGGTTTGGCCGGAGTTCGGGAACCAGGATGACGGAGACCTGGAGTGGTGACGCGCGGTGAGGTGTGGCTTGTAACGCTTGATCCCACGGTGGGCAGCGAGATCCAAAAGACCCGGCCCTGCTTGGTAATTTCTCCTCCTGAAATGCACGATTTCCTCCGGACTGTCATCGTGGCTCCGATGACCACAGGAGCGCGCCCTGCGCCTTATCGCGTCCCGGTGACCTTCCAGGGAAAGCGAGGCCTCATCCTGCTTGACCAACTCCGCACGCTGGATAAGGTCCGTCTGGTGAAACGGCTGGGCAACATAACCCCACAGACCCTGGCCGCAGCGCTGCAAATCCTCCAGAAGGCATTCGCCTGATGCGGGCGCTTATTCCACAGCATGCTCCTGCGGGATTTGCTCGGGAAGCACGGCCTGCGGAATGGCACGCCGGGCCCGCACGCTGGCCAGGACCAGAAGCAGGTTGGTGATCAGAATAATGGCGAAGGCCACGCCGCGCAAGAAGGCGAACGAAGCTCCGCGCGCGTCGATCACCTGAATGGCAAGCACCGCCGTGATCAGCCCGCGGGGAAGCAGCAAGATAATCAGTTCTCGTTCCTGGGTCGAGATTCCCTTCCACGTCCAGCCGCTGATGTTTACGGCCAGCCAGCGGGCGAACAGAACGGCTCCCGCAAATCCGAGAATTGCAATGGCGTTCGCGCGCAGTCCGGAAAAATGCACCACCGCTCCGATCATGACGAAGAAGAAGGTGCGAATCAGGAAGGCCAGCTCGGAGTGAAAATTGAGAATCTGGTGGTGAAGATTCTCTTCCTGCTGGTCATCGCCAACGGCGACGGGGAAAAGTTGCTTTCTGATCTGCGAGACGTTGGCCAGCACGAGGCCAAACACCAGCACCGCGAACAACCCGCTGGCTTTGACGGCGGTTGCTCCGGAATAGAGCAGCAAGACTGCGGCAAACGTCAGGGCTTGCCAGAACCGCTGGTCGGAGAGGAAGGGCATGAGCCGGGACCATGCCAACCCCGCCGCCACTCCCAGCACCAGCGCTCCGGCCGACTCGAATGCAAATCCGCCCACCAATCCCTTGAAGAGCGAGCCCTGCGACCGCGAAAGGTTTAACAAAGCGCCCACCGAGAGGACGGCCAGCACGTCGCCAATCGAACTTTCCACTAGCAGCGTAAGCTTCACCGGCACGCGCATCGGAATCTGCTGGAGTGCGGGAAGCATGATGGTGCTGCTGACGCACCCGAGCACAGCGCCTACCAGCAACGCCCCGTCCCAGGAAAGCCCCAGCGACCACTTGGCAACCCCCGCCACTAACGCCGCGGTTATCAGGTAAGCCGACCAGGAAAGCGCCAGCCCGCCGCCGGCATGTCGCAAGGTTTCGTCGACGTCGAGTTCGAGGCCGGCCTCAAAGAGGATCAAGATCAAGGCCAGCGTGCCGAAGCCTCGTGTCACATTTTCATATTGCGTGGCGTCCACCAGATGGAAAACCGGACCCAGCAGCAACCCGGTCAGAATCAGCACCACGGCGTCCGGCACACGCGTCCGCTGCGCCAAGCGATTGGCGACAAAAGCCAGAACCAGCAATCCGCCCAGCAAGGCAAAGAACGCCTGCAAGCTCATGCTATTCACGTCACGCGAAGGCCGGTCGTCCTGTACGCGTACGTTCATCGTGACGGGCCGCTGCGTAATTGTCAACCGAGAGCTTCGGGTGGAGTAAGCGCCCGAGGACGGCCACAAGGGTCGCGCCTACACCGCGGGGTTGACCGTGCCTTCGAGGACACTTATAACTCCAACGACACCCCTACCCGGCAGCAAAATCGTTGACACTCTTCCGCCGCATATGATACCGTGAAGAGATCGTGTTAGCCTTTAATTCCCCATCTAGAACACTAATCAAGGAGGCCCAGCGTGTCTGGTCTGAAGCAAAGTCACTTCTTTACATCTGAATCGGTTACCGAGGGTCATCCGGACAAACTCTGTGACCAGATCTCGGATGCGGTACTGGATGCCGTTCTGTCGGCAGACCCGTTGGGCCGTGTCGCGTGCGAGAGTATGGCCAAGGATCAGGATGTCTACGTGGTGGGTGAAGTCACCACCAAGGCCAAGCTCGACATTGATTCGCTGGTCCGGGAGACGATTCGCAAGATCGGCTACACCCAAGCAGACGCTGGGTTTACGGCAGACACCTGCCGGATAACCGCCAACTTGACACAACAAAGCTCCGACATTGCCATGGGGGTTGATATCGGGGGCGCCGGCGATCAAGGCCTGATGTTTGGCTATGCCTGCGACGAGACCAAGGAACTGATGCCGTTTCCCATCATGATGGCGCACAAGTTGTGCTTGCAATTGGCGGAAGCCCGCCGCCGCGGCGTTCTCGATTTCCTCCGTCCAGACGGCAAGTCGCAGGTCACGGTCGAATACGAGGGAAGGAAGCCCGTGCGCGTTGACGCAGTCGTCGTCTCCACGCAGCATGCGGACAGCGCGGGGATCGAAACCGTTCGTGAGGGCGTGCGGGAATGCATCATCAAGACGGTTATTCCCGCCCACATGCTCGATGAGAACACCAAGTACCACATTAATCCCACCGGACGGTTTGTGACCGGCGGGCCGGTGGGCGATTCCGGGCTGACGGGCCGCAAGATCATTGTGGACACTTACGGCGGCTCGGCTCACCACGGCGGCGGGTGTTTTTCCGGAAAGGACCCCACCAAGGTGGACCGGTCGGCGGCCTACATGGCCCGCTATATTGCTAAGAACATTGTCGCAGCCGGGCTAGCGAACTGTGCCGAAGTCCAACTGGCTTACGCCATCGGCGTCGAGAATCCTGTTTCGATTATGGTTGATACCTTCGGCACCGGCAAAGTCGACAACTACACCCTCGAGGCGCTGGTTCGCAAGCACTTTGAGCTGACACCTAAAGGAATTATTGAATCACTGGACTTACGGCGCCCGGTTTACAGAAAGACCGCCGCCTACGGCCACTTCGGCCGCTCGGAGCCCGAATTCACCTGGGAACGAACCGATAAAGCGGTCGCACTTCGAAAGGAGTCTGGAATCTAAATGCCTGTTACGCAACAACTCGCTTGTGACGTGAAAGACTTGGAATTGGCCGGCAAGGGAAAGACCCGGATGGAGTGGGCAGGGCAATGGATGCCCGTACTGAACCTTATCCGGAAGCGATTTGCCGCAGAACGTCCCCTTGAGGGCGTGAGGATTGCGGCCTGCCTTCATGTGACCACGGAAACTGGAAATCTCGCCGTTGCACTTCGGGACGGTGGCGCGAACGTTGTGGTCTGCGCCTCGAACCCGCTGAGCACCCAGGACGATGTGGCAGCATCGCTGGTGCGGGATTTCCACATCCCCGTCTTTGCCATCAAAGGTGAAGATAAAGACACCTATTACTCGCACATCTCATCGGCTCTGGATCACAAACCCCAGATCACCATGGACGATGGCGCCGACCTTGTCACCGCCATCCTGAGCAAGCGGCAGGACCTGGTTTCGGGTGTCATCGGCGGAACCGAAGAAACCACCACCGGCGTCATCCGGCTGCGCAGCATGGCCAACAATGGCCTGCTGAAGTATCCCATCATTGCCGTAAACGACGCTGACACCAAGCACCTTTTCGATAACCGCTACGGCACGGGCCAATCCACCATCGACGGCATCCTCCGCGCTACCAACCTGCTATTTGCGGGGCTGCATGTTGTGGTCTGCGGATACGGCTACTGCGGACGCGGCGTAGCCATGCGCGCTAAGGGCTTGGGATCTCACGTTGCCGTCACGGAGACGGACCCCACGCGCGCCATCGAAGCTATCATGGACGGATACTCCGTCATGCCCATGGCGGAAGCTGCCAAGTGGGGAGATGTTTTCGTCACGGTCACCGGAAACAAGTCGGTGATCCGCGGCGAGCATTTCCGTCTGATGAAGGATGGCGCGGTGGTCGCGAACTCCGGGCACTTCAACGTCGAATTGGACCTGCCTGCCATCGAGGCCATGGCCGTCAGCAAGCGCCACACTCGTGACTTTGTGGATGAATACACCCTGCCTGACAAGCGCAAGATCTACGTCCTGGGTGAAGGCCGGCTGATCAACCTGGTGGCTGCGGAAGGGCATCCGGCCGTGGTGATGGACATGAGTTTCGCCAATCAGGCGCTCTGCGTGGAGCACCTCGTGAAACACGCCGCGCAGCTATCGCCCAAGGTTTATCCGGTTCCGGCGGATATTGACAAGAACGTCGCGCGCCTTAAGCTCGATTCGCTGGGCGTCACCATTGACAAGCTAACGCCCGAGCAGGAGGAGTACCTGGCCTCCTGGGCGGAGGGAACGTAAGAAGTCGAAAGTCGAGAGTCGAAAGGGCGGGCCGAGCCTTGCCTGTCATTCTGAGCGAAGCGAAGAATCTCCGTAGTTCGTTTCGTCGCCGCTCAAGTGCGGGGATTCTTCGCTTCGCTCAGAATGACAGACTTCTCGACTCTTGACCTTTGACTCTCGACTTTTTCCGGGGAAATCATGAAGGACATTGCGGGATGGGCGCTGGACACCGCCAAGGCACACGGCGCCACGTATGCAGACGTGCGGGTCGTGGACCTGCGGCAGCGTTACCTCTCCACCAAGAATGGCCAGCCTGCACAGGTCAGGGAATCCCAATCCATGGGAGTGGGTGTCCGGGTAGTGGCGGAGGGCGCCTGGGGCTTTTCCGCCACAGACGATCTCAACCGCTCGAGCGTCGACCGTGTGGCCGCTCACGCTGTCGAAATCGCGCGCGCCAGCGCTACCGCCAAGAAGCACGACGTTGACTTGGCGAAGGAACCCAAGATCATCGATCGCTGGGAAGCCCCCTGCCGCATCGATCCCTTCTCGATTCCCGTGTCAACTTGCCTGGAGCTGCTGCTCGAGACGGATCGCGAATTGCGCCGCGTGAAAGGCGTGACGCTGGCCGAAGCCGCAATGGATTTTCGCCGCATCGAACAACTCTTTCTTTCCACCGCTGGTTCGGAGATCACGCAGAAGAAGACTCAGACCGGCGCGGGTTTTGTGGCCACCTCGTTCGCCGAGGGTGAGATTCAGAGGCGTTCCTATCCCAACTCTTTTGGCGGCCAGTACCAGACACGAGGATATGAACTGGTGGGCGAATTGGATCTGGTGGCGAACGCGCCCCGCATCGCTGAAGAAGCGGTGGCTCTTCACAAAGCCGACCAATGTCCGGCGGGCGTGAAGGATATCATCCTCGAGGGCTCGCAACTCGGCTTGCAGGTTCACGAGTCGATTGGGCACCCCATCGAACTTGACCGCGTACTGGGTACCGAGGCCAATTTTGCCGGCCTGAGTTTCCTCACACTCGACAAGCTTGGGACTCTCAAATACGCCTCCGACGTCGTCAACGTGGTCGCCGATGCTACGCCGGCCCACGGACCCGGTTTGGGTACCTTTGCCTACGACGATGAAGGCGTGCCGGCCCAGGCGACGCCAATCGTCAAGGGTGGGTTGTTCGTGGGTTACCTGACCTCGCGGGAGACCGCAGCCGCCGTCGGACAGGCGCGCTCGAGTGGCGCCATGCGCGCCGAAGGCTGGAATCGCATACCGCTGATCCGCATGACCAACATCAGCCTGCTCCCTGGTACGTGGAAATTCGACGACTTGATTGCCGACACCGACGACGGCATTTACATGGAGACCAACCGTAGCTGGTCGATCGACGACCGGCGCTACAACTTCCAGTTCGGGACCGAAATCGGCTGGGAAATCCGCGCCGGCAAGAAGACTCGCATGCTCAAGAACCCGAGCTACGGCGGCATCACCACAGAATTCTGGAATTCCTGCGACGCCATCTGCGGCCCCGAGCATTGGACGTTGTGGGGCGTGCCCAATTGCGGCAAAGGTCAACCCATGCAGGCCATGGGAACCGGCCACGGTGCATCCCCGGCGCGCTTTCGCAACGTGCAAGTGGGAGTGGCGTACAGCGGAAACAGCTAGTCGAGCAATCGACAGTTAAGAGTCGAGAGTCGAAGGCCCAGACGCCCGGTGATTTGTCATTCTGTGCGACGTGGAGAATCTCCGAAGTTGTTCTTAGCCGCAACAAACTACCGGGATTCTTCGCTCCGCTCAGAATGACAGGTTTCTCGACTTTCGACTCTCGACTCTCGACTTTTGACTTTCAACTTTAGACTTCCTATGCCCCTTTCTCGTCAACAAGCTGAACAGATTTTCGATCGCGTCCTCAAGTATTCTACAGCCGAAGAAACGGAGGTTATGATAACCTCCTCCCACTTTGCGCTCACTCGCTTTGCCAACAACATCATTCACCAGAATGTCTCGGAAGAAAGCACGGTGGTGTCGATCCGCGCGGTGACGGAAGGGCGGATGGCGCGCGCCAGCACCAACAGGTTCGATGAGAAATCCACACGCCAGACGTGCGAGGACGTCCTGGCGCTGGCGCGTCTGCAGCCGCCTGACCCGCAGCTTCTGCCCATGCCGGGCCCGCAAACTTACAGGGCCGTTAGCCGTTTTTTCCCTGAAACAGCGGAACTAAGTCCCGCCACTCGCGCCGCAACCGTGTCCAGTGTCATCCAGCGCGCGGAGAAGAGCGATCTGACCGCTGCCGGCGTCTTTTCGAGCGGCGCAAGCTCTTACGGCATCTTCAATTCCCGCGGCCTTTCCGCCTTCCATGAGGAGACGCTGTCGGAATTCTCGGTCACCATGCTCGGCCCGGATGGCTCAGGTTGGGCTAAGAAGAGTTCGCCTTACTGGCCTGAGGTGGAACCGCTGGAACTGGCGGAACGCGCGGCTGTGAAGGCGCTCCAAAGCCAGAACCCGCAGGATATCGCCCCGGGGAAGTACACAGTGATCCTCGAGCCTGCAGCGGTTCTCGACCTGCTGGGCTTCCTGGTACTGGATTTCAGCGGCTTGGCAGTCGACGAGCAGCGCAGTTGCCTCACGGACAGAGTGGGCGAAAAGGTCTTTGGCGATAACATCAGTCTCCGCGACGATGTTTTCCACCCCTCCCAAACCGGCGCTCCGTTTGACGGCGAGGGCATACCCCGCCAGCGCGTCAACATCGTGAAAAAAGGCGTGGTGAAAAGCTTGGTTTACGCGCGGCAGACCGCCCACAAGCTCGGAACCCAGCCCACCGGCCACGGCTTCCCGCTTCCCAACGAGTATGGCGAAGCCCCCTTGAACATTGTGATGGAGGGCGCGCGTTCGAGCATTGAGGATATGGTGAAGTCCACCCCCAACGGCTTGCTCATCACGCGCTTCTGGTACATCCGCGAGGTGGACCCTTACCAGAAGATCCTTACCGGCATGACGCGTGACGGAACATTCTGGATCGAGGATGGGCAGACGAAGCACGGCGTGAAGAACCTGCGATTCAACCAAAGCATCGTGGAGATGCTCCGCCAGGTCGAGATGCTCGGCCAGCCTCAGCGAACCGCCGGAGAAGAGTCCTTCGAAATGGTCGTCCCCGCCATGAAGATCCGCGATTTCAATTTCTCATCTCAGACTAAGTATTAATGTGCGGTATATTATCTAGACCCAGCGCGAGGTGGCGCAGAGTCCCTGAGGTTGGGACTCTGCGGTTTTTGCTGGCGTCATACTGAGACAAAGTGAAGATGTTTCGAATCGCGCTCGCCAACCTCAGAGTTCCGGCCTCCCCCGCGGACTCAGTAGCTTTAGCCGGCCAAGCCATCGCCGAAGCGTCTTTCGAACGAGCCGACCTCATCTGCTTTCCGGAGTGCTTTGTTCCCGGGTATCGAGGAGCGGGAAATAACGTGCCGCCTCCCGACACTACGTTCCTCGGTCGAGCTTGGTCCGCAATTGCGGAGGCCGCGGCGGCGGCAAAGGTTGCGGTAATCCTGGGCACAGAGCGCGTCGTCGATGGCAAGTTGTACGCCGCTGCGCTGGTTATTAATGCAGACGGGACAATCGCGGGATTCCAGGACAAAGTCCAGCTCGATCCCTCGGAGGAGAGCACTTATGCCCACGGTTCCGGCCGGCAGATCTTCCATTGCGGCTCGGTAACCTTTGGGATCGCGATCTGCCATGAAGGTTGGCGATACCCGGAGACCGTGCGGTGGGCGGTGCGCCGCGGTGCGCAAATCGTTTTCCACCCTCATTTCCATCTGGCTGAGCCTGGGGGTTGTGTGCCCTCCAGTTTCGCCGACCCTCGAAACACATTCCATGAAAAGGCAATCTTGTGCCGTGCCGCTGAGAACAACTGCTTTTTCGTGTCTGTAACGGGTGTTCACCATTGAGTCGGAGTGACGCTTTACGTCCAAGTTGCTGCAAGCTAACGAGGTTTGCGACGCTTGGGCAGTTTCTTGCGCGTGACTACAAGAATCTTCCGATGCGGAAGTG
>JBEKLY010000234.1:0-12486 GCA_050010015.1 Terriglobia bacterium
ATCAACTGCCTTATCGTGGACTGGGCCGATGGACGGCCGGAGGATTCAGCTCAGCAGCAAGCCTTAAAGCCTCTTCTCGAAGCCGGACGCAAGCTGGGGATCAGTTTCGTTGGGAAGCTTGCGCTGAAGGGGAGCGCGGGTGCCGCAGTCTCTGCCGCGCGCGCGGCCGGACTTTCGGCGGTTATCTGCGAAGATGCATCCGCCCAACACTCTGACCTCCCGGCCATTCTGCAATTCCCACGTGACAAAGCCGCTTGGGAAACGGCTTCGACCATTTTCTGCGCCACTGAAAATGTCTGGCCCGGACTGAATCTGCAGACCATGAACGGAGACACCGCGGTCGCCGGCCCAACCGGCATACCGTGGGTGAATTCCAATGCGTGGTTTTCACTGCTGGCGCGCGAATTGGCGCCCGGAAATATCTTGTGGTTGGACTTCGACCCTCCGGCTGCTTCGAACCTACTCCATCCCGCCGCCTACGCCTTGGCTGTCGCTGACAGCTACGCGTATGGAAGCAGGTGGATCATCTCCTTGGACGATAAGCTTCGAGCCGCGCTTCCGAACGGGAATTCCCAAGCTAAGGCCGTCTGGGAAAGGCTATGCGAAGCGGTTGCCTTCTTCGAAAGTCACAAGGAATGGCAAGCGTTCAAATCGCAAGGCATACTGGTGATTATTTCTGACTTTCGCGGAGACAATGCGTATCTCGGTGGTGAAGTGCTGAATCTGCTCAATCGCCGCCAGGTCCAGTTTCGAATCATCGAGAGAGCGAAGTCACAGCCTGCCCTCGAGGGTTTGAAGGCGATACTCTGGCTCGATAACCAGAAACCCAGCGCCGAACGGCAGGCTGAGTTGGTCGACTTTGTGCAGCGTGGGGGGCTGGTGATTGCCGCAGCCTATTGGGGCACACCGGAGGTGAAGCCAATCGAAAAAGACCCGTCACTGCGGTACAAACTGTATAATGTCGGGAAGGGGCAAATTGCGGTGGCGGACGAAGGGTTTCAGGACCCGTATCAGGTGGCAGTGGACGCACATCTGCTCGTGAGTCGCCGAAACGATCCGGTGCGTCTTTATAATCCGCAAACGACCAACTGCCACTCGAGCGGCGAGTCCGTATCGCCGCATAAAGGCAAGCGGCTCGTGCAAGTGCTGAATTACTCTTCGGAGCCGGCCGCCGACGTGGCACTCTGGGTGAATGACAGGGTTGACTCCGCGCGGCTCTGGCAGTTCGGAGCGGCGGAGGCTCGCGCTCTTGGGGGCCGGCCTGCGTCGCCGGGAACGGAGTTCGACCTTCCGCCTGTATCGGTCTATTGCGCGCTCGAGTTTGAGGGCACTAACCTATGATGACGACTACCTGTTCGCGAAGGAAATTCCTGGGGGCGATGGGCGCCGCGGCCGGCGCTTACCTTGCGCATCCGGTGATGCCGCTGGCTCGCGCCGTGCCGGCGGGTCGCGTGGCCGTGGGCACGTGCCGCGAGTACGGTCCGGAAGTGACTGCGACGCTGGCGCGAATGTTCGACCAGTTAGGTGGACTCGAAGGGCTGGTGGGCGGCAAAACCGTGGCCATCAAACTCAATCTGACCGGCGACGCCACCGACCGGCTCGAGTACCTGCCGGCGGAAATTACCCACTGGGTTCATCCCCAGGTTATTGGGGCAACGGTTCAACTGCTGGGCCAGGCGGGCGCGGCGCGCATTCGCCTGCTTGAGAGCCCGATGTCGACCAGCGAACCGCTCGAGGAATTCATGCTTCAGGCCAACTGGGAACCGCGCGATTTCTTGGGCGCGGCGCCGCGCGTCGAGTTCGAAAACACCAACTATCTAGGCTATGGCAGGAAGTATTCGCGCTTCTGGGTTCCCGGCGGTGCCCTGATGTTCAAGGGCTACGACCTCAACCACTCCTACGAAGACTGCGACGTCTTCGTCTCGCTGGCCAAGCTGAAAGAGCACGTGACGGCCGGCGTAACCCTCTCGATGAAGAACTGCTTCGGCATCACCCCTTGCACGATTTATGGCGACAACTCTCCTTTGGATGAACCGAGCCTTGCCCCGCACGGCGGCCGCGGGCCTTTCCACGAGGGGAATCGCCTGCCTTCGAAGAGCGCACCTCCGCCGGTGAATAATGCCCTTACCTCGAAAGACCCGGGCTACAGAGTGCCGCGCGTAGTGGCGGACCTCGTGTCCGCACGGCCCGTGCACCTGGCCGTCATCGACGGAATCCACAGCATGGCGGGCGGAGAAGGCCCGTGGTGTGACAACGTGCGCCACGTCCAGCCCGGCCTGCTGGTCGCGGGCACGAACTGCGTGGCTACCGACGCGGTGTGCACGGCGCTCATGGGCTTCGACCCCATGGCGGATCGCGGCACTCCTCCGTTCGAAACCTGCGACAGCACCCTGCGCCTGGCGGAACAACTCGGCGTCGGCACCCGTGATCTCAACCAGATCGAAGTTCTCGGCACTCCCATCGCCCAAGCGCGCTTCAACTTCCGCCACGCTTGATTCGCACCATGGAGTGCGGCAGCGAAGCTGCCGCCGTGGAATGCGGACGAAAGCGTGCCACCGCGCGACACATGGCCCCATGCCGGGATTTAGCGAGGAGCCGCAGACGCGGCGTTCATGCCTTCAGAAAATCCTCAAGGTTGATACCAACCTCGCGCAGAATCGCGCGGAGCGTTCCCTCGGCCATATCTCGACTGTGGTGGGGTAAAGTGACTTTGCGGCCAGTGGCTGGGTTCCGCCAGACTTCGTGGCTGCCTGGACCGGAGCGGTCAAAGACATAGCCGAACGCGCGCAGTCTACGAGCAACTTCGCGATACCTGAAGCCCGCCAGGCGGCCCATCAGCGAACGCCCACGGGGATGAGCAGATCGAACGGTGGTTTACGCAATTCACGCAATGATGGAGGGAGCGGGTCTCCGTGTTCTATACAGGATTCGACAATTTTGCGGGTCAGTCCTTGGGCGATTTCGACCGCTTCCGTGATGCTTCGGCCTTCAGCGACCAGGCCGGGAACGTCAGGGCTGGTCGCTACATATCCCCCTTCGTCCAGAGGCTCGATATGCAGTCGAATTGCGGCCTCGTCCACCTCAGCTATTTGATTATGAGGTTTAGTACGACTCTTGCCTTTTCCTGCCATGCTGGGTTCCACTCGCCTCCTTATCGCAATCTTAGCACACCACCAACCGGCGGGACACCAGTTCACCCACTCTCCAGGGGAGAGGGCTGGTTATTCATGCTCACGGATGCGAGTAGAGGTCGATGATCTCCTCGATGGCGTGCTGGCAGACGGCGCAGAATGTGTCGCCGGAGATCATGATGCAGCGCTGCTGGGGTCGGTAGTATTTGTCTTCGTACATGGCGCCTTGGAATGCGCCTACCTTGTTGCCGTAGGGACCATCGGAGAGGCAATGCTCCGTGGTTTCGCGGGCCTGGCGGCGGTAGGCGGCGATCTGCTCGGCGGTGGCGCCATCGGCGCGCATCTGCTGAATGTGGAGGGGCGCGTCACGGATACTACTCTCGTAACACTCCTTCGGCCAGGGTGTGGGAATGGGCGTTCCGGGAAGCACCAAGGCTTTCCACTTCAAATTCTTCGGGTCGAGCAGGGCAGTAATGTTCGGCTCCCACGGCTCGACGGGGTTAGTGACAGGCGCATAGGCGACGTTGGCGTTGAAGTAGTACTCATCGCCGAGGTCGGCGAAGTGGTGGCCAAACTCGTGAGCGAAGACCCGAATGGCCGCCGGGAAATCAATGCTGACCGTAGCGTAAAGACCAAAGATGCCTCCGTTGCCGTACTCCTTCGAGTTCATCACAATTCCCATCACATCATAAGGGGCGAACGACGCGATGCTGCGGATGGCGCGATTATCAAACGAGAGGGCGTAACGCTCGGTGCCAAAGACATCGAACTCGGAGTCAAAGAGCGTATTTCGGTATTCGCCTCGGGAGGGATCTGACACGCCCGAGTCAGGCGAAGGCGCGCAGATGGCCCACACGTTGAAATCCTTGCGGCGCTCTTTGAAGGGCGAGAAGGTGAAGACACCCTCGGCGAGGCGCCGCACATCCTTTTCGCATTTATCCTGCTCGGCCGCCGTATAGCCGTCGCCCAGAAGCAGCAGATCCACTTTATTTGCGGGGTCGCCGTTTTGTTCCAGGGTGAGCACACGTCCGGGTGAGGGAGGCTTGGACGCATCGATGTGCTTGTCGTGCGGATCGACGGTGGTGGACCAGACTTCGCGGAAAGCGTTTTGCGCGTCGCGTTTTTTCACCATAATTTGAACCGGAGCTTCCGGCGCGGGGAAGCGGAGCGATTCGTGGAAAGTGCGGTTGGCCTTTTTTGCTTCATCCGTGGTCGCCCATTCGCCGTAGATGGAGGAGAAGCCGCGTGAATAAAGCACGCGCTGGGTGCCGAGATCCCTGACCTCGAAGAAATACAAGCCGCGATTGGTCGTGTCGATTGGCTTGGCGGGATTCCCGGGCCAGGGGAGCGGTTCGATCACCACGCGGTCGACGCTGAACAGTTCCTGAGTGGCGTTGCCGGTGTGGTAATAGTCCAGGCGCATGGTCGCCGGAGTGACGGCCAGCGCTTCAAGCGCGGACGCGAAGATGAGAGATACGGTGAGGAAGAGATTCTTCAGATGCAAGGATGCCTCCAGCGATCCTGAGTGGAGGAGAGTATTCAACACTCAAACGCCCCATTCGAACGAACGTTGCAGCTTGGTCCAGAAGATTATACAATCCAAGCGAAGGGGATGGCTAAGATGGCTCGACAGGTTAGCGCTAGAAATGTGCGCGCTGAGTTGGCAGAGGCGATCAACCGGGCAGCCATTGGCGGCGAGCGGACCGTCATCCGACGCAACGGGAAGGAAGTTGCTGCCGTGGTGTCCGTGGAGGACCTGAGGACGCTCGAGGCTCTCGAGGACCGCCTGGATTTGGAAGACGCCCGGCAGATTATGAAAAAGCCCGGTCGCTTGATTCCCTGGGAAAAAATCAAGTCGGACTTACGCCTTTAAAGCATCTCCTCCATGCCCTACTCGATCCGGTTCACTCCGCGGGCCCTGCGAGATTTCGCGGCTTTCGACAGAGCCACCCAAAAACGACTGCAGCGGCGCATAGATCGCCTAGCGGAAAATCCTTATCCGGCTGGCGGCAAGAAACTCCAAGCCGAGGAGCCCTATTATCGAATCCGTGTGGGCGATTACCGGGTCATCTATCAAGTTGCGCCGCAAGAACTGCTCGTGGTTGTCGTAAAGATCGGCCATCGGAGGGAAGTCTATCGTTAGAGGATTCGATTCTTTTATCGGAACTCGAAGACCTGATCGGCATGCCGGCCGTTACGGCCGTGCTACGCCGGCGCGTGGATCTCCTCGAAGGAGGTCTCGAGGTCTTCCGCGTGCCGCCAAGCCAATTGGTAGCTTACGGCAATCTCATCGCAGCAGGAGTACTTGGGGCAGCCCAGGCAATCCTGAAAGACTTTGACCGGGAAGGTCTCGCGCGTGGCTCTTTGGAAACCTAATTTTTCAAAAAAGGCCGGGACGACTGTGAGGGCGAAAACTGTTTTCAGGCCACAGCGCTCGGCTTCGTCCATGATGGCCTCGGTGAGCAGCGTGCCTACGCCCTTGGACTTGAGCGCCGCGTCGACACAGAGTGAACGAATTTCACCAAGCTCCTGGCTGTAGAATTTGAGCGCGCCGCATCCGAGAAGCTCTCCGTCTTCTTCCGCAACTGTGAACTCCCAGATGTCTTCGTAGAGGTTCGACAGGGGACGCGGAAGCAGGACCTGTTCGGCCACGTAGCGCTTGATCAGTTTGTAGAGCGCGGGCACGTCGCGCAATTCAGCTTTTCGTATGTTCAATTCTTCGTTTACCTTTCTTCAGCAGACTCTGCGAACTGATTCGAGATTTGAAATCTCAGATTTCAAAGCTCAGGCGCGCGTGCCCTGCATCAGCAGAATCAACAAAGCCTTTTGAACGTGCAGGCGGTTTTCCGCTTGGTCGAAAGCCACCGAGCGCGGAGAATCGATCACTTCATTGGTAACCTCCTGGCCGCGATGCGCGGGCAGGCAATGCATAAACAGCGCAGAGGGTGCGGCTGCGTCCAAGAGTTCATCGGTGACCCGGTAAGGTGCGAACACCTGCGCTCGGAGGTGGACGGCGTGCTCCTGGCCCATGCTTGCCCAGACGTCGGTGTAGACGGCCTGGGCTCCGGCCACTGCCTCGAGCGGGTTATTGAAAACCTCGACTGTCGCCCCCGTCGCCGCGCCCAGTGCTTTCGCTTCGGCAACTACTTCGGCCTTGGGTTCATAGCCCGGAGGCGTAGCCGCGCGCACCGAGACGCCAAGCTTCGCGCCCGTGACCATTAGCGAGTGGCACACGTTGTTGCCGTCACCCACGAAGGCCAGCGTCTGCCCCGACAGGGTTCCAATCTTTTCCCGCAGCGTGAAGAGATCGGCTAAGGCCTGGCAGGGATGAAAGAGGTCGGTGAGCGCGTTCACGACAGGAATCGAGGCGTTGTTCGCGAGTTCCAGCACCGACTCGTGCGAGTAGGTGCGCGCCACAATCCCATCCACCCAGCGCTCGAGATTGCGAGCAATATCCTTGACCGCCTCGCGCTCGCCCAAGCGCGGCTTGGCGTGGTCCAAGTAAACGCCAAAACCTCCCAGGCTGGTCATGCCCACTTCGAAAGTGACGCGGGTGCGAAGGGAAGGCTTCTCAAAAATCATCGCCAGTTGTTTTCCCAAGAGCGCCTGAGAATAGGCGCGCGGCGCGGCTTTGACACGCTCCGCCAGCCCAAAGATCAGGTTCAGGTCGCCCGGCGAGAGGTCCGTGTCCGCCAGCAGATCGGTTACACTCAACTTTTCTTGTTTTTCAACCATACTCAAGCTCGATGCCATGCTTTCTACCTCCCCTGCGGTGCCGGTCCGACGCTGGCTCGCGACCCCCTCACCCGGCCCGCCCCGGCTGATGAAAGCGCCGGCTGCGCGTCACCCTTTCCCCCAACGGCGAGAGCGCCCAATCAGACTATTGGCTCGTGCTACGTGCTGTGCCAACTTCAAGGCCGGCGCTGCACGCGGCCAGGATCGGCTTCAGGGCCGCAATAAGTTCGTCCACGTGGCTGCGCTCGATGATCAGGGGTGGAAGAAAGCGCAGGACCTTTTCCTGGGTGCAATTGAAAATCACTCCCGCTTCGAGCGCTTGCCGGACCACATTCTTACAGGGAACGGAAAGTTGGGCGGCCAACATCAAGCCGTCGCCGCGAACTTGCTCGATGACTGCGAATTCGCTCCGGAGCGCTTCGAGTTGAGCGCGGAAATAGCCGCCGACATCGCGGACGTGCTCGAGAAAACCCGGGCGCTCCAGGATTTCGAGAACCTTCAGAGCCAAGCGGCATTGGAGCGGCCCGCCACCGAATGTCGTGCCGTGCATGCCGGGAGTGAATGCCTGCGCCACTTCTTCGCGGGCCAGGATAGCAGCCAAGGGTAAACCTGCGGCAAGAGGCTTGGCCACAACCACAATGTCGGGCCGCAGTCCGAACTTGCTGAAGGCGAAGAAACGGCCGGTGCGCCCCAGGCCGCACTGAATTTCGTCGCAAACTAACAAGGCGCCATTCGCATGGCAAAGCTCTTCCGCGGTCTTAAGGAATTCCTCGCTGAGCTCCACCACCCCGCCTTCGCCCTGGATCACTTCCAGCAGCACTGCTCCTACGCGGGGCGTGAAGCTTTTGCGCAGGTGCTTCGCGTCGTTCAGGCGGATGAACCGGATGCCCGGAACGAGAGGCTCAAACGGCTTGCGATATTTTTCGGTCCAGGTCGCGGACAGAGCTCCGAAGGTTCTTCCATGAAAAGAGTTTTCGACTGCCAGGATTTCGCACGACTCCTGGCGCCGGCGAGCGTAGGCGCGAACCAGCTTCAGCGTTCCATCAATGGCTTCCGTGCCGGAGTTGGCAAAGAAGGCCCGGTCCATTCCGGACAAGGCAGTGAGTTTTTTCGCGAGCGGCGCTTGGTGCGGGTGATAAAGCAGATTGGAAGTGTGCAGAAGCGTCTCGGATTCGTCGCGGAGAGCGGCGAGGATTTCCGGGTGAGCATAACCAAGCGAATTTACCGCCAGCCCTCCCAGGAAATCGAGATACTTCTTTCCGCGGTCATCGTACAGGTAGCAGCCCTCGCCTCGCACCGCTAGGATCGGCAAACGGTCGTAGGTGGGAATCAGGACTTGCTTCTCGAGCCGTGCAATCTCGTCGAAGTTCATACGCTCTTCACAATCAACAAGCTTCGAAGTAGCGCCGACCTTCAGAGCCTGCCCTGAGCAAAGCAAAGAGTCGGCACATGCCGGCCTAAAGGCCGACGCTACACCCTTATTGGGGCAACCTTCACGATCCTGGTTCCGACGTGCTGCCCATGGTTCACGGCGCGGAGCAGGTCCTTTGAGCCGTCGGCCGCGAGAATGTCAATTTCACCAACGTTCTTGCGGAGCAGGCGGGCGCACGAACGCAGTTTGGGAATCATGCCGTCGCGCACCACGCCTTTCCTGATCAGGCCGGGAATTTCGCTGAGTTTCACCAGCGGCAGCAGGCGCCGGTTCGCGTCCCAGACGCCGCCTGATTCAGTAAGGTAGAAGAGCCGATCAGCTTCGAGGGCTACGGCGAGGCAGGCCGCCAGGTCATCGGCATTGATGTTCAGGAATTCTCCCCGCGCGCCCAACCCCAGGCTGGCGACCACGGGAACAATCCCAGCCCGTAAGGCCATCTCGAGGACGCCAGTCCGGATCTTGTAAGGCCGCCCGACGTAACCCAGATCTTTCTTGTGGCCGTTCGATCCCAAAGACAGCTTTCTTGCGCGGACCATTCCCGCATCGCCGCCCGTGATGCCCAGCGCCGCCTGGCCGAGGGCTGCGAATTCCCCTACCCACTGCTTATTCACGATGCCGGCGAGAACCATCAAGGCAACGTCGCGCGTGGCGGCGTCAGTGACGCGCAGTCCCTGGTAAAACTCCGTGTGGATGCCCAAGCGGTCAAGGGTCCGAGTAAGGGTGCTGCCGCCGCCGTGGACAACCACCACGGAGTGGCCGGCGCGCTGGAGGTCGACGATTTGCCGGGCCAGTCGCCGGCGTCCCTTGGCGTCCTCCGCCGCCTTTCCACCGATTTTTACGACTAACTTCATATCAGGCCTGATTCCTGCGGCAGTCCGAACATGAGGTTCATGTTCTGAACCGCCTGCCCCGCCGCACCTTTGCCCAGATTATCCAAGGCGGAAACAATGATGAGCCGCCGCGTCTCCTCATCGAGCGCGAACCCGATATCTGCGTATTGCGTGTTGGCCACCGCCTGAATTTCAGGCAGAGCCCCGCCTTCGTAAACCCGGACCAGAGGGGAAGGCCCGTAGAATTCCTTGAAAACGGCGGCCACCTCGCCCGGGGTCCGTCGCGCGTTGAGGCGGACGTACACCGTGCTCAGAATGCCGCGCGTAACCGGCAACAAGTGAGGGGTGAAAATGAAATCCTTCTCGCCGATGTCGAGCGCCTGGAGCATTTCCGGGACGTGCCGGTGGGTGAAAAGGCCGTAAGCCCGGCAATTCTCGTTGACCTCCGGGAAGTGAAGCTTCCCGCTGGGAGTACGGCCTGCGCCACTGGCGCCGGATTTCGAATCGGAAATGATGCCGGCGGATATATCCACCCATTCGGAGCGCAGAAGAGGGGAGAGAGCGAGGATCACGGAGGTAGCATAACAGCCAGGGTTGGAGAGCAATCTGGCGCTCCGGACGGCCGCCGGGTTAAGTTCCGGCAGGCCGTAGACCGCCTCGGCAAGCGCTTCCGAAGCGTAGTGCTCAAAGCCGTACCAGCGCGGATAAGCAGCAGCATCCTTGAGGCGGAAAGCACCACTCAGGTCGATGACGCGTAAACCGGCATCCAGAAGCACGGGCGCGACGTCGCGGGATGTTTCGTGCGGGGTGGCGAGGAATACCACGTCCGCTTCCGGCGCCCCTATGGCCTCCAGCAGGGCGGAGCCGGCCGAACCCTCCAGGTCTACGGGCAGGCAGGGAATCACGAAACGGCCACGCAGCGCGGGATGGACCTGCTCGATGGGGAAAGGCTTCCTGGCGCTGGAAGTAGAGGAGATCATGCGCACGACGCTAGCGTCAGGATGCCGCGCCAGGAGGGTTAAAAGCTCACGCCCGACATACCCTGTGGCGCCCAGCACGGCAGCCCGAACGGGCAGCGCAAACCCGCTTTTCAACTCTGCGGTTTCCGCTTTCGCGGCGGGCGGCGCCAGGGCGCTCGTTCCAGATTTTGTCGTGACATCCAACGTCTGCTAAACCCCACATTCCGGCCGACCGGAATATTTATGCATTCGATGCATAAATATACTTTCTTATACCGCAAAGATTTTTTGCTGTCAACAGAAAACGCGCGTTTGTTCACTGGCGTTTCGCGGCCCGACAGGCTAGAATTACTCTGGGGAGTGCTTTTCATGCCGGAGATCAGAGTCGAACGCGGGGGCGAGAGTTCCGGGGCTTCCATCAGCGCCAAGATTATCGCTCTCGCGGTGCTGGGCGGGTGCATCTACTATGCCAGCTCAGTTGTCATCACCCTGATTTTCTCGATCCTCATCGCCGCGGTGCTCGAGCCGGGGGCAGGGTTCCTGGAGCGTCTGCGCATGCCGCGCTGGCTGAGTTCGCTGGTCATGGTTCTGCTCATGCTCACGATCAGCTACCTGGCGGTGTACGGGATTTATGGGCGGGCGCTGGACTTTATCGATAATGCTCCCAGGCTGGCGGCCAAGCTCAGGCAAATCACCGCCCACCTGGATGTGGCGGCGCAGAGTTTTCAACAGAGTACCCGCACCATCATACCCTCCTCGACAGACAGCAGTCTGCCCACCGTGCGGCTGCAACAGGATTCCCCCTGGACGCAGTTTTTGCTGCGCGGCGTGGGCTCGGTCTACGCCTTCACGGTCACCGTGATGTTCATACCCTTCCTGGTTTTCTTCATGCTGAACTCCAAGGACCACTTATGGGCGGCCACGCTGAACCTCTTTCCGCGCCAGAACCGGCAGCAGGCGGAGGATGTCATTCACTACATCGGCCTGATGCTGCGCCAGTTCGCGTTGGGGAATCTTCTGGTGGCTCTCATCACGGCGGTTCCGATCTGCCTGGTCTTCGCCTATCTTCGCCTGCAATACGCCTTGGTGTTAGGGTTGTTGGCGGCGTTTGTAGGCCTTCTCCCTTACATCGGAGTGGCGCTGGCGCTGGTTCCTCCTCTGATGGTCGCGCTGATGCAGTACGACTCGGTGAAGCCGTTTCTGATCCTTGCGGCCACGGTCGCCGCGGCGCACTTTATTGCCGTGAATGTCCTGACTCCGCGACTTGTGGGACATCGCCTGAACCTGAATGCCTTGGCGGTCACCCTCGCGATGATGTTCTGGGCTTGGCTGTGGGGAGGGTTTGGGCTGATCCTCGCCGTGCCCATCACCGCCGCCATCAAAGCGGTGTGCGACAACGTTGAAAAGCTGAAACCCTACGGGGCGTGGATGGGCGAGGGGTGAGTTGAGTCGAGAGTCGACAGTCAAAAGTCGACAGTCGACAGTTGACAGTTTGAAGAGTCGCGGGGTCGAGACGTTCAAGAGTCGAAAAGTTGAAAAGCTGACTAACGCGCGCGAATGAATAAAGCGATTTCAAATGGCAAATCGCAAATGGCAAAATTCAAATGGTCTCAAATTTGAAATTTGGCATTTGAGATAGATGTTTGTGATTTCTCGATTCTTGATCTTCGCGCCCGCAACTCTCGATTCTCGACTCTCGACTTTTGACTCTCGACTCTCGACTCTCGACTTTCGACTCTCGACTCTCGACTTTTGACTTTCGACTACTCTACTCGTCCTGCGCGCGCAATTCGCGGACAAGAGCCTCAATCGACTCGCAGTCCTGAAAGATGCGGATGCCGGCAATGCCTGCCGCCCCCGCTTCCAGGCAAGGCCGGACGCGTTCCACGGTGATTCCCCCCAGAGCGAGGACCGGTATTCTTATTCGTGCATTTACTTTCCGCAACTCATCCAAACCCAACGGCGGACCGTACTTGAGCTTGGAAGGCGTCTCGAAGACGGGACCGAGCAGAAGGTAATCCGCTCCGGCTGATTCAGCGGCTATCGCCTCACCCAAAGAGTGGCAGGAGACACCAATAACAAAAGGGCGGGGGGCCAGTTGGCGGACGGTTGAGACGGGCATAGATTGTCCGCCCAGGTGCACTCCTCCTGCCCCCGCCGCCAAGGCGACATCGAGCCGGTCATTGACCAATACGCGAGCGCAGTCAGAGCCTGTCCCGAGCGGAGCGAAGGATTGCTCGCGCGACAGCAGGCGAGACGCCCGCGCCACGGATGGGAATTCCCTCGCGGCGCTCACAGCTTCTTCCACGAGTGCCATCAACTCACGGGTGGGGAGATCTTTCTCCCGGATTTGCAGGATGTCCACCCCGGCCCGCAGTGTTTCCCGGATGACTACCGCG
>JBEKLY010000235.1:0-12446 GCA_050010015.1 Terriglobia bacterium
ATTAACGCCACGTTCCGTCCCACGGCTCACGCCGTGGGCTACTTTCTGGCGCCGCTCCGCGGCTTTCGAAGTCCCGGCGCCTTAAGTAAACGCTTATGAGGGCAAGCCCTACCCCTACACCGTCCTCATGGCTGGCCGCCGCAGGCCGCCCGGCACAGTTGATATACACGAAGATCGCTCTGTTGACTGGCGATCCGGCCAATCCCGGAGAGCGGAGCAAGGGCCTGAGGCGCGCCATAGACCCAGGCGTAATCGAATTCATTTCGGATGCGGCTCCAATCCCATGCCTCGAGCGGAATCCAATTTGGCGAGCACGGGGTGTAGGCCTGAAGCTTGATTCGGAAAGGATGCACGCCCGGGTCGTGGAAGAGACAAGGCGAAAACCACCCCCTTCGAATGACGCCGTAAGCCCAGAACTCTCCTTCCAATGCGTCCCTGGCTTGCCACCAATCGATCACCGGGAGGACGCGCGCGCCTTCAGGAATGGCCGAAAATGACTCGGAAAGTTGCTCGAGATGAGGCTGCACGGAGCGGAAGCGGCGCTCGACCTCGCCGGCGCGAAGCAGGAAGAGAACCACCGCGATGAGGCCAATCGTCCGCGCCCGGCGGCCCAGGTTGACCGATGCCAGACCCAGGACGAACGCGAAAGGCAAGAGGCGTATGTCGGCCTTCATAGCCGCTCGAAAGGACGAGGGGAAAACCCAATACAGACCGAAAACGCAACCCAGGACACCCAGCCAGCGATAGTTCCATCGGAAATCACGCGAGACAGCGACCGCGAACAAAAACGTGATGACGGCCACGAGCAAGGTCATGAAATCAAGAACCGGCGAGTAGGCTGCCATCAAGAGCAAAAGGCCTCCTACCTTTCCAGCCAAGCCCTGGTAGTGCAGGCCCGGGCCTCCTCCCGACGACCTGGAATGCAAGTACAGGAGTAGGCCAGGCAGGAATAGAAACCAGGACCGCCAGAGAAGGCGCAAGGGTTGCCGGGCAAACAGAGCATAAGCCGTCATGACCAGGCAAGCCATTCCAAATCCCATCAAGTGGGTGAAATATAGGGCTGTGGTGAGAATGAACAACAGACACCACAAAGGCCAGCGTGGCCGTTCGATAAATCGCAGCCAAAAGCCGATTACGACAAGGCAAAGCGCCAGGCTGAGTTGAAGGTTTAAGAGACCGAACAGGAAAAAGTAGAGGTTGTTCGTAACCAGCAACGACCAGAGAGCGAGGCTCTCCTGGCCGGGATTGGCCTGCCGGATGAAAAACCACGTTGCCGCAGGAACGCCCAGCAAGCAGAGGCTCAGCAGTAATCGCCCGGCCAAGTCAATGGGGAGGAACTGCTCGAGTCCGACCAGGATCACATCCATGGTCAGATAGGGGTAAGTGTTCCAGTCAGAAGCGTAAAATTGAGAGAAATGGAAAGCGGGGTCTTTGAGGTGGGCCAGCACAAAAGCGCTGGCCAGATGATTTGGGTAGTCAACCAGGGGCACGTAGCGCACTGACCACACGGGGGCCACGAGCGCCGTGGCGATAATCAGCAGTAACAAGCTGAGGGCCACGCGCTTGAGAGGCGTTAAAGTAAAAACACCGGATTGTGGCTTATCAGGCGTCATCATGCAATGAACGGCGTCGATCGCTCGGAATCTCGAAATCCGTCATTCTGAGCGAAGCGAAGAATCTGCATTGGTTCGTCTCGGGTCGGAACTGCAGGTCCTTCGCGCAGTTTACCCTGAGCGAAGCGAACGGGCTCAGGATGACACGGACTTTCCGTGGGTAGGCCACCCTGCCATCTGCGCTCGGAATGACGGAAGCTGCTTTCTCACACCTTCAAGGGTTCTGCTTTACATACAATGCACTCAGATCGTCCTGATAAACGCGCTTCCACTCCGGCCGATGATCGAGTAAGGCACAAAGAGAACCGCCGCGCTCGATGAGGCAGGATTGCACGTGGTACTTATCGAGCAACCTCAGCGAATCCAGGTCTGCCCGCATGATCCCGATGTAGTCCCCGAGCACGCCCGCAGGCTCATACGCGTCACAGCGACCGTCGATGAATACCGGATGCTGCCCTCCGAAAGCCCAGATCAGATAGCCGCCCCAGAACTGATCGTTAAACATGGGGCCGGGAACCGAGTTCCGGCGAAGGTAGTCCACGGCGCGCCGAGGCTGATTCTGGTCAATCACCCGCTGCAAACTGCTCGTGGAGGGAAAGAAACCGACCATCCCCACCGCGAACAAGCCGATCAGGATGGCGTTCAAGAGCGGCTTTTCCTTGGCCGGCTCGTATCCGGACCACCACTTGCCTACCCACACCGCAAGGACGGGCGCAACGAGGATGGCGAAAAAAACTACAATGCGCTGATGGACGCAGGCCATGTAAGCCGCAACGATCACCAGCGCCACATCCTCGAGGCGCAGGCGAAAACGCCAGATCAGCGGCGTAATGAAAAACAGGAACAGCAGGACAAGAAACCACTTGGCGTAAAACTCGTTGAAGGGCAAGGGCTGCCACTCCTCGACGTAGGCCATGACCAGGGGCTGCGAGACGGGCTCGGCCAATCCGTAAAGCAAGCGCGGCCCGTAAGGGTTCACGACGAGAGCCAGCGCACAAAGAAACGTGATCAAACCCAGATGCCATCGTTGCCCGCGTGACCACGTCCGGCTCTCGAGATCCCCCAAGTGAAGATCCTTAAGCCCGGCCACCCAATAGACACCCAGCGCCAGCATGCCAAAAGTGAATGTACCGTGGGTGTTCACCCAAAGGACAAATACCAAGGGAAGGAACCAAAGAGACTTCAGGAAGCCCTGGCGGTAGCTTTCGAGCGAGATCAAAGTAATGAGCAGGAAGACATAGCCGAGAAGTTGCGGGCGCAGAGTAAAGCATAGTCCGACGAGCGGCCACACGACGGCGCACACCGCAAGCGCGGCCTTGACGTTGCCGCTGCGCAGGTAGGCGTAATAGTAAAGCAGCAAAAGAATCGCCGATGTCAGGGCCGCTAGAAGCGCCATGAGCCCGCGCGGCCCGCCGGCCCGGTACGCTGCCGCCATCATCACCTCGCCCAACCATTGGTAGTCCAGCCATTGACTGTTCGGGGCGGTAAAGGAATAGAAGTTTTTGGTAGGCCAGGTGTGGGTGTCCAGAATGCGCTGGCCGGCGGCGATGTGCCAGAACGTGTCACCCTCAACAAAAGCCACATGCCAATGGCCGGCGGGCAGTGAAATGTCATTCTCGAGCCGTGCATGCAAATTCAGGAACGCGCCCGCCACCACTAATGCGCCCAGAAACACTGGGAATGAGAAAGCTTTCCTTAGCCCCACAAGCGCGCCGGACCTCGGACTCTTGGCGACAAGGCGCTCGGCGCCGGCTTCAGGAGCGGCCACGCTCACCTCCGCCGGTCTGCTTTTGCGCTTTAGGTATCTCTTTTGAAATAGCAAACGCCAACCAGAGGATCACCGGGAGCAGGAAACCGAGCCTGTTTTCGACTTCGAGGTTCAAGAAAATCGTCATTGGGAACAGCAAGAGCAGCGGCACCGCCAGGCGCCATCGCCGAAGGCCGCTTGGATAGGCTGCGGCAGCATAGTCCAGCAGAAGTAGTGCCGGAACAATCAGCAGAAGAAGGCCGTTAATCAACAGGTGATGGCTGGTCATGACGCAGACCACGATGCTAAGCGAGAAGAGCAAGTCAAACGTCTTGCCATCCGGTTCCCATCCGCGCCGGCGCCACTCGAGGATAGGCCATGAAAGCAATACAAACAGGCCGGCAGTCTCCAGCAGAGTCAAATAGTGCGGCCCGAGTCGACCCGCGAACAGAACGTTAATAAAGCCTCTCACATTCGGCATAGCCGGCACCAGTGCGGGAAACGCCGTGCTGGTGGAAAGCGCCGATAACAATGCAATGT
This sequence comes from Terriglobia bacterium, assembly GCA_050010015.1. GTDB lineage: Bacteria > Acidobacteriota > Terriglobia > UBA7540 > UBA7540 > CAVROP01. Next base: position 3,901 of record JBEKLY010000235.1, read on the forward strand.
AGTGCCGGATTCCAGCCCAGCCGACAAGGGCCAGCGAGACCAACCCAAGAACGGCACCGACGAGGGCCACGCCGAGGACGATTTTCCACTTCTTAAGGGCGGCGAAAATAAGCAGAAGCGGCAGAACGAACTGGAACCGGAAAAGGCCCGCTCCCAGCGAACAGCCCGCCGCGAACTCCCGGCGATTCTTCAGGCAGACGAAGGCGCCAACGCAGGAAAGCACCAGCAGGATGAGATTCTGCCCTTCCCGCAACGTGGAGATCAACGGGCAGAGAACCGCGAGGGCCAGCGTGAGCCGCGACCCTGTGTCGAGGTGTGCAGCATAGGGTTTGAGCAAATAGAGTGCCCACCCCAGCAAGACCAGATTGAGCAGATCCCAGGCGACATACGCCGCACGAAACGGCAAGTAGGAGAGTCCCCAATAGAGCAGGCTCTCGAAGGGCGGATGGGTATAGTTCTCCCTCTCGGTCCACGGTCCCCAAAGACTCTTTTTTATGGCCTGCTGGGCGCTCTCGGTATAGACGTCGCAGCGCAGATCGTGTTTCAGCATCGTGCCGACTGTGTAGAAAGCTCTGAGGTCGGTCGGGTACAAAGGGTCATCCAGGTGCGCCAGCAAGGCGAAAATCAGCAGAGCCGCAGCAAATGCGGCTAGCAGCGCGAATGTGATCCATTCACCCAGCGCAGTCTTCCCCGTGGCCTGGGAGAGTTTAGGTACTTGGCTCATCAGGGTTGACCTTTGGCGCTCTCGCGCACAAATAGGACACTCAAGTCGTCTGCGTAGACCTTCCGCCATTCGGAGGTGACGGCGAGCAGGGTCGCCAGAGATTCGTCACGCTCCAAAAGGCACGACTGCACATTATATGCTCGCAGCAGAGGAAGGGCATTTGGGGCAACCCAGGCAATGCTCCCGTAGTCAGTGAGAACCCCGGCGCGTTCGTAGATATCCCCCCGCCCATCGACGAAAACCTTGCTCCGGCCGTCGAGCGCAAACATCAGGTAGCCGCCGAACATGTAGTTGTTGTACATGGGCTGGGGAGGAGGATGCCGCAAGATGTACTGGACAGCGTTGACCGGGAAATGGCGCGCTACGCCGCTCTCGAGTCGCGCCCTTGAAGGGTAAAACCAAAGTATGCCCGCCGCGACGGCGGCCATCAGGAGCGCGTTCAAAGCGTACTTGTCCTTACCGGAGTCGTAGGCTGGTACCCAGCGGCTCAGGATCATGGCAAAGAGCGGCGCGCTGAACGGAACGAAGACCAGGAGTAAGCGGACATGGAGACAAACAGCGCAGAGTCCCGCAAAAAAGAGGGTCAATTCCGCCAACTGCCAGGTCGGCCCAAGTACGATTTGGGCCAGCAGGAAGGCGACTAGCAATGCCAGGAAGTACTGTCCGAACGGCTGATTAAAGGGCATCGGCTCCCACTCCTGGATGTAAGCCCTGTTGATCGGCTGGAGGAACGCCAGATCGAGCGGGTAGGCTGCAAGTCTCAGCCCATAGGGAGTGATGGCAAGCACGCACAAGCTTAGCAGGAACGTTGCACCCAAACGCAGCCGCTGGGCGGCCGTCCAGGGTGCGGATTCAAGACCACCCCAGCGAAGCTTGAACAATCCGCTGATCCCATAAACACCGAAGGCGAGGATCCCTGTCACGAAACTTCCGTGCATGTTGACCCACAACAGGAAAAGCGGTGGGAGCAACCAGAGAGTGGCGGGGCGGCCCTGGCGAAAACGCTCCAGAATGATGAGGGTGAGAATAAGAAAGAAGTAGCCCAGCATCTGGGGACGGAGCGTAATTGAGATAAAGACCAACGGCAACAGCAGCGCGCAGGTCACAAATGCCGCCTTGAAGTTGCGCGACCGCAGTGAGGTCAAGGCGTAGAGCGCCAGGACAATCGCGGCTCCCAGGGCGAGATCGAGCGCCAACAGCCCCCGAAGCCCCCCGGTCCGCTGCACGGCCGCAAGTAGTACGTCACTCAACCACTCGTGAGCCATCCAGGGGTTGCCGTGTACAGTGAACGAATAAGTGTCTACGGTGGGGCACTGGTGGGTTTCGAGGATGCTCTGCCCCACCTTAATGTGCCACCATACGTCCGGGTCCAAATTTGGATCGCGAAGCGGCACGAAAAGCGCGGCCACCAGAAGTGCTGCCAAGAGCGCCGGAAAGGAAACCACCCTCAACAGGAAGGGCTGCGGCGGACTATGTGTTTCAATTGATGACATTCGTACCTGCTCCGCGTGCTGCCCTCTCCCCTTTGGGGAAAAGGGTGAACCGCGTCGGCGCACTCTTCACTCGGAGCGAACCAGGTGGGAGCGGCGCGGGTCAGCTGCGTGACGGTCCCGCGAGGGCCAGAAAATAGAAAAGTACTTCGAACTCGCGATGGCTTGCACTGCCCCACAGAATGGCACGGAGGCGAGGAGATCAACAAAATAATGCTCCCCGAGGCCAACCGTGGCGAGAGCCGTCAGCAACAAGAAAGCCGATGAGAACGCCTGAAGCGCACGGCCGCGACAGTTCCAGAGCAACAGTAGCGCCCACGCAAAGTGCAGAGACGGCAGACAGTTGCGGGGTATGCGCACGTCGACGAGGACCTGCCCGGAAGCGTGGGGCGGAATCCAGGGGAAGCCCCGAAAAGCGTAGACAGGCCCCGTAGCGGGCGCGATTCGATAACACAAAAAGCCAGCCACGGCGGCCAGCAGGACGGCGCGCAGCATGACGGGTGAGCGCTCAGCGCTCCAGACGATGGCGAAGGCTACCGCAAGAGACTCATAGGCAACTAACAAGACCGCTTTCACGACTGGCGTGGAAAAGACCCAGCGCGCCAGGGTGAGGCCATCCATTCCCAAGTACTGATCGGCTCGATAGAGATACCAGTCCATCGTCGGAGCAAACGACTGTCCTTTCGGCAGCCTGCCCACCGTTCCCAGGGCCACATTGAGAAGAAGAAACGCCAGCAGGCCGAAGGCGACGGCAAAATCTTGCCAGTTGTTGCGCCGAGCAAAAGCCAGAATTAATATCATTCCAGCGATTGTATAGAATAAGTATATTGTCACAGTTACGCACCTTTAGGTGGCACCCATGGCGCCATGGAGGCCGTTTCCACTTCTTGCCTAGGCCCTGTGATCTCCGGCCCTTTCGCTAAGGCGCAATTGATCTGCCGCACCAATACCACTGTCCCTGCCACCGTGGCTATCACCAGGCTCCAGTCAAGGACAATTGAGCCTAACCACACCGGCCTTGCGAAGCGCAGGAAGCCGAGCCAGGCAAGAGTTCCTGCCGCGCCGGACCACACGAGGAGCGAGCGAGGCAGTTCGCGGATCGGCACACTGAAGCCAGCCTGTACCGCCAAGGCAAAAGGCAAGGCCACCACCAGATCAATCAGGTAGTGTTCTCCGGAGCCAAGTGTGATCAAGACCGTGAGAATCAAATACAAAAGATAAACGGCGCGCAGACAGATGCCGGACCGGCGAGCGTTCCAAAACAACAAAACCGCCCAGGTCATATGCAGCGAGGGCATGGCGTTGCGGGGGGCGTCGGCGGGGAGAACGGCAGGCAGCAGCGTCAATCCTGCCAGAGGCGGAGCTGAGTTGGGGAACTGGGACGGGAACAAGTGGACCGGGCCAGCGGCTGGAACCAGATAGTAGAGCAGATACCCGGCTAGGCTCGCTACGGCAAAGAGCAGCAATAAGTTAGGTCTGCGCCGCTCTTCCTTGCCCATGGTGCTGGCGTAAAGCACGAGCACCGCCACGGGCACCTGTTCGTAGGAGATTTCCGCAAGCGTCCCCAGCCACGGCACGCGGCTTAGAAATCGACCCAGTACAAAGCTAGGCTGAAATCCGAGACTGCCATCGAAAGCGTACAAGACTCTGTCCAGCGTGGCAGAGTGCGCGTGCGCCGTTCCCGGCAGCACGACTGCAGTCACAATTACAAACACCGGGAGAGACAAAGCGACGCCGAAGGCGGAGATCCTCTGTGGCATTTCGGGCCGAGGGCTGCGAACGACCTTCGCGCCCATGACGACCAAGCTTGCCAAACCAATGAACATGCCGATGGTCGAGGGGTTGTCGCGCAAGGGGCGCAAGTGGACTCCGAAGCGTACCATGGCCAGCCCGACGGCCACGAGAACCGTTGCCAGCAGTTCGAGACGGCCGCGGCACGTGCGGATTTGAATCACCACCGCAGCCAGTAAAGCCGGGGCCAGGAAAGGAAAATCGAGCCTCGCCTGCGAGGCGATGAACACGGCTTCGATACCCAGCAGGGCCGTCAAGAACCAAGCGGCAGCGAGTTTGGGCGGAGTCTCCATTTGAAATCAGGCAATACCGTTTGGGCGGCGAGCAGAGCGGTCAAGAACCAGGCAGGCTGCTGAAAAACCGTTGAACTCTGTCATTCTGAGCAAAGCGAAGAATCCCCGCAGTTGCAGTTTCAACGAACTGCGGAGATCCTTCGTCGCCTGCGGCTCCTCAGGATGACACTCAAACGGTTTTTCCGGCAGACTTCTGGGGGCTGCGGGCCTGAGTGTGTTTCTCATTTCGACTTCAGAGCTTCGACCTTCTGTTCTCGAACTTGCGTGCGCACAAAAAGCACGCTCACCTGGTCCTCATAGACGCTCTTCCACTCTGGGGAGGCGTCCAAATAGGTCGCGAGTGGAATGCCGGGAGCGATGAGGCATGCTTGGATATTGTACTTCTGAAGTAAGCGCGGAGTGTCGCGTTCGAGCCTGGTGATACGGAGATAGTCAGGAAGCACGCCGCGATATTGATAGAAATCGAGCCTGCCATCGATGAAAACGCGCTGTTGCGTACCGAGCATATAAGGCAGATACCCGCCCCAGGTGAGCTCGTTGAGCATAGGGCCAGGCGCCGGATGCCCGCGCAGGTACTCGACAGCACCGCGCGGGTTATGTTTGGCTGTCTCCTCTTCGAGTTGCTGCTGGGAGGGGAAGTACCAGGCGAAACCCAGAATTGCCAGAATTATGAGCACGGCGTTTATCGCGTACTTGTCCTTGGCCGCGTCGTACGGCGGTATCCACGGGGCCAATAGCGTTGCCAGGAGGGGCGGAACAACGAAAGCAAAGAGCGGAAGCGCCCGTGCATGCTCCGCAGTCATGAAAACCGCGAAGAGGAACACGCCCAACTCCTCCGGCCGGAGCTTGATTCGGCCCGCCGCGAGCCCCACGATGAAGAGCAAAACCAGGATCAGGAAGGCCTCCCCGTGCCATTTGTCCAAGGGGATTGGAGCCCAGCTCGTCATGTTTTTTGTAATACCCTGCTGGAAGAGAATCATCTGCAAGGGATAAGCGGCAAGGCGCGTCCCGTAAGGCGTCACGCACCCGGCCAGAAGGGAGAGCAAGGCAACCGCCGCAAGTTGCAACCGCTCAGAAGCGGTCCAGGCATCCGCCACCAGGCTTCCTGCCCGGAATCTCATCAGTCCACACAACCAATAGATCCCGAAGATCGCGGCCCCCAACATGAAAGAGCCATGCGAATTGACCCAGAGGCAGAAAACCAACGGAAGAAACCATAATGACTTGTGATGCCCTTGACGGAATCGTTCCAAAAAGATCAGTGTCGCAAGGAGGTAAATATACCCAAAGAGATAGGGGTGAACGGCGAACCACACTCCGGCCAGCGGCAGGACTACCCACGAGGCCACGAAAGCCGCCTTTGAGTTTCCGCAGCGCAGGTAGGCGTAGTAATAAGAAAGCACCAGTACGGCACTGGTAAGTACAAACAGCAGCCCCATTAAGCCTGCCAGGCCGGCAAGCCGCGCCGCCCACGCCAGGATGACTTCACTCAGCCACTCATAGGCGATCCATTCGGCGCCGGGCGCGCTGAAAGAGTAGATATCGGATGTAGGCCAGTGATGCGTGCTAAGGATGCGTTCCCCCGCCAGCAAGTGCCACCAGGTATCGCCATCGATGCGGAAGAAAGTGAGCAGCAACATGAACGAACTGCCCACCAGGACGATGCCCAATAGGCTAGGGAACGAGAAGGCTCGCTTTAGCATACTCAGGTGGCGCGGATTATGGGCTACCAGGGGCTGCGCAGCGGTCTCAAGACTGGGCATTTTCGTCTCTCAGGCGCTTGAACGCATCGAGGACTGCAAAGCAAGTCCGCACGCTCTCGGGGGATTCCCCGAGCTGCCGGATCTTCTCGCTCTTCAGGTGGCCCAGCAGTAGACCCGCTTGGGTGAGGTAATTAATTCGCTCCGGGACCAATCCCATGATGCGTGCGCAAGTGGCATCGACCGCCACCGGATCATCTCCGGCCACGATGAGGCCGCAAGGTCTGGCTTCACCCTGAAGCGGTCCGTTGCCCTCCATGCCAACGATGCCGTCTACGATAGCAAAATCGGGCCGCACGGTGCTGTTGATGTCGAGAATGGAGTTTGTCAGGCCCGCCCAATGCAGCGCGTTCTTGGGCCAGCCGTAACAGCTTCCAGGAACAATGCCGAACATGTTCTTGAGCGAGAGCGTGACTCCAGCCCAATGGTGGGTCTTGAGCTTGGGCATCGAGACCACGAAGTCAGCCTCGAGCGCCGTTCGTGGTAAATAGAGCTCTTTCACCCGGGAGGCACGGGTGCGCGTGGGCACTAAGTGAACGTCGTCGAGGTTGAGGTCAACAAACTTTCCCTCGAGCGGCCCCAGGTAGTCGCGGAGGTGATTGGTCTCCAGGATGCCTTCCGTATCCCGTTCGTGCCCGGGCCCTTCCGCGACGATAACACTTCGCGCGCCCAGGCGCAGGAAGCAATCCCGCGCCGCTGCCACCACTGCCGGGTGAGTGTTGATCAAACCTTGAGGGTCTGGCTCGACAAAATTCGGCTTCAGCAGCACCTTCGAACCCTGCACCTTCAAATCGAACTCACGCAAGGTCTCGTCAAGCAACGCCGTCAGGTCAACCTGATAGTTAGGCGCTTTGCGTATCGCGACCCGCGAAGGCGGCCGGTTGAAAGAGGGCATCAACGAGTTGTTGTTCGCACTCATTTTTCCAAGCAGGAATTAGAAACCAGAAACCGGAAAATAGAAAGCGCTTTCTGGTGTCCTGAGTCAGAAGTTCGTTAAGGAAGTCTTTCGCGTGCGCGCCGGTTTTTCGGAGCCCCGTCAGGGGCGGCATAGAGTAGCCCAGGGCGTAGGAGTCTGTGTGAGAACTCGTTTTGCTGTCATTCCGAGGAGCCGAAGGCGACGAGGAATCTCGCACTGCCTTGAAGACACGCAGAGCGAGATTCCTCGCTCCGCTCGGAATGACAGTCTAGACGAGGTTTTCACACAGACTCCTACGCCCTGGGCTACACGCTGCCGCCCGTCGGCTGACGGGCTCAATTCTTTAACGAACTTCTGATTCACGACGCAAGTTTCTACTCTCTAGCCTCTGACTTCCGGCGAGAGCCAGCGCGGCCGGCCGCTCAACGCGATGGTCGCCCAGGCCGCCACCAGGAGATTACCAAGAAACTGGTTGTTCGAGTTCAGTGCCGCCAGCGATGACCCCAAGGGGGGCGCCGAGCGGCCGTAGGTCTCGAAGCAGAGGTGGGCGAGAGCGAGCGAGCCGGGCCCTTGGATCTGAGAATAGACTTGTTCCAACCACTCCAGGCTGCGGCGGTTCTCCGGGCGGTCCCCGTAATCCTGAAGGGCCAGCAGCGCCCAGACGGTCGGACCAATACGAGGAACGCCCGCAGCCCCATAAACGAGGGGGTTGCCGTTGTTCCAGCCGCCCCCCGGACACATTCGGTCGTAGAGCATGCGTTCCGCAAGCCGCCGGCGTTGCTCCGCACCGCGGGGATGCAATTCCCTGGGAATGTAGCGAAAGGCAATCAGGGCGTAGGAGGTCGGCTCGACCCAGCTTGCCGTGCCGGGTGTCCAACTCCAACCGCGCAAGGACTCGTCCTGCCGAACCACCTTCCTGCGCCGCAACACCTTGAGGGTGATTCGTTGCCAGAGGCGGCCTTCCACCGGCCAGGCCTTCGAGAGCCAATGAAGTCCGCGCGCCACGCGATCTTGCGAGTCTCCGAGTACGTACAGGGCCAGGCTGGCCGTCGCTGTCACCCAGCACCCACGCGTCTGACCGGCAAAGGACGGCCACGATTCATCCGGCAATTGGCACTCTCGCAGCCAACGCACTCCTCCGTTCAACAAGTTGAGTAGTCGAGGAGTCGAAGAGTCAGGAAGCTGGGCAGTCCTGGACTTCTCGACCTCTCGACTTCTCAACTCCTCGACTCCTTTCAAGGCCAAAAGCACCCAGGAAGTTGGTTCCACACCGCTCTGGCCGCCGTGGCGGTAGCCCCACCCGCCATCCGCGTTTTGAGCCTCCGACAAGAACGGCAAGTAGACCTGTTCAAGCAACGGCGTGTCCCCTACGGTCTTTTCGGAGGAGTGTTCAGGCATGGGATGAGGCAACCGGAGATTTGAGATTTCAGATTTGAGATTTGAAATTGAGATTTGAAATTGGATGTTTTAAACCGGAAACTGCGCGTTGGGCCTTCGATTTCCCAGTTGAGGTTTTCGACCTTCCGTCTTTGAGCTTCAAATCTCTGTTTTCGGGTTCTGAGTTTCGAGCCT
>JBEKLY010000236.1:0-12363 GCA_050010015.1 Terriglobia bacterium
AGCTACGGCGGCGGTCCTTATTCTTACGGGAAGGCAAAGCAAAAGCCTTACCCAACCCACAACGTCCCAAGGTGGGCCAAATTAAACCGCCGAAATGGGCCAAAAGAAGTTGCCAAACGCAATTACCCGCGACAGTTGGGGTGGGGCTTACGAAGGGCAGCGCGGTCCACCCTGATTCGTGTCCCTGACCACAAACTGGTGTTTTCGGGCAGAGGGATCAGTTTAATATAGGCATCAGAGAATCAGGCACTTCGGTCGAAGGCTGAGGTATTTGGGCAAGCGATGAATGGTTAGAAGGGGACTGTGCCTTGACGGGTGGGAACGCAAGCCTTCGAGCAACCTCAGTCCCGAGCTTCCAAATTGGCGCTTTGACTCTAGCTGGTGTGAGTTAGAGTCCATGTGATTCCTGACGGCGATCCTCTAACAACTTGTGGGCGGCGCCCTGCCTTTCGTCACTACTACTCAAAGAACGTGGCCGGAATTCTGCAAACCAGCGGTCGTAACTAGCATATGCCCTGCCTGACTGTCAGGTGTCCTCACAACTTGCCCGCCGACTGGGCTAGGCTCCCCCAGGCGCAACGCAGACACCCCGGCGAGACCTGCGGACACACCGAAACGTGCCCACGAGCCTTCCAAGAGAAGTTTTAACCCTAGCGAGCGCAAGGGGTTACGGCCCTAAGAAATCCGCCGCCGGCCTCGTTTGGCAACAAAGCTGTGTTGCGCAAGGGCACGCGGAGTGCCTAAGCTCAACCTATATCCGGTTTAGAATGAGTGCTAAACTAGTTAACATAATATGTGTTATCAGCCATAACCTGCTGCTAATTTCTGCCTTGCCAACCCGCCAATTTCGGGTGTAGGCTTTGGCGCATGAGCGAAAAGCCGATGACGGTCGTCGAGATGGCCCGTATGGGTGGAATCGCAAGGGCCAAGGCCCACAGCAAGGCCCAGCTCAGGAAATGGGGGAAGGAAGGCGGGCGTCCGGTGTCACTGGACAGGATGGCCTTGGCCCGGCTTGAAGCGTTGCTGCGCCGGGGCAAGAGTCAAGCGGAGTGTGCCAGGATGTTGGGCGTCTCGGTCCGCACTGTGGGACGAGTCGTGGCGCGGATCAAGGCGAGCGACGACCACTTCAAACCCGCGTGATTTGTTTTCGCCGCCCCGCCGACTTCTCAGAACCCCGTATCTCGGGAGTTTGAATGCTTGAGGCACTTCTACGGTTTCGACTATACAACCAAGTGACGGGGAATCGGTAAACCCTTCGCCGTTTCCCGTGATTGATCCCAGCGGGTGCCACTTGAATCTTGATGACCCCCTCCGGACGTGAGACATTGTAGATACTAAGGGAAGGTTGCCGGGGCGAGCGAATTTGCTAATTCGTGAACAGATTAATTGCGCCACGCGAAAACTATGCGAACAGTCAATTCCATCAGCGGCATTTCGTTTCCATTCTCTCCGTCCGTTTCGAGTAAGCGACTCCTACCGTGGCTGGTGGCGGTCGCGTTTTTTATGGAGTCGCTCGACACGACGATTCTGAACACTGCGGTACCTGCCATCTCGGAGGCCCTCAAAGTGGCTCCGCTGAGCATGAAGTCAGTGCTGGCCAGCTACACGTTGAGCCTCGCGGTTTTCATTCCGATCAGCGGCTGGATGGCAGACCGGTTCGGAACGCGACGGGTGTTTGCATCCGCGATCGGCCTCTTCACCCTCGGGTCTTTTCTCTGTGGCATATCGACCACCATCCATCTGCTGGTCGCGTGTCGCATCCTGCAGGGCTGCGGCGGAGCCATGATGGTGCCGGTGGGCCGGCTCACGCTGGTGAGAACCTTTGCAAAATCCGAACTCATCCGCGCCATGAGCTTCGTCGCCATTCCAGCTACGATCGGCCCAATGCTCGGACCCATTGCCGGCGGTCTTATCGTCGGATACCTTCACTGGCGAGTCATCTTTTTCGTAAATATTCCGATCGGCCTGGTTGGTTTGTTGATGGTCTATCTGCATCTACCGGACTACCGCGAAGAACGAACCGACCCGCTCGATATTGTCGGGCTCATCCTCTTCGGTTCCGGTATCGCGCTGCTGTCGTACGTGCTGGAGATATTCGGCGAACATACGCTGAGTACGGGCGAAATCTTAGGGCTATTGACGATTTCTCTGGCACTTATCGCAGGATACTGGCTCCATGCGACACGGATCGCGTCTCCCTTACTGCATCTGAGTCTGTTTCGCATTCGCACGTTCAGCGCGGCGGTAAGCGGTAGCTTCTTCACCCGCCTTGGCATCGGCGGAGTGCCCTTCCTCCTGCCGCTCCTCTACCAGGTTGGTCTCGGATTCACGCCCGTTCAGTCCGGCCTGCTCATCATGCCCCAGGCGATCGCTTCCATGAGCACGAAGTTCCTGCTGCCGCGAATCCTGAACCGCGTTGGCTACCGCGGCGTGCTGGTTTCGAATACCGTGATCCTCGGTCTTCTTCTTATGCTTTTCGCGACCATTGGACTCGGCACTCCGGTTTGGGTCATCGTGCTGCTCGCGCTCTTCTATGGGGCTTTCACTTCGCTGCAGTATACGAGCATGAACACCCTCGTTTATGCTGACGTCACCGAAGAGCAGACGAGCAACGCAAGTTCCATCGCGAGCACAATGCAGCAAATGTCCATCAGCTTTGGCGTTGCCTCGGCGGGGCTGGCCACCGCGTTTTTCATTCCCGATCGCTTTCGTTCCAATCCCCGGCAAATGATTCACGGCATCCACGAAGCATTGCTCGTTCTGGGTGGATTCACCATCTTATCCACAATCATTTTCCGCAAATTGAAAAGCGGCGACGGCGACAATGTGAGCCAACACAAAGTCCTTCACGCTGGGTGAAGATCAATGAACACCTGAAGCCTGCACACCATACCTCGATAAGCAGGCACCGGTCTATAAATCCGCACTTATCATACGAATACAAGCTCAACGGGTGGGACTTGGCGAACAGCTGTTCGTTCAATATTGGTTGTATTGATAATACTAATTAACAACATAAGTAATTACATAACTTGTTCAATGCCACAATTAGCCGCACGGCCGATGCCGCACGGCTGAGATCGATCAGATCCCGATCCGCCGCATCCACGCCTGGCGAGGTTCACGCCATTCTTGCGGAAGCCGAGTATTTAATTAAATTGAAACCCGAACTCCTCTGTTCCAGAATGTGTGAAGGGGTGCTGTAGGCGCTGACGTAACAAACTGCGGAAAGGGAACCCAGGGCGATGACCTCTTCCTGTAATGCACGGCGGCTTCAGGGACTTCTCGGGGCGGGATTTCTGTTGGTGCTGGCCGTGGACTTGCCACGCCCGGTACTGGCGCAGGTTCTGACCTCACAGTATGACAGTGCACGCACGGGTTGTAACCTCCACGAGACGCTACTCACCCCCCAGAACGTGAATGCCAAGCAGTTCGGAAAGCTGTTTTCGCTGCGGGTCGACGGCGCCATTTACGCGCAGCCGCTCTACATGCAAGGTTTGGAGATTCCAGGAAAGGGCGTTCACAATGTCGTCTTCCTCGCCACTGAGCACGACAGCGTTTACGCCTTTGACGCGGATAGCGACGTTGCGGAGCCCTACTGGAAGGTTAGCTTCCTCGACGACAGCAAAGGCATCACCACGATCCCAGTTCGGGACGTGGCGTGCCCTTTCATCCAGCCCGAGATCGGGATCACCGCGACCCCCGTTATCGATCTTGCAAGCGGCACGCTTTACGTCCTGGCTCGCACCAAAGAAAAGACCGGCTTCTTCAGCGACAGGTACTGTCAACGCTTACATGCGCTGGCGGTGACTACGGGCGTGGAAAAATTTGGAGGGCCGGTGGAGATTAAAGCCTCCGTTAGCGGCCGCGGCGATGGCAGTTCCAATGGGCAGGTCGAATTCGACCCACTGCGGGAGAATCCGCGCAGCGCACTGCTGCTGGCTAACGGCAATGTCTATCTTACGTGGGCTTCCTCGTGTGACGTGGGGCCGTACCATGGGTGGGTGATGGCCTACGATGCACACACCTTGGCGCAAGTCGCGGCATCCAATACCTCCCCGGACGCCGACGATAGCGGCATTTGGGCGGGCGATACGGGCCCAGCCGCCGATAAAGACGGCAACATATTCCTAGCTACCGGCAATGGCCGGTTTGACGCCGATTCCGGAGGAAAGGACTACGGTGACAGTCTGCTCAAACTCGCCATTTCCGGCCGGGAACTGCTGATCCGTGACTACTTCACTCCCTTCAACCAGAACGAATTAAACGCAAATGACAAGGACCTCGGTTCAGGGGGGCCCCTTTTGCTGCCTGACCAGCCGGGGCCGCACCGCCATCTCCTCGTAATCTCCGGCAAAGGGGGGACAATCTACGTCATCGACCGGGACCGCATGGGTGCGTACCAGCACGGCAGCGATAGCCAGATCGTGCAGTCTTTGCGCGGAGGGCCCGACGAAAACTTCGGCGCGGCTGCCTACTGGAACGGACACATCTACTACATCTTTAGTTCCGATGTTCCCAAAGACTTCGCTCTCTCACACGGCCTGCTCTCAACTGAACCTCTGCGAGGCACGCGCAGATTCACTGACCCTGGCGCAACACCCACGGTTTCCGCCAACGGGTTGAAAAACGGTATCGTGTGGGCGCTCACGTCGAAGCATTAGAACCAACCCGATGGCCCCCCAGCGGTACTCTATGCATTCGACGCCTCCAACATCGCGCATGAGCTCTACAACAGCGAACAGGAAAGCCCCCGGGACCGTGCCGGTATTGGGCTGCGCTTCAATATCCCGACGGTGGTCAACGGACGCGTTTATGTGGGCGCCAAGAGGGAGCTTGATGTTTACGGCTTGATTTCGTCCGCCGGCAAGAATCCATGAGCACAGACCGGCGCGTGGAACGCCCCATTGACAGGGCTTCGGCGTGACATGGCGCGCTCCGCCGTGGTCGCTTGCTGCCGGGCCGAACTCCGCAGATCTTCACCGTCTTCCGTGGATTCAAATTTGCGACGAATGAGTTTCGTCGACTCAGTAAGGCTTGCTCAGGATGTCCCACAGGGTCAAAAAACTTCGTCTTAAAACCATTGATTTTGTCTCCTTGCTGCAAGCATCTAAACCTAGAGGCAGTGCGGCTCGATCCCCATGCGCCGTTGTCTTGCGTGGTGACTGGCTGGACCTTGCTCTCCGTGCAGCGCAGGGAAGAGACCATGCGCGAATTCGGCCAGGCTCTTGCCCTGGACCCGAATTGTCCCGCCGGGCTTTACTTCCTGGCTCGAACCTATTCGGAACAGGGCCGCGTTCAAGAAGCCATCGGGTTGTTGCGAAAGGCCATTGCCAGTGCCGGCCGCGAGCCGAAATATCTTTATGCGCTCGGAAACGCTTACGTGCAGGCGGGCTACCGGGACGAAGCACAAAAGATCCTCAAGGAACTCCGCCAACTTTCGATGAAACGATATGTCGATCCGTCGATGATCCCCTTACTCGCCGCAAAATTGAAGGGTTAATTCCTACGCTTTTATGTCGGCAAGTATCAGATGGGAGCTTTAACGGCGCAAAGTCGCTTCACAGGACAGCTAGGCTCACTACGCCATAGAGCACCACGGAAATCGATAAAACAACCATCGGGGTTCGAACAAATAGCCCCTCCTAGGACCGCTTCGAGGACCCGAACCCCGTTTCAGGGGATTCTCAGCTTGAGTGCGTTTGTCCGGTTTGCACAATTGCCGTTCTGGCGGACAGGTCAACAAAAGCCCTTGCAGGAGGGTCTATTGTGGCATTGCTGGTGACAAAGTGGAACCTCTGTCGGCGCGCACGTAAAAGTGAATAAATTTGAACAGAGGCCGGTTTGGGGGAGATTATTATCATCGCCGCAGGCGGTTTCGGGTTTCACATCATCGCTGCCTGCGCTTCTGGGGGTTTGTAACCAAGTGCCAAGACTTCGCTACTGAACGCGCCAGATGGGCTCGGGAACACTGTGGCATCTCTCAGGAGATGCTCCGTCCGCTGAGGTCAATTGGGTTCGGTGGCAGAGAAAATTGCTCACGATACCACGATTAACGGCACGTTGGAACCTTGATCTGTCACGCGCCCGAGTAATTAACCCAGGGGACGCCTACGGCGATGATGACAAGGCCAGCGCCATCAATGGATCCCGCCCCACGCCGCCTTCGGCGATGATGCTGGTTCATTCGTCAGGATCGGCATGTGTTCAACAAAATACGTTTTTCAATGCGCGCCGACACCTCTCAATGTCCAATGCTGAGGACATAAGTGGCCCCGGCGCGCGCGATTTTGGACGCGACATTTTGGCCTTGCAAAGTAGGCTAACGGGGAGTATAAGCAGGACGTACCTGCTGCCAACCCGAGGAGGCTCGGCGTCATGAATAGCCCCCCGACCCGGTTGGGGACTCTCCCCTGGCGAGCCTGCTCGGAGGCTGTACGACCGGGTGGTGAAAATCATGCGAGACTTCTGAAATGACGGACTATCGCGACGAACTGGACGCGATTCTGAACGCCATAGAGGGATCCATTGTCACTGAGCCAGACGAAGAGGTTCTCGGCGCGAGTGCCAGTGATCGAATGGATTCGGCAGTGGCTCCTGAGAAGGTTCGCGCTGCGCTCCTGCACGGTTTGGTAAGTCAGGCCGACAAGACTGTCCCCAATCGTCGCTCTTCACAGACGTTCTTAGGAGGCATTTCAATGCCAAACGCAAATCAACCCCGTACTTCCGCTCGTCACGACGCGCATAGTAATCGTAGTAAGCAAAGCAAAGAGAAATTCATGCGCCGGTATTTCCTTTTTGTGCACTACGCAACCAAGGAGCACACTGACTACAATTGGCGTAGACTACTCGGTTTTCAATTGACTACCTCATTTGAGGATCGCTTTAGAGCGGATCTTAAATACCTCTCGGAAATCCTGCGTCCCTTTCGTGACTCGACTGAAGAGTGGTGGGAGGGCCGAGCGTTTGTGTTTGTCGATCTAGGGTGGACGCGCCTCCTTGCCCAACAGGAGGGGCAACTCATTGACGCCTTTACCCTCGGGGGGAATCTCGCCCAAATTCACAATGCACTTGTTCAACTTCGACAAGAGGCCAACGAGGTACAGATCATTGACGCATTCGACCTTCTACAGTTACTTAGTATCTTAGATAGGAGCCTAGACGAGGACACACGGCACAAGTTCAAGCGCTTCCTTGTCGGAGGACTTGGCGGGATGCGTTACGATGCGCCGAAGGTCGCCGAGGCTGCGATTCGGATCGCGAATATCGGCAGGCAGGTCCCGATTTTCCGCCTCGACGATGACGTGATCTATTTTGGCAATCGGCGCCGCGAGGCTGGGTCCCAACCTCGGTCGACCGGGGACAGGCGGAAGGATGACGTTCAGAGTGTACAGAAGTCCATCGCTAAATTGTGCGAGCGTTATCACAGGGTCTCTCGGAATCCACGGATTCATTATTTTGCGTTTTCCGGCACTTATTGTCAGCCACCGTACGATGAGCAACCCGGTCGGCAGGAGGCAGAACGGGAGGTGGATCGAGAAAACGAAGAGGAAGTAATCAATGGATTCGCCACGCGTGTCGTTCAACTCGCCGAATTGCCAAGGATAATCCCATCCGGTTTGAACGAGAAGGCCACGGTGAAGTCGAGCAAGGCGTTGAAATTTTTGCGCGGACTCATCAATTATGGGGCGAATCCTTTCCGCCAAGTAATTAGCGGTGCCGGTCTCTGCCTCAGCGATGGGGCGATCCTTGATCTTCCGCCTTATTCGAATATGCGCTTGAACGTGATGTGGATAGATGATCACCTTAAATTCTCCCTGCACCACGAGTTGGGGCATTTCGATATCCACATCGGCGAGGTGGGACATGCCCGCGTCGGAGAGGCCCGATTCGCCCAGTTGCGACATCGCGATGCGCCCACTTACAAGGACGTTGTGTGGCACATGAACATTTACATGCTTCGGCTGGTGATGGGATGCGTCGCGGACGGATGGCTGCGAGCGTCGCCGGAATTGAAGCGAGCCTTGACAGGACGTCTTACCCACGATCAAATCCGGGATCTCCGAAAAAAGTACGTTCCGCATGTGTACGCGACTGAGTTTCTCGAGGTGCTGCCTGGGAAGTACGCCAGCGGCTCTGACGCTGAAAGAGGGAAACAATTCAGGCAGCGACTGTGGACGTCTGCGCTGGCGCGCCTGAAGGAAGTGGTTAAGGGCTGGAGTGACGATGAGTTCAGAAGCACTTTCTTGGGCCTATTTGCTACAGGCGAGGTTCCCGACCGCTGGCCAAAGGATCTTTGTACTTACCTCCCTGAGCAGTTCAAACACGGCTTGTCAGGAGCAGTCAAGGAACTCCCGGAACAGATTCCCTCTGATCCGCCGATATGCAAGGATTTCGAGAAGCCGTCTCTGGGTGATGCCTTGCGGATTCTAGTCGATGATTTTGTGGAGTATTTGGATGTTGTGCAATTCTGGAAATTTTTCGTGTGGTCGGTTCGGTTTCTGTTGAATCGGGACCGTCAGAGCGACGAGATTAAAAGGCCTGGGGAAAGTCTGGACTGGATGTACCCACCCGATGAAACCGCGCCAGAGGATTCAGGAGTGCCTCGCGGGCCAAAGCGAAAAGGGGTGAAAGTGGGGGTTGCGAAACGGGCCTAGTGGGGTCTTTATTGCCCCCTTCTGGGACGGTTGAAACCTCTCGCCTTCAAGCGAGGAATAAATCGGCGAACTCGACGAACGTTGACGAGCCTACTTTTTATGGAACGTAACAGCAGTTCGGGCGCTGGCTACGGTACAGAATTATATACACGATTCGCGATCTGCTTTCTCAGTCGGCTTCGAGCCGATGCCTTGCATCGCGTCCGAGAACTCAAATGAAGGGCAGTTCTCTCGTGCGCATTTCTCGTTCGATCCTACAAGCCACACTTCAAGCGGACATGACTTGGGAGCTAGCCGCATCGCCACAGTTTCTAGGTCCGCAAACGCGCTCCCTGGAATTGGCACCATCGAGTCCGCCGGGCGAGTCCGTCCAGGGGTCGCCAGAGGTACAGACGGGGGGTTGATCATGCCAGTGAACGAGTTTACTTCTGAGGCGAAACGGCTGATCACCGAGAGGTGCCTCATCGCCGCTGACATCGACCAAACCTTGCTTGTGAAGGGTGCCGACCGGGAGCGACAGCACTTTCTGGAAACACTGGCGCCAGAGCTCCTCCGGGCTGCGGCACTAGGCGTGAATCTGGCCTTTCTCACTGGGAACAGCATGCACGAGCTTAGTTCGCGATTCTTGAGTTGGCTTATCGATCAGTTGGTTCATACCGGTCGTCTCGACCTGCTTGAGCGATTTCACTTCTTCTCCAACTCGGCTGGCGTCTATGCGCATTTCCCTGCTCTTGGTGACTTGGCGAACGGTCTCCCCACCAATTTGAAGGGTGGTGCCACTTTGGAGACCATTCTTAGCGCCATCTTCGTAGAGGATGGCCAAAAAGGGGTTGCCATCCGGCCCAGGTTCATCGACGCGGGTTATATCGAGCGCTCAATCATTCCTGAAGACGATTCCAAAGCGGTCCTTTCCATCCTTAACGATGGCGGGTTGAAATACATGCACGACCTGACCGCGAAGAAGTCCTCCTATCAGAAGACGTATGACCTGTCCCAAGTCTCAGACGACTCGAGATTGAGGGAGCCTAAAGTTGATCTGAGGATCGTCGAGTATGGTTCAGATACCTCCCCTGGTAAGGCGACCGTTCAGCTTACCCTGAAGCCTATCCTGAGCTTTCGTCATGCCCACAAACCATCCTCGGTTTTTGGCAGAGACTTGCGGATCAAACTGGTCGAACGCATTCAG
The DNA here is from genome assembly GCA_050010015.1 of Terriglobia bacterium. Taxonomy (GTDB): domain Bacteria; phylum Acidobacteriota; class Terriglobia; order UBA7540; family UBA7540; genus CAVROP01. The sequence goes on from JBEKLY010000236.1 coordinate 9,844, forward strand.
GAAGCCTTGGATGAAAAAGGGCTTGGGCACCTGGTGGTCCGTCCGGGTGGGCTCTCGAGCATTGACGTGGCGCTTGAGAAGGTGGACAAGGCCTATGCGCTGGAGTTTCTGATAGACCGCCTCAACTTGAGCGGGAGTTCGCGAAAGGGACAGAAGTTTGGATCGAACGCGATCTATATCGGCGATGAGGTCATCGTCGGAGGAGGAAACGACTACCCGGTCACCAGAATACCAGGCTTACTGGTGTTCGCGGTGAATCAGGACAAGGGACTGATACCCTTTCTCTCCCACGTCTTTGTGCCGTCGGCAATTCTCGTGGGACCTGACGCGACGGCAGACGTCCTAGCAGATTTCAATAAATGCGCGGTTAGATTATTGAAAGAATCTGAACTCGCTCAAGTGACGCCTAGATTCAAGACGGCCCTGGAGGCTTTTAAGGAAGATATATTTGTTAATAGAATCCGTGAAACGATCTCTAGTCTGACGATTTCCAACAGAACTTCCGCGGACGATTGGCAGACGCTCCACGCATTTGTGACCCTGATGTCCAGAAATGATCCGGCGGCCGGCCACTGGCTTTCGATGCTGATCAACGAACTTGACTCCATAATGACTCAGTTAACACATGGAGCGCTCTCTGGTCAATCTACCCTGGGGATCGGTGGCCAAGGGCATTGATTTCGTCGTAGAACCGATTGCCCGGGCTGGGCGCCAGTTATTCTTGGCAAGAGCGACCGAAGGATTCATTGCAAGCGGGCGTCGTGCGAAGCATTGGCCTTCGGCCGCACCCCGTTAGCAACTGGTTTCCGAGGACGTGCCTCGGGGCTCGTGGGCGGGGTTCAGTCGTAAATGTGAAAGGGGGATTGGCTATGAGTCCAAAGGTGATCAGCGCTGTATTTCCAGCGGCTGGGCTTGGAACACGATTTCTTCCAGCTACCAAAGCTCAGCCGAAAGAGATGCTCTCCTTAATTGACAAGCCGCTTATTCAATACGGAATCGATGAAGCGGTCGACTCTGGCATCGAAAAGATCATTATCGTCACCGGACGCGGCAAATACGCGATTGAGGACCATTTTGATGAGAGTTTCGAGTTGGAGCATTTGCTTGAGAAGAAACTTAAGGGGTTGCAAAACAACGCCCGGGAAAACTGTGCCAAAACCGAGAAATGGGAGCGTGCTATTGATGAAACATTGAAGCGTTTACAAGGAGATACCAAGCAAGACGCGGCCAAGATATCGCAAGAGGTGCTTGCGGAGATACGGAAGCGTCTGAACGACGAGTGCAAGAAAGACGCTGATAAGATAAACGACCAGGAAGATCTGCTAGGGGTGGTCCGGGGAATTATCAAGGAGACGGCTGACGTTTGCTACATCCGGCAAAAGGAAGCGCTTGGTTTGGGGCACGCGGTACTTCGCGCCCGCAGGTTGATAGGCCGAGAGCCTTTCGCGGTTGTGTTGGCAGACGATATTATCGACGCCAAAAAGCCGTGCGTCCTCCAACTAATCGAGGCTTACGAGTCGCTCGTTTGTCAGGACCCGAAGAACCCTCCGGGAGCGATCCTGGCGGTGATGGAAGTTCCGTGGGAAGAAACGTCCAGGTACGGTATTGTTGCTACTGAACCGGCGGCTGATGCCCGCGGCGATTTACTCAAAATCGTGGATATGGTAGAGAAACCAAAGGAAAATCCTCCTTCCAACTTGGCAATAATTGGGCGATATGTGCTTGCGCCAGAGATATTTGATTCTATTAAGGCAACTAAGCCCGGAGCGGGTGGTGAGATTCAGTTGACCGATGCACTAAAGCACTTGTCTCAAAAGGGGGCGATCTATGCCTTTCGCTTCGAGGGTACGCGCTACGATGCGGGGGATAAACTTGGCTTCCTCAAGGCAACAGTGGCGCTTGCATTGGGGCGTCCAGAGTTTAAGAAGGAATTTGGAACATACCTTCTGAGTTCCGCTATCCGCGACAAATGTCGGCACGAAGCAACCTGAACAATATGGTTTAATACCCGAGAACCGCACGCAAGTGTGGGCCCCCAAGCAGTGGCTAAACGTTAGGCTGGGTACGTTAGGGCGTCACGGAATCCAATAACATCCCTGCCCGCTGAAGTACGCCCCCAGACTCCCCGGAAGTCTTCGTGCTGTATCGGAAGCACGCCGGTCGAGCACGTTCCGAAATAGCAGAGCCTCTGCCCGGCGTGCTTTCGATACAGCGACTTGAAGGAAGCCGCCCGTGTTTGCGGCGGACGCGGGAATTATGGGCTTTGAATGGCGGAGCTGAGGCCGAAGGTTAAATGGGTGAGTCGGCGGAATGAGTTTGTGAGGGCCAGGAAGCACGGACGGAGAGTGAGATCGGGCTGGATCGGGTGTGGTGTGCGCTGTTGAGCTAAGGATGGAGATGTTCGGCGTCAATTACTTTTGTCCATCAGCGACAACTATTTTTCCCTATCAACGACAATTACCTCATTCCTTCTTGGCGTCATCTCCCCGCGCCTCGGGTGGGCTGCCCGGAGGCGGAGGG